>JAQVON010000071.1 GCA_028702595.1 Mariniphaga sp. | reverse complement strand
TAGAGTTTATGTTTCCGATATAAAAAAAGTATTGCTTTGGTACAACATCCTGCTTAGCAAAAATTTATTGATTTTTCCTGAAGAAGAAAAGGAGGAAGAACATAATACAGAAACAGAGAATAAAGATTCTACTGCTGAATAATTATTTCGGATAATATTCTGTCTAAGAGGGATTATTGCTTCTCATACTGAAAGAAAATATCTCTCAAAATAGGGCACAAGGAATCACGACCATTGCGAAACGAAAAAGCTGACCAGATTGGATACGATAGAATAGCCTGTTTCATATCAATAAAGACGATCATTTTTATGCATTAAAGTAAAATTATTTGACAATAAAAAACATTGGTAGCAGCTCTGAATAATAATATTCAACAGGATAAATGAACAAATTTTACTTTTATGCTTTTATTTTTAAAGATATTGTATAAATTTGTTTGAAATTAAAATGATGATTAAAACCATTTAAAATTAATTACGTTATAGATAATAAAAAAATTATATTAAAATTGCAACAAAATAAACGTTAAAAATTATTGATTATGAAAAAATTTACTTTGCTCTTTCTTTCCGTATTCATAATGGGAAGTGCATTTGCCCAAAATGCTGACAGCAAATGGGCAATTGGTTTGGGTCCGGGTTTATTCTATAATCTAGATAAAGAAGATTTAGGATTTATGGGGGATCTTTACCTAAGCCGTTATTTAAGTCCGACTTTTGATTTGATGTTGAAAGGCGAAGGTGGGATTTACAGTGATGGAATTGATTTTGCAAATCCTTCACTAAACCTCAGGTTAAAATTTTTCAATGGCAAGATTTTATCTGAGACCAGTGCACTACAGCCATATTTATCAGGAGGAGTTGGTTATATGATGGATAACATGGACCAGGGAATTAATTTCAATGCAGGGCTTGGAACAAAAATTCCGATCAGCCCAAAAACAGCATTGTTCCTTGAAGCCGGGTATATTCACGGAATCGATGGAGAGCGCCACATCAACGATCAGCTTACCGCTGTTCATGATAACCTGGTAAAACTTTCCGGTATAATTGAATTTTCCTTTGGTGCTGGAAAAGATTCCGATGGTGATGGCGTTCCCGACAGAAGAGACAAATGTCCGGACACTCCTCCGGGAGTACAGGTTGATGAAGATGGATGTCCGCTCGACCGTGATGGTGACGGTGTTCCGGATTACCTCGACAAATGTCCGGATACACCAGGACTGGCAAAATTTGACGGATGTCCCGATTCTGATGGCGACGGTGTGCCGGATCACCTCGACAAATGTCCCAATACCCCACAGGGAGTAAAAGTAGATGCTAACGGTTGCCCGCTTGACAGTGATGGCGATGGCGTTCCGGATCACCTCGACAAATGCCCGAATACACCGGCTGGAGTTCAGGTGGATGCCAATGGTTGCCCGCTTGACAGTGACGGTGACGGCGTTCCGGATTACCTCGACAAATGCCCGGATACACCGGCTGGAGTTCAGGTGGATGCCAATGGATGCCCACTGGAAGAAACGCTGGAAATCCCAACTATCTATTTCGACTTCGATAAAGCTGTGTTGAAACCAGAAGCTATTTCAGAACTTGATAAACTGGTTCAGACATTGAGCAGCAGCAGAGAATACGACATCGTTGTTGGTGGTCACACCTGTGATATTGGTGGTAATTCATACAACATGAAACTCTCTGAAAAGAGGGCACAGGCTGTTGTGAAATACCTCCTTTCAAAAGGAATCAGCAATGCGTACGTTGGATCCAACTATTACGGAGAAGAAAAACCTGCTGTACCAAATAGTTCCATCCAAAACAGAAGGATGAACCGCAGGGTTGAATTCGAAGAAGCAAAAATTAGAAAATAAAAATATGCACTGAAAAAGAGGCTGGCTCAATGGAGACCAGCCTCTTTTTTTTTATCCCTTATGCATTTCCTGTAATAAAATTTTGGCCGTTTGCTCAATAGTCTTGCCAAGAGGTGTATATTCAAAATGGATGGTCCGGGTAATTTTATTCCCGTCAAATCCATTCCGTTGATTAGCAGCTGTTGCGGTTTCACGCGTTAAAGCCGGAGCCTTTCCCGAAAGCAATCCATATAATGCAGCTCCCCGCCAGGCTAGCTGAAGCAAAAATTGGGAAGCGTAATAGGATGGCCTCTCTTTGTTCAATGCATCGGCAATCTGATTGAAGAGTTCCTGGTAACTGTAATTCCCTCCATTTAACAAGAAACGCTGATTCCGGGTTGTTTCAAACCGTTCAGAATCCATGAGCATTACCATCGCTTTGGTTACATCTTTTACATCCACAAAACCTGTTACTCCCCGGGGATAAAACCTCATCCCCTTCCATATGGTTTTAAAAAAACGGGAACTTCCGTTATCCCAGAAACCCGGCCCCAAAACAATAGAAGGGTTTATAACTACTGCATTCAATCCTTCTTCAATTCCCCTCCAAACCTCCATTTCCGAGTAGAATTTGCTTTCAGAGTAACCCGTTATTTTCTTTGAGGGTACCCAAGTTGAATTTTCGGTAGTCAAACTGCCATGCATATCAGGCCCCAATGCTGCTACAGAACTAACATGACAAAACTTTCCTACCCGGTTTTTCAGGGCTGCATTTACTAAATTAGCCGTTCCCTCCCGGTTATTACGAATCATCTGCTGACGATCATCTGGGCGAAAAGAGATTATTGCAGCACAGTGATAAACTTCCTCCATTTGGTCTAACAAATCTTCCATCCGGTAATAATCAAGCATATCACCATCGGCCCATTCAATACACTGAAAGAGCTTCTCTGGTTGGTCCGTATAGTAAGAGAAAGTCCTGAGTACCTGGTCAACATGGCTTGTTTCACGTTTCAATGCCACTACCCGCCTGCCCGAAGCAAGAAGCTCAAATAACAAGTGAGACCCAATCAGTCCGGTACCGCCCGTAACAAAAATCATAATAAAAATTTTGAGTAAAGATATAAAATCGATGTCGATTCAGGATATGAAAATTCATGAGCGGATCTGACGGTCAACTACCCCCTGATCCTGTTACGATACTGACGGGGCGACATTCCCATTTTATTTTTAAAATCACGGGTAAAATAGTATGGATCAGAATAGCCCAGTCTGTATGAAATATCTTTAACTTTCAATCGTGTATAATCTAAAAACTCACATGCTTTTAAAATTTTTAAATGAGCAAAATAACTCAACGGAGCATAATTAGTCACTTTTCGAAACAAAGTCGATAAGTAGGTGGGAGAATAACCCGCTTCATGAGCGATTTGTTGTAAGGACAATTTCTGATGTAAATTTCGTTCTAAAAATTGGATCGTCCTACGCACCACAGGATTCAATTCATCGGCCAAATCATCACTGGTACGATAAGCATAAACAAAGGTAGCCAGCAAATGGCCAAAGCAAAAATGAATATATTCCAGGTTCTGATTATGATATCCTTTAGATAGGTTGTTGAATATTTCATCGAAAAGCATCTCCCGGTTTGCGACCCTATTATTTACTGAAGGAACCAGATTCCGTACCAGCGCAAACTCCTTCGTCATCTGTCTGGAATTTACTCCGCTAAATCCGGCAAACAAAAAACGTGACCTGGTCTTTAATTCTGAATAAAATTTAAACCCCTCACCGGGAGGAACAATAAAATACTGGTCGTTTGAAACAGGGATCTGTTCCCCTAAAAGCAGCACAAAACCTTCTCCTTTTATACAAAATGCCAACAGGCAGCTCCCTGCCCTCCCCTCTACATTCCAAATGCTTCCTTCCTCAACCTCAACCTCACCTATCTCAGTAAGATATAAGCTGCTTGTTAACGGGTTAACCTGCTGCTCTTCCAAAATGGAAGCATGAAACAAATAATGTCTAAGCACTTTTACCATAACATTCAATACAAACAGTTAGGAAGATTCGAAATAAAGTAATATTTTCCAGTTTTTTCTAATAAAATACTATTTTCATCACCTTATTAATCTCTATTTTTGTAGAAATCATTAATTTTTAAAAAAATATGAGTGAACTACTAGCAAAAATTGCCGAATGTATTGAATTTGGAAAAATCAATAAGGCAGCTCCTTTCCCTCCCCAGATGAAGGGTCAGGAAGGTGCTGATGAGTTGACCAGGCAGGCTATTGATGAAGGCATTCCTGCTCAACAAATTCTTACCGAAGGACTGATGATTGGCATGGAAAAGGTTGGGATTAAGTTTCGTGAAAATAAAGTTTTTGTGCCCCAGGTATTGATGTCGGCTAAAGCGATGAGCACTGCCATGATGCATTTGAAGCCTTTTTTCCTGTCGGGTGAAGTGAAAGAGAAGGGCACACTGATTATAGGTACAGTTGAAGGTGATCTGCATGACATAGGAAAAAATCTGGTTTCCATGATGGTGGAAGGCAATGGGTGGAAAGTGGTTGATTTAGGAACTGATGTAAAAGCCGACCAGTTTGTTGCTGCTCTGAAGGAACATCAGAACGCCATTGTTGGGTTGTCTGCATTACTGACTACTACCATGGTGAATATGGGGAAAATTACCAAAGCGATCAAAGAGGCGGTGCCGGAAGCAAAAGTTGCCATAGGAGGGGCTCCGGTGACAGATGATTTCCGGAAGAAGATCGGAGCCGATGCATATTCTCCGGATCCTCAGGGACTGGTTGAATATTTAAATACACAAGTAGCCTGACGTGAATGGACTTGAATTAATAAAACAAGCATTTGCCCTGCAACCAGTTGGCCGGATTCCCTGGGTTCCATTTGTTGGGGTACATGGTGGCTATCTGATCAGCACAGATGCTGAAACGTATCTGAAGTCAGCAGAAAAAATCACTGCAGGAATTAGTAAGGCTATTGAGCTCTATCGTCCCGATGGTATTCCTGTTGTATTTGATTTACAGGTTGAAGCAGAAGTTTTGGGATGCGACATACGCTGGTCGGAGGCTGGCCCTCCGGCAGTTGTTTCGCATCCGCTGGCTGAAGGGAAGTCACTCAAAGACCTTACAATTCCCGGGCCGGACGACGGACGCCTTGCTGTTTGCCTTCAGGCTGCCCGATCGTTACGGGAGAAGTATCCGGACATCGCATTGTATGGTCTCATTACCGGTCCATTTACCCTCGCCCTGCATCTTTTGGGAACCGACATCTTCATCAAAATGTTCGAAGCTCCAAAAGAAATTCATGCCATCATGGATTTTTGCAGCCGGACAGCACAAAAAATAGCCGATTACTATATGCAAGCAGGATGTGATGTTGTTGCACTGGTTGACCCCATGACCAGCCAAATAGACCGGCAAACGTTCGACACCTTTGTTAAACCTTATGTAACCCCCGTTTTTGAACAGGTACGCCAAAACAATAAGCTTAGTTCCTTTTTCGTATGTGGCCATGCACAACAAAATATTGAAGCCATGTGCGATTGTAAACCCGATAATATTTCAATTGATGAAAATATTCCTCTCGATTTTGTAAAAGAAATTGCCCTCGAAAAGGGGATCAGTTTTGGTGGTAACATGAAACTTACGGTTGTGCTCCTGATGGGAAGTGAAGAAGATTGCCGGGAACACGCGCTTGAATGCCTCGATCTGGGAGGAAATACCGGATTTATTCTGGCACCAGGCTGCGACCTTCCCCGCGAAACTCCATCCAAAAATCTGATAACTGTCGCAAATCTGCTCAACGACCCCTATCAACAGGAAATAGTGCGTACACTTGAAAAAAAAGAAAGCACCCTCGAAATTTTCAACATGAAAGACTACGGTCAGGCAGATAAAGTGATCGTAGATATCGTTACTCTCGATTCAGAATCATGCGCACCCTGTCAATATATGGTAGAGGCTGTAAAACGGGTAGCACCTTATTTTGAAGGAGTGGTTGAATGGCGTGAACATGCCATCAAAAAAATGGAAGAAGTAAGCTTTATGTCGTCACTCATGGTAAAAAATATTCCAACCATTTGTATCGACGGAAAAATTGCTTTCGTGTCAAAAATACCCCCTGAAAAAGTGTTGGTAGCTGCAATACAACAACGAATCAACGAAAAGCTGAAGCTTAAAATTAAATCCAAAAAAAGTGAAATCATCCTGCTGGGAAAAGATGATGAAAAATTCCAGGAACTAAAAGAAAGGGTGAACCGGGCTCAAACAGAACTGGGGAAAGACCTGGAAGTAAAAATTATTACAGACCAGAAAAACCTGGCATCATACGGGGTAGTGCAGCTTCCGGCGGTAGTATCAGTTCATTACAAAATAAAATCAGAAGGTCTGGTACCATCTACTGAGGTAATAAAAGAATGGCTCAAAGAGTTATAATTTTTTTCAACTAAACTTGATTTGTTTTCTCCAAAAACTTTTATAGAACAGACAACAGGAGGTTTTCAATTTTTAATCCCTCATCATTGTGGGAGTTGATAGAAAGTAATATTATCAATTCATTTATCAGAGAAGATTATGGGTAAAATTACAGAAAAAATCAAACAGGGGAAAGTATTGATTTCGGACGGGGCCTGGGGTACATTTTTACAAAACAAGGGACTGGCAATTGGAGAATGCCCTGAGTTATGGAATATTACCCACCCCGGGGAAGTGCTGGATATAGCCAGAAGTTATATTGATTCGGGAGCTGACATGATCGAAACCAACAGTTTTGGAGGGACCCGGTTTAAATTGGAAAAATTTAATCTGGCTGATCAGGTTTTTACCCTGAACAAAGCCGCTGCCCAAATTAGCAGAGAAGCTGCCGGGACTAAGTTGGTTCTCGGGTCAGTAGGGCCAACCGGAAAGATATTAATGATGGGGGATGTTACAGAAGATGAGTTGTATGAGGCATTCAAAGAACAGGCATGTGGTCTGGAAGCCGGAGGTGTTGATGCTGTTGTGGTTGAAACCATGAGTGACATTGATGAAGCTCGTATAGCGATCAAAGCAGCTAAAGAAAACACACAGCTGGAGGTGATCTGCACCATGACTTTCGAGAAGACTGTCACCGGCGAATACCGCTCCATGATGGGCGTTTCCCCTGCCGAAATGGTACAACCCCTTCTGGATGCAGGGGCAGATATAATTGGAGCGAATTGTGGTAACGGCATCGCCGGAATGGTAAATATTGTGAAAGAAATCAGAAAAATAAATCCGCTGATACCAGTCCTTATCCATGCAAATGCAGGAATGCCTGTGTACAACGACGGAGAAACAGTATTTCCGGAAAAACCGGAAGAAATGGCTGCTTTTATTCCTGAAATTATTGCTGCTGGGGCAAATATTATCGGAGGTTGCTGTGGAACAACTCCTGAACATATATGCAAAATCAAAGAAGCCGTGAACAAACAGACATAACTGACCAATCCCCGCATGATGAAAATCCCTCTTCATATTGTTTCCGGTTTCCTGGGCAGCGGCAAAACAACCCTGCTGAAAAAAATTATCCACACCTATTCCGGTCAATACCGACTGGGAATTATTCAGAATGAATTTGCTCCGGCAAATGTTGATGGAGAAGAATTAATAAACACCGGAAAAGACTTCCACCTGCTTGAAATAAATAATGGATCAGTATTTTGTGCCTGCCTGCTGGGCGATTTCTCCCGTTCTCTGGAGAAGTTTATAGATACATGTCATCCCGATATCCTCATTATTGAAGCTTCCGGCTTATCTGATACCACATCAACAGCTGAAGTCATTTTATCAGGACATCTGTCTGACAAACTATTTTTAGCCTCTAACTGGTGCATTGTTGATACTGTAAATTATCACCGGACGGGGTCTTTGAAACAACGGGTGGAACATCAAATCCGCATGGCTGACATTGTGATGATAAACAAAACCGACCTGGCAGAAGAGCAGATGGTCAAAAAAACAGTGGAAGAAGTCAGAATCACAAACCCATTTGCTGAAATACAATTAACCCGTTTCTGTGATGCAGATATTCATATAGGTCAATCGGCCATTAACAAATTTTATCCCGGACATAATCAATCACTGGCAAAACCGGAGATAAATTCTATGGTGATGAAAAGCGGAAAAAAAATATCCTGCGAATCGCTGGTTTTGTTTATGAAAGAATGGGCTCCAAAATCATTCCGGATAAAAGGATATATCAATCTTGAAAATGCAGAAACATGGGCTGTGCAAAGTGTTTTTGAAAAAACAGAAATGGCAAAGACCTCTCAAAGATTTCATCCTACCGAACTTATTGCATTAACTGATCAGTTCACGCTCAGAGAATGGAATCAGGCATTCCGGAAACTCTCCTGAAGAGATCTGCTTCTCAGGTTTTGTCTGGCACTATGAAATTGAAAATAATATTTAATGATCAACTGTAGAATTATTATAAATTGGTTATTTTAGAGCCAACAATTTGCTGGAAACAGGTAGTTCATCTACTTTTGTGCCGCTAATCATTTTATCACGAATTAATAAAAAGTATATGAGCAAATTTTTTACTGCGTCAATTGGAAGAAAGCTGATTATGAGTTTAACGGGATTATTCCTGGTTATGTTCATTGCTGTCCATATGACGGTGAATCTTTTTTTAATATTTGACGACAGTGGTGAGCTGTTTAATCGTGCAGCCCATTTTATGGCAACGAACCCTGCTGTCAAAATTATGGAACCCATACTCGGGCTGGGTTTTCTGATTCATATTTTATGGTCTTTCCTACTGGAATATGAAAACTGGCGTGCCCGTCCGGTGAAGTACGACAAAAAAAATCCAGAAGTGGCCAGTTCATGGACATCACGGAACATGTTGGTACTGGGAGCATTAATTCTTGTGTTTCTTGTTGTTCATATCATTCAGTTTTTTTGGGTTATCAAGTTTAATCCTGAGTCGATGAAAAGTGTAGTTATCCAGGGAGTACAAATGGAGGACACCTACTTACTGGTATCCGACCTGTTTAAAAGAAGTGTCGTCTACGACATTTTTTATGTCATTGGAGGTATCTTACTCGGATTTCATTTATCACACGGGTTTTGGTCAGGATTTCACACGTTAGGATTGAGTAATAAAAACTGGATGAGCAGATTACAGATTATTAGCCGGGTATATGCAATAATTATTGCTGTTGGTTTTTCTGTTATCCCTTTATACTTTCTTATTAAATTTTAACTACGAAAAATCATTAGTTTATGAGCATATTAGATTCAAAAATACCTGAAGGACCATTGGCTGAAAAATGGAATAAGCATAAAGCTGACATAAAAGTAGTGAGTCCTGCTAACAAACGCAAGTTAGAGGTGATAGTAGTAGGCACGGGTTTAGGAGGTGCTTCTGCTGCTGCATCATTAGCAGAATTAGGATACAATGTAAAAGCGTTTTGTTATCAAGACAGTCCGCGTCGTGCCCACTCCATCTCAGCACAGGGTGGCATCAACGCAGCAAAAAATTACCAGAATGATAACGACTCGGTTTTCCGGTTGTTTTACGACACCATCAAAGGAGGTGATTACCGTGCCCGTGAAGCTAATGTATACCGGTTAGCGGAGGTTTCTCCCAACATTATCGATCAGTGTGTCGCTCAGGGTGTACCCTTTGGCAGAGAATATGGCGGTCTGCTGGCCAACCGTTCCTTTGGAGGGGTTTTGGTTAGCCGGACATTTTACGCCCGTGGACAAACCGGTCAGCAGTTATTACTTGGTGCTTACCAGGCGATGAACCGACAAATAGAAAAGGGCAATGTAAAAATGTATACCCGTCATGAAATGCTCGATGTGGTTATCATCGACGGGAAAGCACGTGGAATTATTGCCCGTGACCTGGTAACCGGAAAAATCAAACGATTTGGAGCTCATGCTGTTGTTGTGGCTTCCGGCGGTTATGGGAATGTTTTCTTCTTGTCGACCAACGCGATGGGAAGTAATGGTTCTGCTGCATGGCAATGTTATAAAAAGGGTGCGTTTTTTGCCAATCCCTGTTTCGTACAAATTCATCCTACCTGCATTCCGGTGCACGGCGACCAGCAATCGAAACTGACACTGATGTCAGAATCCCTACGAAACGATGGCCGTGTTTGGGTACCAAAGAAAAAAGAAGATGCTGAAAAACTCAGGAAAGGAGAAATCGGCCCCAATGATATTCCGGAAGATGATCGCGACTTCTACCTTGAACGACGGTATCCTTCCTATGGCAACCTGGTGCCTCGTGATGTAGCCTCCCGGGCTGCAAAAGAAAGATGCGATGCAGGTTATGGAGTCAACGCAGAAGGGAAAGCAGTATTCCTCGACTTCAAATACTCTATTGAGCGACTTGGGAAAGACGTTATTAAAGCCCGCTACGGGAACCTTTTCCAAATGTATGAAAAAATCACCGATGTGGATCCCTACAAAGAACCCATGATGATCTACCCGGCTATTCACTATACCATGGGTGGAACATGGGTAGACTATAATCTCATGACTACTGTTCCGGGGTTGTATTCTATTGGTGAAGCCAATTTCTCCGACCATGGGGCTAACAGACTGGGAGCTTCAGCCCTGATGCAGGGACTTGCCGATGGTTACTTCGTACTCCCCTATACTATTGGTGATTACCTGGCCAGTGAAATTATGGTTCCCAAGGCAGATACCCAGGCTCCCGAGTTCGATGAAGCTGAAAAAGCAGTGAATCAGAGACTGGAAAAACTCTATCATATCAAAGGCACCAAACCGGTTGATTATTTCCACAAGAAACTGGGACATATCATGTGGGATTATGTAGGTATGTCACGCAATGAGGAAGGGCTGAAAAAGGCGATTCAACAAATCAGGGAGATTCGTGAAGAGTTCTGGAAAGAGGTAAGGATCCCGGGAGAACTTGATAATCTGAATCAGGAACTGGAGAAAGCCGGCCGCGTTGCCGATTTCTTCGATATGGGCGAGCTGATGGCCCTTGATGCACTGAATCGAAATGAATCTTGCGGGGGACACTTCCGCGAAGAGTCGGTAACCGACGATGGCGAAGCAAAACGCGACGATGATAACTTCACCTTTGTTTCTTGCTGGGAGTACAAAGGAGAAGATCAGGAGCCGGTACTGCACAAAGAGCCCCTCGTGTTTGAGAATGTTAAATTGACGCAACGGAGTTATAAATAAATAGCTATGGCAGACAAAATTCTTAAAAAGCTCAACATAAAAGTTTGGCGGCAAAATAATGCTAAGGACAAAGGAAAGTTCGAGACTTATACCATCGAAAACATTTCAACCGGATCATCATTTCTGGAAATGCTTGACATTTTAAACAATAAATTGATCCTGGAAGGCAAAGACCCCATTGCATTTGACCATGATTGTCGTGAGGGCATCTGCGGTACCTGCAATTTATACATCAACGGACGCGCACATGGCCCTGATACGGAAGTTACAACCTGTCAGCTGCACATGCGGAAATTTAATGACGGAGAAACCATCACCATTGAGCCCTGGCGTTCAAAAGCATTCCCGGTCATTAAAGACCTGATTGTTGACCGTAATGCTTTTGAAAAAATCCTGCAAGCCGGAGGTTTCATTTCTGTCAACACAGGGGGTGTTCCCGATGCCAACACGATTCCTGTAGCTTATGAAGATGCGGAAGAATCTATGGATGCAGCTGCATGTATCGGATGTGGAGCTTGTGTGGCAGCTTGTAAAAACGCCTCAGCGATGTTATTCGTTGCAGCAAAAGTATCCCACCTGGCAAAACTCCCGCAAGGAAAAATAGAAGCAAAAAAAAGGGCACGCAATATGATTGCCAAAATGGACGAACTGGGATTTGGAGGTTGCACCAACACAGGTGCCTGCGAGGTGGAATGCCCGAAAAGCATATCCATTACCAATATCGCCCGGCTGAATCGCGAATATCTAAAAGCCCGGTTCTCAGAATAAATACTGTTTCAGGATTCAAAAAAAACCTTCCGGGTCAGGAAGGTTTTTTTGTGCTATCTGGTTTATAGAAACAGAATGTCTACTCCACTGTTTTTCCAGGCATTATTTCACCTCAGAACCATTGTTTACCTTCTGGTCAGGGGAAACAACAGACAAAGTACCATCGGCATTTTCGGCACACAGAATCATCCCCTGTGAATCAATGCCCCTGAGTTTTTTGGGTTCTAGGTTCACCAGAATTGAAACCTGCCTGCCGATCAGATCTTCCGGTTTATAATATTCTGCAATTCCGGAAACCACGGTGCGCTTGTCAATACCGGTGTCAATTTTCAGTTTCAGCAGTTTTTTTGTTTTATCTACTTTCTCAGCTTCCAAAACTGTCCCAACCCGGATATCCATTTTCCCGAAATCGTCAAATTCAATACTCTCTTTCGCAGAATTTACCCGGGATTGTGCCAGTTCATTTGCTTTTTTTGTATCCAGCAACTTTTGGATTTGAGCTTCGACTACGCTGTCTTCAATTTTTTCGAACAGCAATTCAGGAGTATTCACCTGATGATTGGCAGATAATAAATCGGTATTACCCAACATACTCCAGTCATGTTTTTCAAAATTGAGAAATCCCCGTAATTTCTCCATGCTGAAGGGAAGGAATGGTTCCAGTCCAATCGTAAGATTTGCCGTTATTTGCAGGCATACATTTAAAATGGTCTGCACCCTTTCCGGATCGGTCTTCCATTTTTTCCAGGGTTCTTCATCAGCCAGGTATTTATTCCCCAGTCGCGCGAGGTCCATGGCATTTTTCAGGGCTTCCCGGAATCGGAAGCTGTCGAGGCTTTTTTCAATTTCACCCTTCAAGGATGCTAACGCATTCAACGTTTCCTGATCGTATTCTGAGAGCCTGCCCCGTTCCGGAACCCGGCCGCTAAAATATTTATTCGTAAGTACCAGTGCACGATTGACGAAATTGCCCAAAATAGCCACCAGTTCATTGTTATTCCTGGCTTGAAAATCTTTCCAGGTAAAATCATTATCTTTCGTTTCCGGAGCATTTGCTGTAAGCACATATTTCAACACATCTTCTTTTCCCGGAAACTCCTCAAGATATTCGTGCAACCATACTGCCCAGTTTCGTGAAGTGGATATTTTATCATTTTCCAGGTTCAGAAACTCATTTGCCGGTACGTTATCAGGTAAATTAAATGTTCCCTCCGCTTTCAACATGCAGGGGAAAATGATACAATGAAAAACGATATTATCTTTACCAATAAAATGAATCAGCCTGGTATCCGGATCTTTCCAGTATTTTTCCCAGTCGGGTGTAAGTTCACGTGTAGCAGAGATATAGCCAATTGGAGCATCGAACCATACATACAACACCTTCCCTGCAGCATCCTCTACAGGCACCGGAACACCCCAATCGAGGTCGCGCGTAACTGCACGTGGCAGTAAACCGCTGTCGATCCAAGACTTACACTGTCCGTAAACATTAGGCTTCCATTCTTTATGACCTTCCAGTATCCATTCCCGCAACCACGGTTCGTACTGATCGAGTGGTAAATACCAGTGTTTGGTCTCCTTCAGTACCGGCTTGTTTCCACTGATCATCGAAGTAGGACTGATCAGCTCGGTCGGACTTAACGATGTACCGCAACTTTCACACTGGTCGCCGTAAGCTTTTTCAAATCCGCATTTGGGACAGGTGCCAATAATGTAGCGATCGGCCAGAAACTGTTGGTTCTCCTCGTCGTAATATTGCTCCGAAGTTTTTTCGATGAACTGCCCCTGGTTGTACATCTTGTTGAAAAATTCGGAGGCTGTTTGGTGATGAATCTTCGCGCTTGTTCGGGAATATATATCAAATGAAATTCCAAAATCCTGGAATGATTTTTTAATGATGGTGTGGAATTTATCAACTACATCCTGTGGAGTTATCCCCTCGTTCTTCGCTTTTAACGTAATCGGTACACCATGTTCATCGGACCCACCAATAAGCAGAACCTCTTCATTTTTTAACCGCAGATATCGTGCATAAATATCGGCAGGCACATATACTCCGGCTAAATGCCCGATGTGAATGGGACCATTTGCATAAGGCAGGGCAGTAGTTATTAATGTCCGTTTAAATTCCCCCATAGTCAAATTATTTCCTGGATTGTTTTTTTCAGGGCACAAAGATAGTAAAGACAGGATTGAAATTCGCTCTTTTTTGCTGGTTATTGTTTCTGGTTTTGAAAATTAATATCCTGTCCATTTTAAAGAATTGTTTGGGATATCTAGCCTCATAAGAGGCAGGTCAATCTCTACACGAACAATACGATCATGAAATCCTGGCTGTCAAACCGGGATACCCGGCGAATTTTGCCATTTGATGTTGTGTGTTTGTTAGGTATTTAAAGATTAAAAACAATCCCACAGTAGGGGTGCAATTGTTTCATATCTTTGCAGGCATGGAAAATTTTTCTCATATCCTATTCGATCTGGACGGTACGCTTACCGACAATACCCGGGGCATAGCAGCATCCCTGGCATATACATTAAAAAAAATGGAGATTGATGGCTTTGACGGCCACCTGCCCGATGGGTTTATCGGCCCCCCCCTGCAAGAAGGCTTTAAACAATTTTTCGGTCTGAACGAACGAAACATCTTATTAGCTGTAGAATACTTCCGGGAATATTATTCTATAAACGGCTTATTGGAAAATGATCCGTATCCAGGTGTTTCTGAACTGTTGGAAGAACTGTATTTTGCAGGAAAGAAAATCTACATCGCGACAGCCAAACTGGAAAAATATGCCCGGCTGATCTGTGAACATTTTGGATTCGATAAATACATTATTAACCTCCAAGGTGCCGATTACAATGGGAATTTTGGAACAAAAAGTAACCTGATTGCACAACTGATGAAGTCGGAACAACTCCATCCATCAAAAAATATAGTCATGGTTGGAGATACAACCATGGATATTACAGGTGGAAAAGAAAACGGATTATCAACGATAGCCGTCACTTACGGATTTGGAAAAAAAGAGGAACTACAAAAAGCAGAACCCGATTATTGGGCAGAAAATGTTGAAGAATTAGCTGAAATGCTTGTCGGGTAAAAAAAGAATCATTCAAACGACCAATTAGTCCGAATTCCGAAAGATCCTTTCCAGTAAATTATTATAAATTTTTACACCTTTGCTATATCAGGTCTGCCAACTGTATGCAAAATTTACTTTAGTAAATTAAATAGATTGAGCTTCGGGCTAGCGTATAAATATTACTGAGGCAGACTTGTTTTTGTACATATTTGGGATTTTTTTTAAGTTTGTTGGAATAAATGATAGCAACAAAAAATGATAACACCACCCTATCTGAAGACGGGCGATAAGATTCGTATTGTTTCTCCTGCCGGAAAGGTGAAAGAGAAATACATTATGCCGGCTGTGGAATGGCTTCAAGATCAGGGATACCGCGTTGAATTAGGCAAGTATGTTTTCGCCGGTCATCTTCAGTTTGCTGGAACCGACCAACAGCGAAGGGAAGATTTACAGACAGCACTTGACGATCCCGACACAACCGCAATCATCTGTTCACGGGGAGGATACGGAACTATACACCTTCTGGATAAGTTGAACTGTAAGGGAATAGTTAAACATCCTAAATGGATCGTTGGCTTTAGTGATATAACAATCCTGCATTCCTGGATGAACCGAATAGGTATAGCAACAATCCATGGGGTAATGCCCCGACATTTTTTAGATTCAGAAGGGAATCCTGGTGAAAGCCTGCAATCTTTAATGAATCTGTTGACTGGGAATCACCTCACCTATACCATTCCTGCCACAGTCTTTGACAGAAAAGGAAAAGTAACCGCCAGGCTCACAGGCGGAAACCTTTCCATTATTTCCAGTCTGCAGGGAACAATAGGAGAAATTGATACCGATGGCAAGATTCTGTTTCTTGAAGATGTCAATGAGTACTTGTACCATACCGACAGAATGATGCACCAATTGAAATTAAGTGGAAAACTGGGGAAATTGGCAGGCCTGGTACTGGGAATGTTCACCGAAATGAAGGACAATGAATCTCCTTTTGGAAAAAACATTCAGGAAATTATTTCCGAAGCAGTAGAAGAATATGATTTCCCCGTTTGTTATAAT
>JAQVON010000070.1:2976-16032 GCA_028702595.1 Mariniphaga sp. | reverse complement strand
ATACGTGCTTCTTCAGCTGCTTTGGCTTCCGTTTCTGCCAGGATGCGTGCCTGCTCTGCAGCTTCGGCTGCCAGTCGTGCCTGTTCGGCGGCTTCCGCCTCTGCTGCCAGCCGGGCCTGTTCTGCAGCCTGTGTTTCGGCCGCGATACGTGCTTCTTCAGTTGCCTTGGCTTCCGCTTCTGCCAGGATGCGTGTCTGCTCTGCAGCTTCGGCTGCCAGTCGTGCCTGTTCGGCGGCTTCCGCCTCTGCTGCCAGCCGGGTTGTTTCCAGTATCTCCCCGATCCGGGTGAGCCGGGTACGAGGGTATGCTTCTTCGGGAATCAGATCGGCTGCTTTTTCGTAGTCAGCGCTTGCTGCAGCATATTGTTCCAGCTGAAAAGAGCTGTCGGCCGCGTGGATAAGCTGATCATAAGCTGCACGGATTGCTATCTGGCTCATTTGCTGTCTGAGTTCAGCAATGCGTGAGGTAGCCGACTCATCGCCGGGTTTTTGCTGCAGTGCATTTTCATAGCTGGCAATGGCCTGCTCAAATAGCTGGTTTTCAGCATGCTGTTCTGCCAGTCGTATTGCCTCTTCGTAGTTTTTTAATTTTTCAGCGTTCAGTTTTTGTCCGGTTAAAATTTTGTCAATTTCTTCTAATTTCTGTTTGGGATAAGGGTCATCTTTTAACTGCAGCGCCTGTTGATAGTCGTTTTGGGCCCGGGTATACAGCAGTTCGCTGAAAGCATTATCAGCGCTGGTGATCAGGTTTTGGTATGCATCCAACTGTAGCTGCTGATCGAGAAGTGCAGCAATCTCTGCTACTCTTTGCTGAGCATGTTGGTTTTCGGGGTCGATCGACAAGGCCCGGTTGTAAGCGTTTCTGGCTTGCGGGTATTGTTCCCGGGTAAAGAGCTGATCGGCCTGACTGATGAGTGATGCGAGTCTTTCTGCCAGTGCTTTCTGCATCTCCCCTGCCACCATCAAAAGGCCAAGCAGGTCGTTTATCTCCGCTATGCGGTCTTTGGGATACTGCTCTTTGGGGAAAATCTTGCCGGCAGCCTGGTAGCCATCGAGGGCTTTTAAAAAATCTTCATTTTTATACTCATTTTCTGCTTCCTGAATCAGCTGGTTATACTCTTTCCGGAGTTCGGCCAGTTCAGCTTTGGTGAGACCGGCCAGGTAGTCGGCTTCCTTATCCAAAATCCGGGACTGGATAATAGCCTGGTCAATCAGGTTTTTAATCTGGGCATCGTTATAATAGACATCGGCAATAAAATTATCGACCTGGTGGCTGTAATAGATTTTCAGGACAATATTTTCTGAGAAGGTGTGGTCAATACCTGATATTTCTGTAAACAGTTTTACCGGAACCTGAAAGGGTGGGAATATCGGGTCAGCCTGCAACACCTGTTGTGGCACTTTTGTGTCCACCACAATTTTTTGGGAGAAATTGTCCTCCCGGCTGAAGATCAGGGTAAATTCGTGGTTGTAGTTCAACTCCAGTTTATATTGACCGTTGGGACCAATGCCATAATCATTTGATCTGCGATCATCCTGAATGATCTGGATAACTGCTCCGTCAACTGATCCCTTTTCCACACTTACTGTGCCTTCCACTATCAATCCGTTACTCCGCTGAGCGTATGATCGTGCTGCGGTGAGTAACATGAAGAAAAGAGCAAGGGTGAATATCCAATTAAGTTTATGCATAAATCTTCGAAATAAATAGAGAACGAAAATAGAAACAATAAATTACTTTTTCTGTTTTTCCGGGCAGTGAGGAACCCGAAAAATTTTCTTTTAACACAGCGTTTCTGATAAAACGCTACTATTTTTTCTGCCGGAGGTTGAAATTCGGTGAACTATTTTTCGCTCACTTAAAAATAAAGGCAACTTTCGTTCCAAACAGAAAAAAGTTATATTTGTGGACTTACAAATTCAAATATTTTTGTTTTTCTGCACAGGATCAAGATATGTATCACTTTAAAAATCACAATAATGAAGCAAAAATCTACTTTTCTAACTTTTCTATTTTTCCTATCGTTTTTCATGGTTTCCGGCACCAATTATTATTGCGATCCGGTGAATGGGAACCTGTCCAACGATGGTTTATCGGTTGATACGCCCTGGCCTTCGTTGCAGCAGGTTGTTTCATCCAAATCCTTTGCCGGCGGGGATACGTTATTTTTGTTGTCAGGGAATCACGGGGCACCGTCGATTTCGAAGAAAAACACATCTGATGTTATCATTACCCGCTACCAGGATGAGAAGCCTCTGCTCAACAAGATTGCCTTTTACGGGGCGAGCCATTGGGTAATAACCCATGTGGATATCTCTTCACAGGGAACCAGACTCCCGTTTGACCCTCCTCTTGAACATCCGGTTTATCCGGTTTTTGGTAACAGTCTTGTGCTGATCCGCAGTCAAAGTTCATTTATTACGTTGGATCATTGTAATATTTATTCTATTGAGGATGCCTCGGAGTGGACCAAAGACGACTGGAACTACAAGTCGTGGAATGGCGTTTACAGTGTGGAAAACAGTGATGTCACCCTTCGGCATTGTCATATAAAAAACACCAATTTTTCCATTCACAATGCCAATTCCGTTACCAATAACCTATACGAATACAATGTGGTTGAAAATTTCAATGGCGATGCTCTGCGGGCTGATGGGAAAAATACGGTGATCCAATACAATATCGTCAAGAATTCCTACAAAACCAACGGGAATCACGATGATATGGTGCAGGCTTTTAAAAACCAAAACCCGGTTATATTACGGGGGAACCTGTTCATTTCCCATAGCGATCCGGACCAGCCTTTTCAGGGATCCTGCCAGGGAATAGGCTTCTTCGATGGATTTTATCATGGTTTTATCATTGAGAATAATGTGGTGGCCACCAATCATTGGCATGGTATCACTTTGTTGGGAGCTAAAGATTGTAAGGTGGTCAATAATACCGTTGTTGACTTGAATACCACGGACAGCATGGTGCCCTGGATTATGATCGATAAACACAAGGATGGTACACCCAGCTCGGGTTGCCTTATCCGCAATAATATTACCCCTAAAATTACCAAGGATGCAGACGTGGTATCTGATCATAACTGGATCATTACCCATACCCAGTACTCCAGGTATTTTGTCAATGTTGGGGAGCAGGATTATCGTCCAACGCAGGATTCACCTGCGGTCGACAAGGGGAGTGCTGAGGATACACCGGCTGTTGACCTTGTTGGAACTCCTCGGCCTCAGGGTAAAGCTCATGATATTGGTGCCTATGAATTCCTTGAATCTTCCAGTTTCCATCGGATGAATGCCGCTCCTGATTATAATCCAACGTTCTACCCCAATCCAATCACCTCCACCCTTCATTTTGAATTTCCGTATGCCTGCAGCGGAAGGATACGGATTGCTGACATCAGTGGAAACATTGTGCTGGAAAAGGATATTTCCGCTCTCTCGGGAAGCCTGGATCTGTCGGAGAAGAAAAGCGGGATCTATTTTTTACAGATAGATTCCAACCAGCCGTCAGTTCACAAGATAATTAAGTTATAGTATGATTTTCCAATAATTTTCTCATTAAATTTAAACGATCATGAAAACCAGCATTGTTTTTTTTATGTCATGTTTCCTGTTTCTGGGAATCTCTTTGTCTGCTCAGAATACAGCAAAGAATGTGGTTGATCAGGGGTATTTCCCTATTGCAGTGTGGCTCCAGGAGCCTTCTCTGGCTCAGCAATATAAAGATAACGGGATCAATATGTTTGTGGGATTATTCCGGGGGTTAACCCAGGAGTCACTGGATATTTTCCGGGCTACGGGGATGAAGTTTGTTTGTTCACCCGACGGATTTGCGCGTCAGCATAAAGATGAACCTCTGATTTATGCCTGGATGCACGGCGATGAGCCTGATAATGCACAATGGAACAGGCAGAAGCAGACTTATGATCCTTGTGTTGATCCCGGAAAGATCATTGCCGATTACGAAAAGATGAAAGCGTTTGACCCGACACGTCCTGTATACCTGAACCTCGGTCGCGGTGTGGCGGTCACCAACTGGGGAGGCCGGGGTGAATGTACGGGGAAAACCGACATGTACAAGGTTTCAAACGATGGTTATCTGAAAGGATGTGATATTGCCTCCTTCGATGTGTATCCTGTGAACAGTACAGAAAAAGAGGTAAAAAACAGCTTGTGGTATGTTGCAGAGGGTATCAATAACCTGGAGAAATGGTCAAATTATGCCAAACCGGCATGGTGCTGGATTGAAACGACGCTGATTGACAAGAATGCCGAAAGAAAACCGACCCCGGCAGAGGTGAAATCCCAGGTTTGGATGGCTATCATCCATGGCGCCGGTGGTATTGGCTACTTTTGTCATTCCTTTCATCCCAATACGGTAGCCAATGCCCTGCTCCGCGATGAGGAGATGATCGCCGGGGTTAAAGCAATAAACCAGCAGGTCACCCAGCTGGCTCGCGTGATCAACACTCCCAATACGTCAGGATTTGCCATGGTCAGCAGCAGCAATCCGGCTGTTCCCATCGACATCATGACCAAAAATGATGACGGGGTAAATTACCTGTTCTCTGTGGCTATGCGTCCGGGAAAAAGTACTGCCGAATTCCGGGTGAGTGCAGGAGAAGAGGTGGAAGTGCTGGGAGAAAACCGAACCATTCAAATCAAAAACGGGATCTTTACCGACACGTTTTCCGACTACGATGTTCACTTGTATAAAGTTAAATAGTGACTTGACATAAACTCCGGATGACGGGGAAACAATCATCTGATTATTTTTTTAATGAAGCGTGAAGCAAGTCTCCTGGAGGCATTAATTCCTATTGTGGTTTTGATTGGGCTGCTCACAGCCAATGTATTTTTATTTGATGACACGTTAAGCGGCGCCAATCAGACTACCTTGTTGCTCTCGGCGGCATTAGCCGGCATTCTTGCCATAAGATTAGGTTTTACCTGGAACCGGATACGGGATAAGATTGTTTCGACCATTGGCTCGGCGATGCCTTCCATCCTGATCCTGCTGTTGATTGGTTCGCTTGCCGGCACCTGGATGATCAGTGGTGTAGTTCCTGCAATGATCTACTACGGACTGGATATCATTCATCCGGGCATATTCCTGTTCACAGCGGTGGTGGTTTGTGCCATTGTCAGCATAGCTACCGGCAGTTCGTGGTCGACTGTTGCCACCATTGGTATTGCCCTTCTGGGTATCGGGAAAGCACTGGGAATACAGGAGTCGATCGTGGCTGGTGCGATCATCAGCGGAGCCTATTTCGGGGATAAGATATCCCCGCTGAGTGATACAACCAATCTGGCTTCTGCCATGGCCGGAACAGAGATCTTCACGCACATCAGGTATATGTTTTATACCACTGTTCCTTCCCTTGTCATTACGCTGGTAATTTTCCTGGTAATGGGTTATCGTGGGAATCATACGGTGGGATTGGACAACGTGTTAACCGTTCAGGAAGCCATTGAAGGTACCTTCAATATCTCTCCCTGGTTATTCCTGGTTCCGGTTATTCTGCTCACGATCATCATGTTAAAAGTTCCGCCCTTGCCGGCACTCCTTGCCGGCACCTTGCTGGGGGGCATATTTGCTGTCATTTTTCAGCCGGACATCATCCGGGAGGTAGCCGGTCAGTCTGGCTCTTACCTCAAATCGTCCTACATCACAGTTATGCAGGCTATGTTTGGCACGGTCTCCCTTTCCACTGTCGATGTCCGCATGAATGAACTGCTTACCACCTCCGGGATGAGGGGAATGCTGGATACCATTTGGCTTATCCTGTCGGCCATGATTTTTGGCGGGGTGATGGAGGCAGCCGGTTTCTTGCGGAGGATTACACAACCTGTTGTGAAGTATGCCAAAAGCACCGGCAGTCTGGTGGCTTCAACCGTGGGAACCTGTATCTTCTTTAATGCCACAGCTTCCGACCAGTACATTGCCATTGTGGTTCCCGGCAGGATGTATCGCAAAACTTACGAGGAAAAGGGACTGAAACCGGAGGTGCTGAGTCGTACCCTGGAAGACAGTGGAACCATGACTTCCGTGCTGGTGCCATGGAACACCTGTGGCGCCACACAATCGAGAGTTTTGGGCGTGAGCACTTTCGATTACCTGCCGTATGCTTTCTTCAATCTGATCAGTCCGCTGATGTCTATCTTATTTGCCTCATTTAACATCAGGATCCGGCGGATGGTTGGTGGAGATAAGCAGGATTCAAAAACGCCCGAGGTGGAAGTTCAGTAGTGGTTTGGGCCGGGGATGATCCAACCTGGACAGGAAGTCTGCACAGAGACAGCAGCAGTGCCCGGCCAGGTAAACAGCCGGTGGGTTAAACATTCAGGATTGCACGTACCGGTGAACCGTCGGCATGTTCCAGGGGAAGCGGAAAGCAGGAAAAGTGGCCTGTTGTTGCAACCAGCTCATCCGGGAATATCAGATTTTCAATGAGGATCAACTCTTTTTTTAACAGTCTGACGTGATTAGGATAGTCGCTGGTTTCGACGGGATCGACAGAGATGGCATCAAAGCCGATGCCTTTGAGGGTGAATCCCAGGAGCCAGTCGGCTGCGTCGTCGGTAAGGACGGGAAATCCTTCGAAATAACCCGGACTGCCCCACCGTTTGCTCCATCCCGTTTTAAAAAGCACAAAATCAACTGCTGCCAGACTGTCGGTATAGACTGAGAGAAAATCCTGATCGATCAGGGATCTGTTTGCTGGCACAGGAATGATCAGTGCCTTTCCCGTAAATATTTCCAGGGGAAGCTGATCCATCGTTTTCCCGTCTTCCAGCATATGAGCCGGAGCATCGATATGTGTTCCCAGGTGGGTATGGAAGGAAAGCCTCATCTCCTTGTAACCATCTGTTTCGAAGGTTGCCGATGGCTCAAACAACGGTCGGGGTGTTCCCGGGTAAACCGGAACATCGTTGTTCAGGGAATGAGACAAATCGAATAACGGCATGATCTAAACAGAGATAAGAAGTGTAACAGAACCAACTACTATTCTTCAACGATTTTGATTTCCGAAGTAATACCCAGGGCTTTCCGCAGGGTTGCACTTATCCCGCAATACCTTTCTTCGGAAAGACTGACTGCTTTTTGGAGTTTTTCCAGGGGCAGGTTATTGCCGGTAAACTCATAGATGACATGCATGCCGGTAAATTGTTTGGGATGCTCTTCTGTAAGTTCACCTTCTACAACCACGTTAAACCCTTTTACTTCAACGCGCATTTTTTTCAGTATAGACACGACATCCATGCCGGTGCAGCCTGCGAGGGAGACCAGCAAAAGAGGCTTAGGTCTCGGACCGCGGTCTTCTCCGCCAACTTTACCGGAAGCATCCAGCATGAGTTCATGTCCGTTTACATTTGCTGAAAAAGCCATGTTTTCCAGCCATTTAATTTTTACTTTTTCTGTTGCCATTTTCTATTTAGTTTCGTAAATATTCAGCAGCTCCAAGTGCTGCAATGGTTCCTTCGGCCACCGCTGTGGTGACCTGCCGGTATTTTTTCGCGATGCAGTCGCCTGCTGCAAAAACACCGTCGATACTGGTTTTCATGGCAGCATCCACCACGATCTCATTTTGTTCATTCATGTTTACCTGTCCTTTCAGACTTCCTGTATTGGGCTGATAACCCACAAAAATGAACGTACCATCGGTTTTCAGTGCTGTCCTTTGTCCGGTAGGCAGGTGTTCTATCTCCACTTGCTGCAGTACGCCGTTGCCGTAAAAACCACGTAGTTCCGACTCCATGATAAAATGAATTTTCGGATTATTCGTTGCTTCCTCCACGGCATGTTTAAATGCCTGGAAATGGGCAAACTGGTGAACTATGGTCACTTTGGAGGCATAGTTTGTCAGGGCCACTGCCTCTTCCAGGGCTGAGTTTCCTCCGCCGACAACCACTACTTCCTTTCCCGTAAAAAAATCACCATCACAGGTGGCACAGTAGGATATCCCTGTACCTTTGAACTGCTCTTCTCCCGGAATGTTTAAAGAACGAGGTTTTCCTCCCGGTGTCAAAATTACAGTTTTTGACTGAAAACTACGTCCATCTTCCAGTTTAACTTGTTTTATTTTTCCTTCCAAATGATAGGATGTGATCCGGACATTTGATTTGAGGGTGCATCCAAAGCTTTTGGCTTGTTGTTTCATGGTGTTGGCCAGCATATAACCTTTGGTTGCCGGTACTCCGGGGTAGTTTGCAATTTCATCGGTCAGCACCATTTGCCCACCGATGGCTCCTTCATTCAGTATGAGGGTGGATAGTTTAGCGCGTGAAGCATAGATCCCTGCAGTGAGGCCCGCAGCCCCGGCTCCAATGATCATTACATCATATACTTCGTCCATGTCATCCGATTTTTGCGGCAAATTGTTTATCCAGTATGGAAGTCACCTGCTGCATGTTTTGGATACTGCTGGTGGCATGGGCTACTTTCCCGTCTTTATAATACATGGTAAATGGCAGCCCCATGAAACCCCGGCACTCGGGAGCATTGCGGATAACCGCGGCTTCAGGATTATCAAATGCCATCACGGCAAATTTTATCCCACTGCGCTCCTCCTCCAGCTCTTCCATCACGTCATAAACCGGCAGACACATGGGCCCCATCCGTCCGCAACATACCATCACATTTGCATTTTCACTGATCATTTTTTCCAGCTCTACGGCTGTTTCTATCTCATGGAGATTTGTCTGTAATAACTTCATAGAATTCATATTTTTTGCAAAAGTAGATGATTCCTCCCTGCCGGTCAACAAACCGGTGTTGGCATTCCAACGCTTATATCCTGAAATATTTCAGTTTTTTTCCTGTTGCCGGTCTGTTTAGATTGTTTTTCTATTTTTGTAGTGTTTTATTCAAATCCAATGAACAACGAACAACAGGGAAACACGGATCAACAAGCTGAAATGCCGGGCGTAAACAGACAGATGCCACTTATACATGGCAAGTTAATGATCAACCGAACCCGCATTACCTATATGCGGGGGGAGACCCTATTTAAACAAGGTGCCTTTTCCCCTCATGTGTTGTTCGTAGTCAAAGGTCTGATCAAGATATTCGTGCAAACCGGTTACGACAGACAGATGAATATCAGTCTGGCCCAGCCCGGTGACTTCCTCGCCTATTCAGCCCTGTTCGGGGAAAATATGTATACCTACTCGGCTCAGGCACTGAAGGACTCGGAAATTTGCATGATCGAAAAAGAGAGCATGAAAGCAGCCCTGCTGGAAAATCCGGAGCTTGCACTGGAAGTGACCTCCAAAAATTACCGGATGGAAAAACATTTACTGGAGATGATCAAAAATCTTTCATATAAACAGATGCGCGGGAAATTGGCATCCAGCCTGATCTACCTTTCTCAGTACGATTTCCTGAAAGAAAATGTGTTCGAATACCTCACCCGTCAGGATCTTGCCGATTTTGCTTCCGTTTCTGCCGAAAGCGCTATCCGTTTTTTAAAGGAGTTTGAAAAGGAAAAAATAGTCCGGCTCGAAGGGAAGAGTATAGAAATCCTCGACCAGAATCAACTGGAGATCATAAGTAAGACCAGTTAGTGCCCTGGTGATCGCCGGTGAAACTACCAAATTATTCTAATTCTTCTTTTTTGTGCAACGGAAGAATAAAAAATTATGGCTGTTTCAATTGAAAATTGTTTCTTTGATCCAGAAAAGTGTTGTTATGAGGAATTTTTTACATCAATGCCGGATTATCATTATCCGGATGGTTGATTTTTTTTATTTCCCTTTTTTAAGGTTTGTGCCCATTGAAATTTTCCGGTATGGAGTAACTGGTGGAGCAAACACGCTGTTTGATATTCTTCTTTATTTTATTTTTTACAGGTATATCCTGGACCAACAAGTTCTCGATCTGGGATTTGTTGCGATCAGTCCGCATATTGCTGCCTTCCTGATTGTTTTTCCCATTACCTTTATTACCGGATTTATCCTGGCGAAATATGTGACCTTTACTGCTTCGGAACTGAGAGGCCGCATCCAGTTGGTGCGATACGGAATAACCGTTTTGTGTGCCATAATGTTAAACTACATATTTTTGAAATTCTTCGTCGAGTATATGGGATTCTACGCTACCTTCTCCAAAGCGATTACCACGATTATTGTTGTGGGATTCAGCTACCTTTCGCAGCGCCATTTTTCTTTCAAAACAGCAGCTATTTCGCGGCTGAGGTAAACTGACCGCACAGAAAATTGTTTATCTTTAGTGGCTATCATCCCGGATGGAAGGAATAATCTGCCCGGGGTAAGGTTCTAACAATCGCGGAGTGCTTAATTATGAAGTCCTTGAAAAAGAAATATTACCCAACGATCATTCAGGCAGTGCATCTCCTGATCCTGTATCTTTTCGTTCAAACCGTGGTCGATTTTCCTCTTGCCCTGATCGATTACTACACCGATTCGGAGTACTTGTACCATCCCATAAAAAAGATTGTGCTGAACACGGGGTCGACATTGTTTATTCTGATTTACGGTTTTATCAAAACCAAAGCGCCCCTGAAAGAAGTCTTTCCCCTTCGTTTTTTCAACCCGCTCGTTCTTCTTCCACTGATCACCTTTTTCTGGGGGGCACATAATATATTGGATGTTGTCAATGCAGGAATAGAAAGGATACTCCCCGCCCCTGCCTGGTTCTGGGAGCTTTTTGGAAGAATTTTTAAGAGTGACTATGGCTGGTGGGGAGCCTTCATACGCGTAGCCGTGGTCGCTCCGATAGTGGAAGAATTGATTTTCAGAGGATTGATTTTCAGCGGACTGAAAAAAAACTACAACGCATGGACAACTGTTGTTGTCTCTGCCTTGCTATTCTCCCTGTTCCACCTGAATCCCTGGCAGATGCCTGGTACTTTTGTTCTGGGTTTAATTCTTGGATGGATAATGCTGCGAACAAGCAATATCCTGCTTTCTATAATCGGGCATTCGCTCAATAACGCCATGGTGTTACTAACTGTTACCTACTGGCAGAAGATCAATACCCATGCTTTCTATATTATGGAAGTGAACGACCGGCTGAGACTGAGCTTTCTGATCATCCTGCTTTCCATTATCCTGATCTGGCTGGCCACAATCCGTTTTTCACGGAGACTGAAAAATAAAATCTAATTCGGAAAAACCGGAATGACCCGATTCATCAGTTTTCTTTGGATTTCCGGTACAACTATCTCTGAAAATTTATATAAATTGAACAGTTATTTTGAACTTATTTTCACCAATATTGTTATCTTTAGAAAGAATTTAAATTACGAACCAAAAAAAATGTATAAAATGGAAGAAAATCAAGTAATTTCAATGCCTCGCATTGGCGATCAGGCTCCTGACTTTAAGGCTAACACAACCTATGGTCCCATTCAGTTTTCCGAATTTAACAAAGGAAGCTGGGTTGTTTTATTCTCTCACCCGGCCGATTTCACCCCGGTTTGCACCACTGAAATGAGTGGTTTTGCTCTGCGTCACGATGAGTTTAGAGCGCTGAATACTAAATTAATGGGGTTGAGCATTGACAGTATTCATGCTCACGTGGCATGGGTGAATAATGTGAAGAAAAATACGGGTGTGCTTTTCGATTTCCCGATTATTGAAGATATTTCAATGAACGTATCGAAACTTTACGGCATGCTCCAGCCTAATGAAAGTGAGACTTCAGCAGTAAGAGCTGTATTCTTTATTGACCCGGAAGGGAAGATCAGGTTGATCATGTACTATCCGTTGAATGTAGGAAGAAATATGGATGAGATTTTAAGGGTTTTAAATGCGCTTCAAGTTTCTGATAAATTCAAGGTTGCTCTTCCTCTTGACTGGAAACCTGGCGAAAAAGTGATTGTTCCTCCGCCAAAAACAGTAAAAGATATGGAAGAACGTGAAAAAAGTGACTATGAAATGGTTGATTTTTATTTAGCCAAGAAAAGTTTATAGCTTTACTATCTCTTGTGAAAAAAGGTTGTGTAGATTGCACAACCTTTTTTTTTGGGATTCATGGAAGGATTCCCTCAAATTCACTATTTTTAGGGCAAATAATCAATGACGAATTTGCGAGAGTAATTAAATTTTCTCCTTTATGTGTTTTTATGGTATAAAATAAATAATGAGCTAAAATGAAAAAATATTTTGGAACCATTTTACTTACCTGTTTGATATCTGCTGTGTCCCTGGCACAGAGTGGAAAAGTTTTTGATCATCTTCTGATGCGCAGTGACATTCTGGACATGGAAAGGAAGTACGCTATTTATTTACCTCCCGGTTATGAGACATCTGAACGGAGTTATCCGGTTCTGTACCTGTTGCATGGAGCAGGTGATGATCAGAGTGGCTGGGTTCAGTTTGGTGAGGTGATGCATATCACGGATCAGGCCATTCAAAGTGGAGTTGCCACTGCCATGATCATTGTCATGCCCGATGCTGACGAAGGTCAGCGTGGCTACACGAACGATGTAATGGGAAACTGGCGCTATGAGGATTTCTTTTTTGAAGAATTCGTACCGTTTATTGAGAGGGAGTACCGGATCAGGGCAGAAAAGCGGTATCGTGCAGTTGCCGGATTGTCCATGGGTGGAGGCGGAACTTACTATTTTGCGTTGCATCGGCCCGACCTGTTTTCTGCAGCCTGCCCGTTAAGCGCTGCGGTGGGTCCGCTCTCTGTCAGTGATGTGGAAATGTACATGAAACGACGGGGTATGGCCGATGCTCCGGTACAAAAGCAGCAGGAGTGGTTTGAAAAATACAGCGTGCTGGATATGATAAAAAAAATGCCGGAGGATAGTAAAAAATCGGTTCGATGGTATATTGATTGTGGCGATGATGATTTCCTCTATGAGGGAAATTCACTGGTTCATATAGAGATGCGAAAAAATGAGATCCCTCACGAATTCCGGATCCGCGACGGCGGCCATACCTGGTCCTACTGGCGCCAATCGCTGCCCGAAGTGCTGCAGTTTGTATCGAAAGGATTTCACCAACAGTGAACAGGAAAATGAGGAATTACGAATGACGAATGAGATGAAGTTTGGATTTTTTGATGATAACAACC
>JAQVON010000070.1:0-2876 GCA_028702595.1 Mariniphaga sp. | reverse complement strand
TTTGAGTATTACCGTAAAATCAGCCCGGCCTACCTGGAAGATATCAGCGATCTGCACCGTACGGAGCCTTATGTATATGCACAGATGATTGCCGGGAAGGATGCCTGGAAGCCTGGAGAAGCAAAGAATTCATGGCTTACAGGAACCGCTGCATGGAACTATTATGCCATCTCACAATATATTCTGGGCATTCAGCCCCACTACGACGGGTTGGTGATCGATCCCTGTATACCTAAATCCTGGGAGGGATTTACGGTTGTCCGGAAGTTCAGGAACACCGAATATACTATTCGTGTTACAAATCCACACCACGTGTCGAAAGGAGTGAATAAAATTCAGATAAACGGGAAAGATGTCGACGGGAATAAAATACCCCTGTTGAAAGACAAAAAATGTATCGTTGAGGTTACGCTCGGTTGAATCCCGGATGCGGAAGTTGACCGACACACGGTAGGAGATGTTTTCCTGCTTATAAATTATGAGCTATATTTGCCGCTATAAACGGGTAAAGTGATGCATTTTTTCTATTCTTCAGTTGTTCAGCATAATGAAATAGTGCTTGGTGAAGCTGAATCCAATCATGCTTCAAAGGTACTGCGCCTGAACCAGGGATCCCTGGTTCAGGTTGTTGATGGTTCAGGTACACTCTACCGGGGTGAAATTTTGGTTGTTCATCCACGAAAATGCCGGATCAAAATATTAAACGCCATACACGGATATGGAAAACTGCCATATAACCTGCACGTGGCTATTGCACCGACAAAGAGCATGGACAGATTTGAATGGTTCCTGGAAAAGGCCACAGAGATAGGTATTCATGAGATTACTCCACTTCTGTGTGATCATAGCGAAAGGAAGGTTGTGAAACCAGACCGGATGGAAAAAATACTGGTGGCAGCTATGAAACAATCCGGCAAAGCGTATTTGCCTAAAATTCACCCCCTGACTCCTTTCGATGCATTCATTCGGAATGCTGGGGCCGATCAGCCATTTATTGCACATTGCTACCCGGGTGAAAAACCACATATTAATACAGTGTTAACTCCCAAAGGATCCTGTCTCATCCTGATTGGTCCGGAAGGAGATTTTAGTCAGGAGGAAGTGAAAACAGCAAAATCACAGGGATTCAGAGAGATATCATTGGGAGAATCGAGACTACGCACGGAAACAGCAGGTATTGTTGCCTGCATGGTGGTACATTTGTTGCATGTATAGAATGAACTTTGAAATGGAAAATTTGTTCCTTAAACCAGGAATAGTAAATTTCGCAAAAATTTATATGATGAGAATGCTGATTTTGTTTTTCCTGTTTTGCAGTGGCATGACTTCCGGCCAATCTCATCCGGTAAGGATCGCCTTGTTAAAATATGGAGGCGGAGGCGATTGGTATGCCGATCCTACTGCCCTGCCTAACCTGATCAGCTTCTGCAATGCACAGTTAAAAACGACGATTCATGCTGAACCGGCAACCGTGGAGGTGGGAAGTCCCGAAATTTTTAACTTTCCAATGGTTCACATGACCGGCCATGGGAATATTGTATTTTCTGAATATGAAGCCATAAATCTCAGAAACTACCTGGAAGCCGGAGGATTTCTGCATGTGGATGATAATTACGGACTGGATGAATACTTCCGGAGAGAGATCAAAAAAGTATTCCCTGAGTATGAGCTGGTGGAGCTGCCTCCCTCCCATCCTCTGTTTCATCAGAAATATAGCTTTGAAAACGGACTCCCGAAAATTCACGAACATAACAATGAACCTCCCCAGGCATTCGGCCTTTTTATTGAAGACCGCATGGTATGCCTGTATACCCACGAGTCGGATATCAGCGATGGCTGGGAGGATGAAGCAGTACATAACAACCCGGCAAATGTCAGGGAAATTGCGCTCAAAATGGGGGCAAATATATTGTCGTTTGTTTTTAACCAATAGATAGTTAATGACGAATGATGAATATTTTTAGAGAATTAACATGTTTCATGTGATGAAACGAGCATGATTAGATTAGATGCAGATTTCATCAGATACTTTTATTAATTAATAATTAAATTGTAATGAAAAAATTATTTTTAGTTTTTATGATTGGCCTGCTCACAGCAGTTACAGTAAACGCACAGGATTACAATACCGGGATTGGTGTTCGGGGAGGATTATCGAATGGATTGACTGTCAAGCATTTTATTGACGGCAACAATGCCATTGAGGGTATCCTTTCTACCCGCTGGAAAGGGTTTAACGTAACCGGTTTGTACGAAATACACAACCAGGCCTTTAACACCCCGCGTTTAAACTGGTATTATGGATTTGGCGGGCACATTGGATTCTGGGACGGATACAAAGATCATCCCTGGTTTGATAAGGCTGATCAAATTGACGGGTCTTATACAGTCATTGGTATTGATGGTATCCTGGGTCTGGAATACAACATTGAGGCTATTCCGTTTAATATCAGTTTAGACTGGAAACCGGGATTTAACATTATTGGTTACACCGGATTCTGGGGGGATGAACTGGCTCTGTCGGTTCGTTTTATTTTCTAAAGATTAGCGGATAAAAAAAAAGAGGCTGTCTCAAAAGGACAGCCTCTTTTTTTTGAATAGCTAGGGATTAAACTTTTTCAAGTTTTAATGTTTCTGTGGGTTGGTCACACACTACTGCAGGCCCGAAATACTGAATAGGTCCGGGGTAGATATAATGTGTTCCTGAGGCCCATTCCTCACGTTTTGATGCAAAATATTTATAGGGGGAACCATCGAGTTGCACCAGTGCTTTTTGGATAACGGGTTTCATGCTGCCATGTCTTTTTTCCATGTTCATCATCATCGTAACCGGAACACCGCCTGCAATCCATTCTTCGGCTGGTGCAGTCAGGTTT
>JAQVON010000141.1 GCA_028702595.1 Mariniphaga sp. | reverse complement strand
AAACTGAAAAGGATTTTAACCTGCTTACTTTTTACGGAGTGGATTCCGACGCCAATACAATCATCTCTGCAGCCCGCCGTTTTCCCATGATGGCCGAGTACCAGCTCATCATCGTAAAGGAGGCCCAGCAACTTGATAATCTGGAGCTGCTGGAACATTATATGAAAAATCCGATGCTTTCTACTCTGCTGGTCATCAACTACAAACATGGTAGTGTAGACCGACGCAAAGCCTGGGTAAAGCAGATCGACAAAACAGGCGTTTTATTTGAATCAAAGAAACTCTACGACAACCAGATTCCTCCTTTTATTACGGCTTACTTCAGAGATAAAGGGATCGGCATTGATGAGAAATCGGCTCGTATGCTGGCAGATTACGTGGGAAACGATATCAGTAAACTTATTCCACAGCTGCAGAAACTCGAGATCTCGTTGCCGGAAGGCACTGGTCGGGTCACCTCGGCGTTGATCGAGAAGAATGTGGGCATCAGCAAAGATTACAATACTTTTGAACTTCAGAATGCCATCATCAGAAAAGACGTCGTTACTGCCAATCGGATTGTAGATTACTTCGACAAGAACCCGAAAGATAATCCCATCATGGCTACACTGGCTGTATTGTTTAATTACTTCAGCAACCTGTTGGAATGTTACTGGTTACCGAAAAAAGATGAAGCAAGCATTATGGCTGCTTTAAACCTAAGATCGAACTACTTTGTGCGGGACTATCTGACCGGGCTGAGAAATTACCATGCCAACAAGGTAATGGAAATCATCTCCGATCTTCGCACGTTCGATGCCCGTGCAAAGGGAGTAGACAATGTTTCCGTCTCGCAGGGTGACTTACTCAGGGAGCTGGTATACAGAATAATGCACTAACCGCCGGTGATCCACTGCACAATCTTCTCGCTCAGGGGACTCTCACGGGGTAACACCACATCCACCAGCCGACCTTGCTCGTCAACCATAAACTTTTGAAAGTTCCATGTAACCTCCTGATCGAGCACGCCATTCTCTGATTTCTGCGTTAGCCATTTATAGAGGGGTGCCTGATCGTTTCCTTTGACGCTGATCTTGTCCATCATCGGGAACGTTACGCCGTAGTTGACTGTACAAAATTCTTTGATTTCCTTGTTTGTACCTGGTTCTTGTCCGTTGAAATTATTAGCCGGAAAACCAATCACCACGAAGTTCTTCTCCCCGTAGCGTTCATATAAGGTTTGCAGATCTTCATACTGGGGTGTAAGACCACATTTGGATGCCACATTTACAACCAGCACTTTTTTTCCTTTGAGTGATGCCAGATCAAATGACTTCCCGTTGATATCTTTTACGGTGAAGTCGTGCAGTGTTTTGACTCCAACCGGAAAAGCACCGGTTTTTAATTTCGCATTTCCTTTGTTCATAGCAGGTGTAGTATTTTTTTGCTGCCCAATAACCAATAGGGTTGCAAGCATAAAAAAGAGGATGCTGTATAAAGCTTTCATATCATTTTTTTTTACATGAATAGATAAACCTGACATCTTTAAACAGCAATGCAAGCCTGCCTGTTCATTTCATGGAATATTTTATTATCTGTTTGGAAATATCAACAGGAATAATTACACCTATTTATCTCTTTATCATGAAAATAATGATTTATTAACCGCTTCAGATTTTGTTTTTTGTACTATACTGGATGGGTGGGAGGCAAATATTCCGAAATGCACCCGTTTCACCCCCTTTTCATCATACTAGATAAATAAAAGTAATTTATAAATCCATTAGTTTACATTTCCACCTAAAATTGAGTCAATATAGCCTAATACAAATGTATCAAAACGAGAATAGTTAAGAAGCATATCGTAATGAATTACAATTGTTATATACGTTTGTTTACAGAAATAAAGGTTGTCACAAAGGTATATTCTACATATTAACATTCCATTATATTAGACATTAATTGGTATTTACTGCACTAAATCAATATTTTAATAGGAATTTATAAAGAAAAAGTTCCTTAATTTTCCGAAAGATCATGGCGATTTTAGTCAGAACGTTAAATATCAACATTATATATCCTTTATATATTTAAATATGAGTGAATTGAATTAGTTTTATAAACTATAAATCTATTGTATTTACAGATGTACTCTTATGGTTTCCAGATGTTGTTATAACAAATGTAACAATTGTGATTACATTTATATGGGACAAATGTAAATTGATATGTTTTTCATTTGTAAATAAATATTTATACATTTGTATCGCTGTTTTGTCACATATGTTATAACCAAACGAACAGTGAAACGCAACGGGCTATGAAGGATCGAATAAGAGCGATTATGGAAAAGGAAAATCTGACGCCGGCAAGGTTTGCCGACAGGTTGCAGATAAATAGGGCGGTAATTTCTCATATTTTGAATGGCAGAAATAATCCCAGCCTCGATGTGGTGACCAGAATTCTGGATGAGATGCAATACATCAATCCGGAATGGCTGCTTAAAGGAACCGGTGGCATGTTGAAGAACGGATTTGAGCGGAACGATCTGCATGTCGAGCCCGATTTATTTCGTCAGACGCCGATAAATCAAAGAGAAGAGCCAGCTGATGTCGAAGAAAGGCAGGAAACGTTGTTAAAACCGACTACATTTACCACCCAAAATATTGGATATAAGCAAGTAGAGCCTCAAAAAATAGAGAACAGAAAAATATCACAAATAATTATTTACTATACCGACAACACTTTCGAGATATTTAAACCAGGAATAAGCGAAACGATAAAATAAAATTTTTGCTCATTTCTGTTAAACAAAGAGAAGGCTCATTCAGTTATTATATTTGTCCGATCGTTTTCTTCCGAACGACAAATATCAGTAGCCAGATGAAAGGAAATGAACAAAAGGAAGATGGGGAGCATATTCCCAAACCTGCATTGGCAATATTTGATGTCATGATGTTGATTATTGGCATTGTGATTGGTGCCGGGATATTCCGTTCCCCGCAGGTGGTTGCGGTAAATTCCCCCAATGAATTTTTTTTCTTAGGTATCTGGATAGCTGGGGGAATTATATCACTTATCGGTGCGCTGTGTTACGCTGAACTAAGTGCCGCTTTCCCAAGTACAGGAGGAGACTACCATTTTCTGAAGCTCGCTTTTGGTAAACGCTTCTCTTTTCTCTATGCCTGGGCTCGTATTGTGGTTATTCAAACCGGATCCATCGCCATGCTGGCATACATTGCGGGAGATTATCTCTCCAGACTACTTTTTCTCGGTACTTTTTCGTCGGCGCTGTACGCCGCTTCCATCATAATAATGATCACATTAATCAATGTGTTAGGAATTCGATTTGGTACTGGTACACAAAAATTGCTGACCATACTGCAGATGACCGGTATCCTGTTGCTGATTGTTGCAGGCTTTTTTGCTGAGCCTTCCCTTGCCAACACAGGAGTAGAAAAGACTTTGACGGATAGTGCCCCGCTTCAGCCCTCGATCAGCCTAGCTGTCATTTTTGTCCTGCTAACCTATGGCGGATGGAACGAAGCTGCTTTTGTTTCATCCGAGCTAAAATTGGGATCAGGCAAAATGACCCGTGGACTGATTGTCAGCCTTCTATTAATCACCGGAACCTATTTCCTGATTAACCTTGCCTTCCTGAATGTATTGGGACTGGAAGGTGTCGGAGCTTCCGAGGCGGTTGGTATGAAAATGATGCAGCAGCTCACGGGAGAGAAAGGAGCCGTACTGATCGGTCTGTTGATCACGCTATCGGCAATTACTTCACTGAACACCACTGTCTTTACTGGTGCTCGATCGAGTTACGCTCTGGGTAAAGATTTCTCTCCTCTCTCTTTTTTAGGGAAGTGGAACGGGAAGAAATCAGCACCGGTAAACTCCCTGCTATTACAGGGAGCTATTGCCTTATTGCTTGTATTCTTTGGCGCCACCATGCCCGATGGGTTTGAAGCGATGGTCAACTTTACGGCACCCATATTTTGGTTTTTCTTTTTAAGCACTGGAATCAGTCTGCTGGTGCTGCGT
>JAQVON010000069.1 GCA_028702595.1 Mariniphaga sp. | reverse complement strand
TATTCGGAATTAATTTCTTATATGGGAGCCGTTATTGTATTTCTTGGAGTTACAATGCTTTTCTTTTATTATCAAAGTTTTGGGATTAACATTGTTAGTTATTTGGAATTTTCTGAGATTATAACTTCTTTCTTTCACATCCTGGTTATTGCAGTTATCTTTTTTTTGTATTCTACTATTCAGTCAATCTTACAGACTGGGAAATCTGAACATGAACGTAAAAAACAATTAAAACAAGATATATTAAATGAGGAGAGTTTTTTTAAAAGGCTTTGGCTGTATTTAAAATTCCATGACTATGTATTATTTAGTTTCTTTGCTTATTTACTCATCCATATTACAGTTTGGATAATACTAAAAAAGATCTATTTTCAGGATTTTATCTTGTTGATAGCTATTTATATTGGTGGTTTTTTACTATATGTTATTGCCTCAGAGGTAGAGGTAAAACATAATCAATTAAAATCCTCTGAAAATACCAAAAGAATTTCTGAATTACTTTTAACAGCAACGTTCTTTGTAATCTTAACAATATGGGTTACATATCAAGAGGTACATTCTGTGAAAAAGAACAAAACTACATATGGGACAACTGTTATTTTAAAAGATGAAAGCATGTTTAAATCAGATAGTTGTAATTATTTTATCGGAAAAACACAAAACTATGTTTTCTTTTATAATGAGGAATCTAAATCAACAGAAGTAATTCCAGTTTCAGAATTAAAACGAATGATACTTAACTCAAATCGAAAATCTGATTTTCAACTATTATCAAAGAAACAGTAAAACTTTAGGGCATTAAGGAACAGCCACTTTACAGAACTTTACAAATCTGAAAAATAGCTTTTAATTTACCGGGGGAAAATCCCTCCGGGGTAATCTCTTTTTACCCCACCATTAATTTTCAACAGTAGAGTTTTTTCAGACAAATAAATTTTCATGTATTCAAATATGTATTCAAAGAAAAAGGCAGCTGCAATTTTTATCTTGTAACTGCCTTGTTTTCAGGTAGCGAGAGGCGGGCTTGAACCGCCGACCTCATGATTATGAATCATGCGCTCTAACCAGCTGAGCTACCTCGCCATTTTTCAAAATTTGAGGTGCAAATATAGCAATCTTTTTACTCCGGCATGAAACTTTTTTAAGAATTTGAATAAAATTTACACGGACAGTAGAAATCCTGTTGTTTCTTTTTATGAGAATAACTATATTGCCGGAAAACTGAACGTTGCGCAATATGGAAAAAGTTCAACTGGAATTTGTAATAAATTGTTCTCCCAAAGTGTTATTTAACAGACTTAGCACTGCATCAGGACTGGCTGAATGGTTTGCTGATGATGTACGTGTTCAGGGAAAAAAATATACTTTTTGCTGGGAAGGTTCAGAACAAACCGCTGAAATGATCTTGCGCAAAGAAAACCGGCTGGTTCGTTACTGCTGGATAGATCAAACAGATACTTATTTTGAGTTTAGAATTTCTCAGGATGAACTCACCGGAGACGTTTCTCTTATTATTGTCGATTTTGCTGAAGAAGACGAAGTAGACGAAATCAAAGACCTTTGGAGTACACAGGTATCTGATCTGAAACATATCCTGGGTTCCTGACCTTACTGATCAATCTGACTTTTATCCTCCTTTTCTTTACTATATAATAAATTATTTAACCCTTATTGGCTTCTTACCCGCTTTTGTTTTTTTGAATGCTTAAAAAAATTTAGTTTTGTGAATATTACAATGAATTGAGAGCTTTTAATGAAGAAGTTGCACTGGTATATCATGAAGTCATTTCTGGGTCCATTTTTTATGACCTTTTTTATTGTGATATTCGTCCTGCTGATGCAGTTTCTTTTTAGATATGTTGACGATCTGGTTGGAAAAGGTCTTGATTTAGGTCTGATGGGGGAAATGATATTTTATGCAACATTTGGTTTGCTCCCTTATGCTTTCCCTCTGGCTATGCTCCTGGCCTCCCTGATGGTTTTTGGATCATTGGGGGAAAACTATGAACTGGTTGCCATGAAATCTTCCGGTATTTCCCTTTTTCGCATCATGAAACCCCTGCTTTACATTGCTGTTTTTATTACATGTATTGCTTTTTATTTCGCCAATAACGTCCTGCCACATACCAACTTGCGATTTACAACCCTGCTCTGGAGTATCCGGGAACAACGACCGGAACTTGTTTTACAGGAAGGAGTATTTACAAACGAAATTGACGGTTACAGTATCCGGATTGGCAGTAAGGACAAAAAAACAAACGTTCTTTATGATCTGCTTATTTATGACCACACAAAAAGTAAAACAAATCAAAGTGTTATTGTAGCCGATTCCGGGTTTCTTCGAATTACAGAAGATAAAAAATTTATGGTGTTAAACCTGTATAACGGTGTAAAATACTCGGAGGAAGCCAAACAAAATAAAAATGATACGGAGACTTATCCATTTCGTCGCGATAATTTTGAGGACCAAACCATCAGAATTAAAGTCAAAGGTTTTGAGTTCAACCGATCCGATGAGAACATATTCCGGAATACTTTTCGTATGCTAAACATTGAACAGCTTAAGTTTATGGAAGATTCTCTTGGTACAGACTACTATGGAAGACTGCGGAATTTCATGCTGAATATCCGGCTGAATACTTCTGTAACCCGGAAGGTTCATAATCTGACCGCTAAATATGACTCCTTAAAAATTCAATCCGAAATTCAACCCGATTCAATTTTTGATTTCGATGAACTCTTTAGTCGCCAGGATAAATGGATGATGGCGGAAATTGCCCGCACTGCCCTGAATGACGCGCGGAACAATGTTCAAACCCTTAATCTATATGATGATGAACTTTATAACCGAAAAAAACATCTGAATAGGTACACCATGGAGCGACACAGGAAATATACCCTTTCGCTGGCTGTGCTCATCTTCTTTTTTATTGGCGCCCCACTGGGTGCCATTATCCGAAAAGGAGGCCTGGGAATGCCGGTTGTTGTTTCTATTTTGATGTTTATCGCTTACTATATCGTATCCATGACAGGTGAAAAATCAGCTCGTGAGGATGTATGGGAAATGTTTGCCGGAATGTGGTTCTCCAGCTTTATCTTCCTGCCACTTGGTATTTGGCTCACCTATAAGGCAGCTACCGATGCCGCTCTTATGAGTGCCGAAACATATAGTAAGTTGCTGGAAAACCTTGGATTGGAGAGATTAAAAAAATGGATGAAACGACCATGACGATTCATGCCACAAATATGCATGATTGAAAATATGCGAGTACCAACTGATATCATAGAAAATAATTAATTTTTATCAGATGAAAATTTTACAGGTTACCAATAAAGTTCCTTTTCCTACCAACGATGGAGGTGCTATCGCTTGTATGAATCTTACCAGCGGTTTTGCATTGCTGGGACATAAAGTAACCATACTCGCTATGAATACCAAAAAACACCATACCGATCTATCTGAAATTCCCGAATCAGTAAAAGACTGGGCTGACTTCAGATTGGTTAGTGTTCCTGCCCAAATCTCAGCTTTCCCGGCACTTCTGAATCTTTTCTTTTCAGGAAAACCTTACAACGCTGTCCGGTTTGTGTCAAAAGCTTTCGCCCGTGAGTTAAAAATGATATTACGAAGTAATGATTTCGATATTATTCAGCTGGAAGGACTGTATGTTTGTCCCTATATCTCATTAATCCGTCAATACTCGAAAGCAAAAATTGTGTATCGCGCACACAATATTGAACATGAAATATGGGAGCGTACCGCATTGCTTTCCAGTGGATTAAAATATCTCTATCTGAAAATTCTAGCCAAACGAATCAAGAAATTTGAGGAAAATTTTATTAATCAATATGATTTATTGGTTCCCATTACCGAGCGCGATGGGATTATTCTCGATAATTTAGGGAATAAACGCCCCTCACATGTTTCTCCAACAGGTATCGACACTACAGTACTGATCCCTCATTCAAAGAATCTTGAACATCCCTCTCTTTTTCATATAGGTTCCCTGGAATGGTCACCAAACCAGGAAGGATTGATCTGGTTTATCGAAAAATGCTGGCCAAAAATTCGCCATATATTTCCGGAACTTAAGTTCTATATTGCCGGAAGAAAAGCTCCCGACTGGCTGGTGCGCCGGTTCAATGTTCCGAATATCATTTTCCTGGGCGAAGTGCCGGATGCTTATCAATTCATGAACTCAAAATCTATTATGGTCGTACCCTTGTTCTCCGGTAGTGGAATGCGTATCAAAATAATTGAGGGCATGGCACTGGGTAAACCTATTGTTTCTACTCCTATCGGTACCGAAGGAATCGCTACCCAATCGGGAACAAATATCCTGATTGCTGAAAATGAAAAGGAATTTGTTGCTGGAATTGAACAGTTGATCGCCGATAAGGAGCTATTTGTGAATATCAGTAAAAATGCCATCGAGTATATTCAAAATAAATTTGATAACTTAGCCCTGGCTGGAGCACTCACTGATTTTTATAAAAAACATATTGAATGATAGTAAAGCTTCTTTTCTGGATCTTCTTTTTTATTCTTTTCTATGCCTATGTGGGGTATCCGTTGATTTTGTATATCATTATCCGAATCAAGAGATTATTCCACAAAGAAACAGGAAATAAGGAACCAGGATTTGAACCTGACGTTTGTCTTTTTGTCACCGCATATAACGAAAAAGATTTTATTTTTCAGAAAGTAGAGAACTCTTTCCTGCTGGATTACCCCCGGGAAAAAGTGCAATACCTTTGGGTCACCGATGGCTCAGATGATGGTACACCTGATATCCTGCGGAATGTTCCTGAACTCGAAGTTCATCACCAACCTGAACGAAGGGGAAAAATGAATGCCATGAACAGAGGAATGAAGTTTGTTCAGGCACCTATAGTTATTTTTTCTGATACAAATACGCGGTTGAACAAAAATGCAGTCCGGGAAATTGTCAGCAGCTTTAGTAACCCGGAAATTGGCTGTGTTGCAGGAGAGAAAAGAATAGTGGAGAATGTGGCTGATGACGCAGCTGCCGCAGGTGAAGGCCTGTACTGGAGATTTGAATCATGGGTGAAAAAACTGGATGCCGAACTGAACTCAGCTGTGGGTGCCGTTGGAGAGCTTTTCGCCATAAGAAAAGAACTTTTTGAGGAGGTAGAAACCGATACCATCCTTGATGATTTTATCATTTCTCTGCGCATCGCACAAAAAGGTTATAAAATTGCCTACACTCCCAACGCCTATGCCGAAGAAACCGCATCATTAAATGTGAAGGAAGAATTGAAAAGAAAAATACGCATCGCTGCTGGCGGTATGCAAACACTATTCCGGCTGAAATCTTTATTAAACCCCTTTAAATATGGCTTGCTTAGCTGGCAATATGCCTCCCATAAAGTACTTAGATGGACACTGGCACCCATTTCCCTGTTCCTTCTGATTCTGATCAATGGCATCATCGTGTGGCAAACCGGCTTCTTTTCATCTCCTCTGTTCTATTCCCTGTTTTTTCTCTTTCAACTTTTTGGCTACCTTCTCACCCTCATTGGCTGGTACCTCGAAAATCAAAAGCTCCGGTTTAAGCTGCTTTTTGTTCCCTATTATTTCGTATCCATCCATTATGCTGCAATTCGTGGAATAATAAGGTACTTCGGGGGAAAACAACCGGCAAGCTGGGAAAAATCAAAACGAGCAGCTTCAGCTGAATCCGGTCATACAATCTAAAGAAATTATAAAGTTCTCGGAGTATCCTTTCCCGGGGCAAAATATGCAGGATGTAATCGATTATTTATTGTAATTTTGCACTTCATTAAATGAGGAGTTAAGATGTCAGATATTCAATTGAATTCTATTCCGGAAGCCATTAATGCAATTCAAAATGGAGAATTAGTTATTGTTGTTGATGATGAAGATCGGGAAAATGAGGGTGATTTTATTGTAGCATCCGAGTTAATTACGCCTGAAATTATCAATTTTATGACCATTCACGGTCGGGGATTGATTTGTGTCGCCCTGACAGAAAAGCGTTGTGAAGAGTTGCAGTTGGATTTAATGGTGGGACAGAATACCTCTCATCACGAAACTCAGTTTACCGTATCGGTTGATGCCATTGCTTCCGGAGTTACCACCGGAATATCGGCACATGACAGGGCTGCCACCATTAAGTTGCTGGTAGATAAACATACCCGGCCCGAACAACTGGCTCGCCCCGGACATATTTTTCCGTTAAAAGCAAAGGAAAGGGGCGTATTACGCAGAAGCGGACATACTGAGGCAGCAGTCGACCTGACCCGGTTGTCAGGTTTGTACCCCTCAGGAGTGCTGGTGGAAATTATGAATGACGATGGCACCATGGCACGATTGCCCCAACTGGTGAAACTGGCTGAAAAATTTAATCTGAAAATAGTCTCTATTAAAGACTTGATCTCCTTTCTTTTACAAAGCGAAAGCCTGATCGAACGGGGCGAAGAGGTAAAACTGCCTTCCCGATTTGGCGATTTCACCATCGTGCCGTTTCGCCAAAAATCAAATGGCGCTGAACATGTCGCCATCATAAAAGGAAAATGGGACGCCAATGAACCTGTCCTCGTACGTGTTCATTCTTCGTGCATGACTGGCGATATCTTTGGCTCCTTGCGGTGCGAGTGCGGCGACCAGCTGCACAGAGCAATGGAAATGATTGAAAAAGAAGGAAAGGGTGTTGTCGTTTATATGATGCAGGAAGGTCGTGGTATTGGACTGTTCAATAAAATTGCTGCCTATAAATTACAGGAACAGGGAATGGATACCATCGATGCAAACCTGCACCTGGGATTCAAAGCCGATGAGCGGGACTATGGCGTGGGAGCCCAAATATTACGTAACCTCGGATTAACCAAAATGCGGCTCCTGACAAATAATCCCGTGAAACGTGTGGGACTTGAAGGCTTTGGCCTTGAAGTAACCGAAATTATCCCGATAGAAATTAAACCCAATAGTTATAATCAGAAATACCTGAAAACCAAAAGAGACCGTATGGGACATCACCTGAGAAATTTTAATTACGACGTTTGATCAACCCTTTAAGCTCTGTTATTTTAAGAGTTTAAAATTTTGCAAATCAAAAAAATAATAATTGTAAATTTTCTATGTCAGACAATTAAAATTGTGTACTTTTCGACAAACTTTTAAATTTTAAAGTTATGGATGGAAAAACAAAAGCTATTGTCGCCCACATTACAATTATTGGTTGGATCATTGCGCTGGTTATTAACAGTAGCGAAAAAGATGAATTTGCCAGTTACTATATCCGGCAGCTTTTAGGACTTTACCTACTGGGTTTGGTATTATCGTTTATTCCTATTATCGGATGGATTATTTCTATCCTGGTTTTTGTTTTCTGGATATTGAGTCTGGTTGGGGCTATTCAGGGGGAAATGAAAGAAACACCCTGGGTAGGAAAATACTTTCAGGAATGGTTTAAATCGCTGTAGGTTTTTTGTTTCCCAATTAGCTCGAAAGGGCTGACAGGTGATCAAAAAAAGAATTCACATTGCATGAATAATGAATGTGAATTCTTTTTTTTTTGCGGCAGAATTATTCGCTATTCCTCCTTTTATCCCTGAATTTTTTGATCATGTGCATCCGGAACTCATTTTCTCCTTTATAGAGTTTCAACACTTTTCCCGGAGGAAGGATCTCCAGAAATTTTTCATTGTAAACAGCCAACATATCGGCTTCCTTTTTTAAACTGCCGGCAAACTCACGGGTGAGCTGTTTAATCTTGTGGTCCGGCATAGATTCTTTGGCTTCTAAAACTTTTTCTTCCAGCTCTTTACGTAGCTTCTGGGCTTCCCAGCGTTCTTTTTCCAGCTGGTTGTAAACGGGCCAGAATTTTTGTGCTTCTCCAGGCGTCAGTTCCAAAAAGGTAGACAGAAAGGCTACTTTCTCGGAGCGGAATTTTTCCCACCAATCCTCATCTGCCTTATCCCTGTGCTGAGCAAAGGAGGCCAACATACAGAAGAATAATATAGGGAAGGTTATTAATCGCTTCATAATTAATACTTTTAATTTTCAGATTGTATAAATATCTCATAGTCAGAAATACTGGAACTCAGGTAGCTGAGAAACTCATCCTCATTAAGCCCAACCTCCTGGAGGAGTTCTGGTTCTGAAACTTCTGTGAGAAGGGCAAAAAAAGAGTTTTCGTCTAAATTATTGATCATGGAAAGGTAAGTCTCATCTTCATTCGATATTCCGGTTTCAATATTTTTCGTTTTTGCCAGATATTTCGGAAGATAGGTTTTTACAGGCCAATAAACCAGCATGATTATCAAAGCAAAACTGGCTGCCAAACCAAATGCAGGTTTAAGCAGCCTGATAACTTTGTTTCTTTTCTTTGGAAGAACAAGCTCCTCAGTCTCCAGCCTGGTGTGAAGCCTGGCATAGAAATCATCAAAATAATTAGCTGGCACAACAAATGGCAGCTCATTTTTTAATTTCGATGATTCAGGAACATTTTTTTTATTTTCTTTCATCTCTTCCTTATTTAACTGTTTGACTTTTTAAAATAAAAAAAGTTTAATTTCAATTGCTTAGTCAGTGTTTTTCATGTATTCTTCTACCTTTTTCACCGCGTGGTGGTAGGATGCCTTCAGTGCTCCTACCGATGTATCAAGTATTGCCGCCATATCGTCATATTTCATTTCATCAAAATATCTTAAATTAAATACAATTCTTTGTTTTTCGGGAAGCTGGACGATGGCTTCTTGCAGCTTTAATTGAATTTTATCCCCTTCCAAATAGGGATCTGAATTCAGATTATGCATCAGGATATCGCTTACCTCGTTCAGTGGAAGCATGCTTCTCCGTTTGTTGTTATTTAAACAGGTGATTGCTTCATTGGTTGCAATCCGGTATAACCAGGTATAAAGAGATGATTCCTCACGAAACTTGTGAATGCTTTTCCAGACTTTAATAAAGGTGTTTTGGAGTACGTCATCGCTGTCTTCATGACTCAGCAAAATTTTCCTGACATGCCAGTACAACGGCTCCTGATACATACTTACCAGGCGGTGAAAAGCAACCTCCCGGGTACTTTCCTGCTTTAATTGAGCAATAATTTCCTGGTCATCATTTTGCATCATCAGAATTTATCAGTATGACCAGCTGAATACCGAAAAGTTTAATGAATCGGTTTTATATTTTCAGGTACCTGCGGCCTGTTTCATAAATATGCTTCAAATATATGACAATAGTAGCAAAAACATTCATAACGTGAGGGTAGAGTTTTGTTCACCTATTCGCGTCAATTTTTCCTTGTCTGAGCAAAAAAATACATCAGAATATTTCTAAAAAACAAAATCAAAACAGTCTCTAAGAATTTGCAGGATTTAAAAAAAAATGAGGGAATGAAGGTCAATAAACATTACCTTTGCGCGATAAATTATAAAACAGAGTTATGGCATTAAAATGTGGGATCGTTGGTTTACCCAATGTAGGTAAATCTACGCTTTTTAATTGTGTGTCCAGTAGTAAAGCACAATCGGCAAATTTCCCGTTTTGTACCATTGATCCCAATATTGGTGTGATTTCGGTTCCCGATAAAAGACTGGTAAGGCTGGCTGAGATTGATCATCCCAAAAGAATAGTCCCGACTACTGTGGAAATTTCCGATATTGCTGGTCTGGTGAAAGGAGCCAGCAAAGGGGAAGGGTTGGGAAACCAGTTTCTGGGGAATATTCGGGAAACCGATGCAATCATCCATGTATTGCGTTGTTTTGATAACGATAATATCACCCATGTGGATGGAACTGTTGATCCGGTACGTGATAAAGAGGTAGTAGATACGGAGCTGCAGCTGAAAGACCTGGAAACGATTGATAACCGGATTGAAAAGCTTGAAAAACAGGTGAAGCATGGAAGCGATTCCCGAACTAAAAAATTGTATGAAATAGCTCTGCGATACAAATCAGTACTTGAAAAAGGACAATCGGCACGAACAGTAGACCTGCAGGAGGAGGAAGAGAAACTATCGAAAGATTTTTTTCTGTTAACCAATAAGCCGGTTCTGTATGTTTGTAATGTGGATGAAAATTCAGCCAGATCGGGCAACCTCTATGTTGAAGCAGTCAGAGAGGCCATAAAAAGTGAAAATGCTGAATTCATGGTTATAGCTGCTGCAACAGAAGCCGATATTGCAGAATTGGAAACTTATGAAGAAAAGTTGCTTTTCCTGGAAGAGCTGGGGTTAGATGAGCCCGGTGTAAACAAATTGATTCATACTGCATATCGTTTGCTTAACCTGGAAACATTTTTTACAACCGGTCCCGACGAAACCAGGGCATGGACATATATAAAAGGAATCAAAGCCCCCAAAGCAGCAGGAATTATCCATTCTGATTTTGAAAAAGGATTCATCCGGGCAGAAGTAATCAAGTACGATGACTATGTCAGACTGGGATCAGAACACGCCTGCCGGGAAGCCGGAAGAATTGCTGTGGAAGGTAAGGAATACGTGGTTCAGGATGGCGATATTATGCACTTCAGATTTAATGTCTGAAAAACACCTGACCTTTACCGGTATTCGCATAATCCGAATAATCCTGTTTAACGTGGCTGGGGAGCGTCAGACATGTCCTTGATCACCCCGTTTTTATCTACCTTAATATGAACATCTTTGGCAACTTCCAGAATAATGGTTGTCTCTTTTACTTCAATAATCCGTCCGTAAATTCCCCCAGTTGTAACTACCTTGTCTCCTTTGGCAAGGCTTTCACGGAATTTACGAATTTCTTTTTGTCGCTTCATCTGCGGGCGGATCATGAAAAAATAAAAGACCACTACGATAAGAATTAACGGCAGAAAGCTCATTAACGGATTGGCATCCTGCCCTTCGGGCTGCATCATCAATAAATTGTTTATCATTTTTTTTGTTTTAATTATTATCAAATTTATTATAAATCAGGCAAAAGTAATGATTAGTTTTGGTTTTTTCCACCTACGGTTAAGATTCACCAATTAATCCCCGGCCTATTTTATTGATTTTCTCTGAACTCTTCAGGTCTTTAAGGGTTTTATCCAGAATTCCATTGATGAAATTTCTGCTTTTTTCGGTGCTGTACATTTTTGAAAGCTCAATGTATTCATTCAAGGAAACTTTTGTCGGTATAGAGGGAAACCATATGAATTCTGTTATGGCAAGCTGCATGATGAGGATATCCATAAAGGCAATCCGTTCAAGATCCCAGTTTTTTGAATGCTCCTTGATCAGACCCCGCAACTCATCGTGATTAATGATAGATTTTCTTAAAAGATTTTTAGCAAAATCGCTGTCATCCTGGTCTTTAAACATGGGCATCAGTTTCTGACTGCTGTCAGAGTAAGGATGGAATTGTTTGAGGGTTTTATTGATCATGGAAATGACAAATTCAATATCGTCATTCCAGTAAATGCTTTGCTCTTCCAATATCTCATACAGATCTTCGGTGAGAAGAATAATCTGGTTGAATACTTTTTCGATAAATTTCCGGTCTTCAGCAAACGACTGACTTGTTTCCTCAATGTATGTTTTGTAGATATCTGATTCGGTGAGAGAGGAATACATGTCTTTGATGAGTTCGGGATGATTGATCCAGCTCATTTTATATTGTTGCGTATAGGTGTTGAGCTGCCTGTTCTCACGAAGAAGCTGAATGATCTGGTTGGTTGTGAATTTCGTGTTGGGATGAAGGTCATCGTAGGTAGGCTGGTGTTTGTTTTTCCTGATTTCAATCCGTCGCTCGGCATAGTCTGCAATATCAAGGATCAAAATCATCAGATAATGATAAAGATCGTAACTTTTACGAATACAAAAATACAGCTCTTTTTCTATGCTGTCAAGCGTCTTATCTGACGAGGTGTAATACGCATATAACATCTGCAACACCTTAGTACGAATAATCCTTCTGCTAATCATCCTTTAATGAACTTCTGATTTATGGGCAAAAATAGTACTTTTTGATGAACCCTGAAGAAATCATGGCTATTTTGATTCTACAGCAACTTAACATTAATTTTTAGTCATTTTTAAACAGGTAAATACAACCGAAAGGGCTTCTTTATTTTCTGCAAGAATATAAAGTTTGTCTCCTGATTGTATCTCAGTTGAACCATTGGGAGTAATGTATTTTCTGTCTCTTACAATGAAAGCTATAAGGGTAGTAGGTGGTAAGCCCAATTCAACTACCTGTTTTCCAGCAACGGAACTTTTTTTGGGTATCTCTACCTGTGTGAGGAGCGATTTGATACTTTCAGTCAGCTCCATGTCTATTTTTGTTCGAATCTTCAGTTCCTCGGGAATTGTCAGTTTCAACCATTTGGCTACTACTGTCAAAGAAGTGCCCTGGATGACCACCGATGTGATTGAAATAAAAAATACAATATTGAATATCATGTTGGCTTGTTCTGCACCGGCAAGCAAAGGATAGGTTGCAAACACAATGGGTACAGCACCGCGAAGTCCTACCCATGAAAAAAACACCTTACTTTTTTTATCAACTTTGAAGGGTATAAGACAAAAGAATACACTCAACGGTCGTGCTACCAGAATCAGGAACAGGGAGATCAACATGGCTATCCCCGCCACCATTAAGATATGGCTCGGGTAAACCAACAATCCCAGCGTAAGAAACAATACAATTTGCATCAGCCATGCAAAACTGTCAAACGATTTTAATATTTTTTTCTTATGAATAATATCCTGATTACCTAAAAAAACAGAACATATATATACAGCCAGAAAACCATTGCCTTTTATGAAATCGGTGAAAGAAAAAGTGAAAAACATGATCGCAATAACCAGCACAATATAGAGTCCTTCATAATCAAATTTTATTTTATTGATAACCCAGGTGCTCATTTTTCCAAATAATAATCCGATAAGTGCAGCCAGGATCATTTGGGTAAGGAACATGGGGATAATGGTTATCAAATGGGTGTGTTGGTTCACTACCATCCCGGTAAAGAAAATGGTAAGAATGTATGCCATGGGGTCGTTGCTCCCACTTTCGAGTTCAAGGGTAGGCCTCAGGTTGCCTTTGAGCGCCAGGCTTTTTGACCGGAGGATGGAAAAGACAGCGGCTGAATCGGTCGATGAAACAATGGAGCCTAACAGCAATGCCTCGTATATGGTGAAGTCTGTGATCGCCCAAACAAACATCCCTAAGGTAAGGGCAGTTAACATCACCCCCAGGGTTGAAAGAGTAAAACCATGCCAGAATACCGGCTTGATTGCCTGCCAATCGGTATCAAGTCCCCCGGAAAACAAAATGAAATTTAACGCCACAATTCCAATAAACTGAGCAGTCTTCGGATTATTAAAATAAATGCCCCCGATACCCTCCGAACCGGCAAGGATCCCAATTGTGATGAAGAGGAGTAAGACAGGAATCCCAAACTTAAAAGACGTTTTTCCTGCGAATAACGAAATGAAAAGAAGAATAGATCCAATTAGTAAAATATTCTCAATAGTTAATGCCATGTTTTGTGAATTACAAAATTTTATTCCTGTCCATACTTTCCCATACCTGGCAAAAATAGTTCATTGTGGAAACAGTTGACATGATTACGAAAAGTTTTTGCACATATTTTCAGAGACTGTTTTAAATTTATCCAGTACTTCCATCAACAGGAGGTGTTCTTTTTTCTTCTACAGTATTTCTCCCTTCCCCTGCCTGATCTCCATCCTCCTCCTCCTCATCATCATCTTTTTCTTCTTCTTCTTCCCAGTCGAATTTGTCGCGCCGTATGATATACTTCCGGTAATAAAAAGCCAGGAAAACACCGGATACTGCTCCCCACAGATGTCCTTCCCATGAAATTTTAGGATCAATCGGGAAGATGCCCCAGATCAGACCACCATACAAAAAAACAACAACAATTGACAGGGTAAGCAAACGAATATCGTTCCGGATAATTCCGCTCACAAAATGGAAGGCTGCCAGTGCATAAATAACTCCGCTTGCCCCGATATGCCAGGCCTCGCGACCCACAAGCCATACCGAAATGCCCGATAAAATGTATAGAAGAAAAAATATTCGATACGATATACGCCGGTAAAAATAGATGAGTGCAAAAAATAGGATGAACAAAGGAATAGAATTGGATATCAGATGGTTGTACCCTGAATGTATAAGCGGAGAAAAAAGGATTCCCGGCAATCCTTTCCAGTGAAGTGGGTAAACGCCTAACCTGACAAAATGAATGGAGGTGGTTGCCTTTATCAATTCGATTATCCAACACAACAAAACAAATGCAGCAGGGAATACCAGACTGTGGATGAAGATCCGTTTTTCCAGTTTGGGATCCAGCTTGCGCGGATTGCTGGGATAATAATTGAACAGCTTCATTCTGTTGAGTTTATTGGTATATTCAGGTACCCGCTGATGGAATCCCGTTCTACCCCGGATCCTGCAACGGAGTGCTTTATGTCTTCAATTGTGTTTTTATACATTTCACAAATTGACGGATCTCCTCTTCGGTTGTGTCAAAGGAAGTCATCCAGCGCACTTCCGAAGTTTTTTCATTCCATATATAGAAGAAAAATTGTTTTTGCAGGGGTTCAATGAGTTGTGGGGGGATTTCAGCAAAAATCCCATTGGCTTCCACGGGTTGTGTGATGTTGATCTTTGGTATCTGAGCCACTTCTGACGCCAATAATTCAGCCATCCTGTTGGAATGGGTGGCCATTTCTTTCCAAAGGTCGTTTTCGAAATAAGCCACGAACTGAGCACCTACAAACCTCATCTTGGAATAAAGCTGCATGCTCTGCTTGCGTAAATACCGGGTGTCGGAACTGAGCCCGGAATTAAAAAATAACACCGCTTCACCCAGCATCATGCCGTTTTTTGTGCCACCAAAGGATAACACATCTACTCCGCAATCTTTTGTAAATGATTTAAAATCCATGTCAAGCGCTACGGCTGCATTGGCTATGCGGGCGCCATCCATGTGAAGAAACATGTGATGACGATGGGCCAGATCTGCCAGCTCCCGAATCTCGGCTGGCTGATAAACCGTTCCCATTTCTGTTACCTGGGAAATGGATATTACCCGGGGCTGTGCATGGTGCTCAAATTGAAACCCCTTGAGGTGAGGAAGAACTTGTTCAACCGTAACCTTGCCGTTTACTGCCTTCACCGGAAGCAGTTTACATCCGGTAAACTTCTCCGGAGCTCCACATTCATCTTCTTCAATGTGTGCTGTCTCTGCACAAATGATGGAGTGAAAACTTCGCGTAACAGAAGATAAGCCAAGCACATTGGCACCTGTCCCGTTGAAAACAAAAAATACCCTGGTGTCACTTCCAAATTTTTCCCTGAATATTTCAATGGCCCGGGCTGTATAGGGATCACCACCATAACCTGTTACGTGATCCTGATTGGCATCCATCATCGCCTGGAATATCAATGGATGAACTCCTGAATTGTTGTCACTCGCAAATCCTTTCATCGTCTTTCGTTATTAGTTATTCCTAATAAATTCTATTTTCTGCCAATTACTCATGTTTACCTGAAACTTTGTACCTTCAGCCGGGTTATATGGATATGTAAAGAAAAGAAAATGGATATAATTATGGAAACAAACGGCTATAAAAAATGGTCACCACCTGGCATCGCAGGAATTTATTGATAATTTTTTCTGTTCCTGAATAAAATAACCAATACGAAACAGATGATACCAGTCAACTTATTTTGGTTTCGTCGCGATTTGCGGCTTAACGATAATCACGGGTTATTTCATGCTCTTCAATCTGGTCTTCCCACTTTGCCGGTATTCATTTTTGATTCTGGAATTCTGGATAAGCTTGAATATAAGAACGATGCCCGGGTTTCATTTGTCTATGCTGAAGTACTACGTATAAAGGTAGCATTTGAAATGTGGGGCAGCTCTTTAAAGATCTTTCACGGGATTCCTCTGGAAATATTTCGACAGATTACCCGGGAGTATGAAGTTAAAAATGTTTTTACCAATGTAGATTATGAGCCTTATGCGCTGGAGCGTGATCGTGCGGTAGAGAGATTTCTAAATTCGAAAGGTATTGATTTTCATGCTTATAAAGATCATGTGATCTTCGATAAGAATGAAATAGTAAAAGAGAATGGTACCCCTTATACTGTTTTTACTCCCTATAGCCGGAAATGGAAACAGGTGTTGGAAGATACAGTTTTATCTG
>JAQVON010000140.1 GCA_028702595.1 Mariniphaga sp. | reverse complement strand
TAACCGTGCATTTGCCATACAGACAAGTGCTCTCTTTTCTTTTGTTTTTTATTTTAAAAAATGTTGATTTTAAACAAAATATGGGCTTTAAAGGCTCATTTAATAGAAATTATTTACGTATGAAAAACAATTATTCCAGGTTACAACTTACAATGCTTGTAATTCTACGATTTCTTATTGGCTGGCACATTTTTTATGAAGGGTTTGCCAAGTTAATCAATCCACAGTGGAGTTCAGCCCAGTTTCTGAACGAATCCCAATGGATACTATCAGGATTAGCCGGTTGGATTACCTCGAACAGCGGGGTTTTGGCGACAGTCGATTTTCTGAATACATGGGGTCTGATTGCCATAGGGCTAGGGATCTTGCTGGGTCTTTACGCAACAGTTGCATCCATTGCGGGGGCATTGCTGGTTTTAGTCTATTACCTGAACAGTCCGCCCCTGATTGGAATTGAATATACTCTTCCGGTTGAAGGAAGCAACCTGATCGTGAACAAAACCCTCATTGAAGCCTGCGCTCTTTGCATACTGGCTCTGTTTCCTACCAGTTATACATTTGGCCTTGATGCCTTCAGAGTAAAAAAAAGGAAACATAAAAAGTAGAAAGACAACCACCAGAATGATTTATCTCGTATACAAGAAAGTGACAGGGATAAGAATTTCCAGGTGCTTATCGGTGTTTACCCTATAAAAATTAACGTTTTTAATCCGTGTAAAAATGAATTCAAACCAGAAAAAAAATAGTTCTTTCGAAGAAAAAACGAACCAGCCAAAAGAAGGGATACCACGCCGTTCGGTGATAAAAGCGCTGGCAGGTCTGCCGGTGGTGGGGGTTTTAGGATTTGAAATCCTGAGAAAGAGAAGTTATGATGCCAACAGGAGAAGCTCCGTGATTAAGGAACTGGGACTTGAATCAATTGAATTTCCCAAATCAGATTACGGAATGCATAAGTCTTCCGGAGATTTGATCCGTCTGGGATTTATTGGTTTTGGTGTCCGGGCAGGACAGCTATCCAGTGCCCTGGGATTCAGACATCCCGACGATATCAAAAAAATCCGGAACAGTGACACTTTCACTGAATGGATGCAACAGGAATATCTGAATGTTGCCATTACCGGCATCTGTGATGTATTTGAGCAGCATGCCGAAAACGGACTGGCAACGGCTGCAAACGAGATCCGCCCTGGTGGACAGGAAGCACCCAAGCTACCCGTAAAGCGCTACAGAACCTATCAGGAGATGCTGGCAGATAAAGAGATAGATGCTGTTATCATTGCCACGCCCGACCACCATCATGCGCGGATAGCGATTGAAGCAGCAAGGGCAGGGAAACATGTATACTGTGAAAAAAGTCCGGCTATGCATGAAGACGAACTAAACGAACTGTATGATACCATAAAAAACAGTCAGGTTGTCTACCAGCTGGGGCACCAGATTACTCAAAGTATCATCTTTCAACAGGCCAAAGAGATCATCAAGAGAAATTTATTGGGAAAAATTACCCTGATTGAGACCACCTCGAACCGCAATACGGCAAACGGAGCCTGGATCAGACACCTCGATGCCGACGGGAATCCCAAGCCGGGAAGCGAAGAAACCATCGACTGGCAGCAATGGCTTGGAGACACACCCTATGTTCCGTTTAGTGTCGACAGGTTTTATAACTGGACCAAATGGTTCAACTACGACCACGGGTTGATCGGACAATTATTTACCCATGAGTATGACGCGGTTAATCAACTGTTACATATAGGTATTCCAAAATCGGCAACTTCTTCCGGAGGTATCTATTACTGGAAAGATAACCGCGAAATGCCAGACTCCCTGCACTGTGTATTCGAGTATCCACAGCATGATCTTACATTGCTTTACAGTGGCAACCTGGCTTCGAGCCGCTCAAGAGGAAGGGTATTCATGGGCCATGATGCTTCCATGGAACTGGGTAATAATGCTATCATCACAGCCGACAGGAATTCTACCCGCTTTGCCGACGCCATCAATTCGGGAACCATCGATCCCTCCTCACCCATGATCTCTTTTAATCCGGACGCCGGACAGATAGATGCCGTAACTTCAGCATCCGAAAAATACTATGCGGAAAGAGGTTTGACCAGTACTACCATAAACGGCCGCAGGGTAGATGTTACCCACCTCCATCTTCGCGACTGGCTCAACTGCATCCGCAACGGCGGCACACCTATCGCTAATATTGAAATGGCTTTCCAGGAAGGAATTACCTGCATCATGGCCCACAAATCCTACCTGGAAAAAAGAACAATTACCTGGGATGAGACAAACAGAAAAATTGTTTGACCGGCAGATCAGTTCTGAAGATTCAGGAATTAATCGCCACCTGGGAAGAATAAAATAGAACGCGTATTCAAAAAATCAGGAGGGGAAAAATGAGAAAAAAAATGACCGTCACATCAGCACTTTTTGCAGGAATTCTGATCTTTTGCCTCACCTCATCTGGCCAGCATTTCAAAAAGGAACAGGAAAGGATCAAATCTTTGCCCGAACAGGCAACCAACAACCAAAAGACTCCAACGGGAAATCCGGCCGATTTCAAAATCAAAACCTGTCTTCACTCGGTCAGCTATGCCGGTTTTTGGCGTGGGCAGGAGAGGCTGACTGTTGATAAGTTTTTGGTTAAGGCAAAAGAGCTGGGTTATGAGGGGGTTATGCTGGTAGCCAAACGGCCGCATGTTTCGCCGCACGATTATGACAAAGCAGCCCGTGCCCTGCTTAAAGCCAAAATTGACTCCCTTGGACTGACCCTGGTTGGCCTTGCCGGCTACACCGATTTTACTGCAGGAATAGACAAGCCTGGGATTCCCAACGCGGAGATCCAGGCTTCCTGGGTAGGTGAAATAGCTGAGCTGGCGCGGGACCTGGGAACAGATATGGTCCGTATTTTCACCGGTTATGAACGACCGGGAATTCCATACGACAAACAATATGCTGAAGTACTGGAGGGCTTAAAGATGGCCGGGAAAAAGGCTGCTGAGTTTGGGGTAACGCTGGCCGTTCAAAACCATCACGATATTGCACTTCACCATGACGTCATGTACTGGCTGCTGAAAGAAGTCAATTTGCCCAACGTGATGGCAGGATGGGATGCATGGGCTCCGGCATTGGAAGGATTATCATCCGATGAGATACGGGCTTCCATCTTTAAAATGAAACCCTATATTATCAATACCATTGTTGCCGATTACCAGATTCATCCGCGTTTTTCCTACGAAAATGAGCGTACAAACTACAAAGCTGAAATGCCCGTCATGCGGGCAGTCCCTGCAGGAGAAGGAATTATCGATTATAAGACCTGGTTTGAAGCCATGAAAGAAATCGGCTATCAGGGATGGGTGGTTTACGAGATGTGTGAAGTCCTTGAAGGAGGAGGCTCCATGGAAAACCTCGATCGCGCTGCCCGAGTCTTTTTAGATTACATGAAGAGCTTTCAGCCAGGCAATGAAAAAAACAACATACTAACAGAAAAAGAGAAGGAAGAGGGATGGATACAGTTGTTCGATGGGAAAAGCTTTCGGGGATGGAGAGGAATTGGCAGCGATAAAGCTCCCGATGGATGGGTTATCGAGAACGGAGCCATCAAAATAATGCCCAAAACAAACTGGCCCCGGCAAGCTGATGGTCAGCCCATTCTTGGAGCTGATCTGATAACCGTTGACACCTTTGAAAATTTTGAACTCGTTTGGGAGTGGAAAATTGGACCCGGAGGAAACAGCGGTGTAAAATATAATGTTTCGGAAGAACTTTCCCTGGCCTATCCTCCCAAAGGATGTGCCCTGGGTTTTGAGTACCAGATGATTGATGACACAAACCTTCCGGGACAAGAGGCAAATAAGAACAGTACCGGAGCATTATATGATTTGGTACCACCCGGTAAAAAGAAACTGCTTCAACCCGTGGAGAAATACAACACGAGTTGTATCGTGATGAACGGAAAGCATGGAGAACACTGGCTCAACGGGAAAAAAGTACTGGAGTTCGATTTAGAAACAGATCATTTTAAAATGCTGATCCATAATAGCAAGTTTCAAACCATTCCCG
>JAQVON010000068.1:2181-16320 GCA_028702595.1 Mariniphaga sp. | reverse complement strand
TGCAAAAAAGCTATTATCGTTTGTGGGGCGATACCCTGTCTGACCGGCCCGGGTCAAAGCTGTTCGACGCAGACATGCTGACCTGGAGCGCCCAGGGATGGGCCGGTATGGATTTTGGCAGACCGGTTCGGATCAACAGGGTAAGGATCGCCCCGCGAAATGCCCACAACGGAATCGTTCCGGGCGACAGTTACCAGTTGTTCTACTGGAACGGGGAGTGGATTTCGGCCGGGATACAGCAGGCAGAATACAATTTTCTGGAATACACCGGTGTGCCTTCCAATACGTTGTACTGGCTCAAAAACCTGGATCACGGGGAAGAAGAACAGCCGTTTATCTATGTAAACGGGAAACAGGTGTTTTGTAATCAGCCCCAGGAACCATAAAATTTCATTTATTGATATTTTTTATATATTCACCACTAAATTACATTAAAACAAAAGTTCAATGAAACCTACATCTCAATTTAAATGTTTCATTTTTTTGATGTTTTCATTACAGATTGCCTTTCTTCAATCCTGTAAAGTTAAAACCGAAGATCAGGCTGGTACCGTCAAAGAAAATCTCCCTCAGGAAAAAAACAGGGTAACCATCATGACCCTGGACTTGAAGGACTTCACCAGTGAAATCATAAGCAACGGCAAACTGGCAGCTATTCTAAAAGCTGAACTTTGGTTTAAAAGCCAGGGAATTATAGAGTCGGTTAATGCAAAAAACGGGAACTCTGTTTCCGCAGGATTTATAATTGCCCGGCTCCAAAAGGATGATTTTCTGTTTACCCTGAGAAGATCAGAAACAACAATGGAAAAAGCAGAAATTGACCGGTTAGACGCCCTGATCAGTATGGGGTATAAATCAACGGGGGAGCAAATACCGGCAGACCATCTGAAAATAGCAAATATCCGATCAGGGTACATCCAGGCAAAAATTCAATTGGAAGAAGCCGAGTATGAACTGAAAAATACAGAGTTAAAAGCCCCTTTCCAGGGAAAAATTGAAGGAATAAACCAGAAACCTCATGAAAGGGCTGATCTTTCCAAACCATTTTGCACTTTAATAAACGATAGCCGGTTTACCATTGAGTTCCCCTTACTGGAAACCGAAATTATTCAGGTGCAAACAGGCCAGAAGGTGACCATTACTCCTGTGGCAGGAGTCAATCCGTCCACCGGCGTTATTACCGAGATCAATCCACGGATTGATGAAAACGGTCTGGTCCGTATAAAAGCCGAAGTAACTAATCCGGGTGGCTATATGGAAGGGATGAATGTGAAAGTAAGCATAAAGAGGTCCATACCCGGCCGGTTGGTGGTTCCAAAAGAGGCTGTTGTTTTACGGCAAAACCGCGAAGTGCTGTTTCGATATACAGCTGGCACAGCCTATTGGACTTATGTGGAGATTCTTGACGAAAACGAACGTGAATATGCAGTAGTTGCAGCCGAAGGTGCAACCCTCCAACCAGGCGATACCATCATTATTTCGAATAATATAAATCTGGCACATGAGGCGGAGGTGGAGGTAGAGTAGTTTGAAGAGTTTGAAGAGCTTGAAAGTTCGAAATTGTTTGAAGAGTTGAGGAGTTTGATAAAACTTAAATCATGGCAACAATAAATAACTTTGAAGATTTGGAAATATGGAAATTAGCAAGAGATATTTGCAAGGATATTTTTGTTGTAATAAACTATTCAGCTTTCAGAAAAGATTTCGGGCTTGTCAGGCAAATAAATGATTCCTCAGGATCGATAATGGATAATATTGCAGAAGGATTCGAGAGGGAGGGAAACAAAGAGTTTGTTCAGTTTCTTTCCGTATCCAAAGGTTCCTGCGGAGAGTGCCGTTCTCAACTGGTACGGGCATTGGACAGGCATTACATTACAGAAGAGGAGTTCAATACAATTTATGCTAAACTTACTGATGAAGGGGTTAAGATTAAAAATTTCATGAACTATCTCAAGAACAGTAACATGAAAGGATATAAATACAAATAAAAATGAAACATCAAACCATTTCAAACATATTCGAACTTTTCGAACAATTTCAAACTCCTCAAACAACTGTCAAACAATTTCAAACTCTTCAAACAACTGTCAAACAATTTCAAACTCTTCAAACAACTGTCAAACAATTTCAAACTCTTCAAACAACTGTCAAACTCTTAACTACTAACCCATGGTCCACTTCCTTATCCACCGTCCCGTTGCTGTAATCATGGCTTTTCTGGCATTTGTGCTGATAGGCCTGGTAACCTCCGTCACTCTGCCGGTATCGCTGATGCCCGACATTGACATACCGGTTGTTTCCGTCCGTATTTCGTCGACCGATCTGCCAGCCCGGCAGTTGGAGAACACGGTTGTCGGGCCTTTGCGCAATGTGCTGAAGGAGGTGAACAACGTGGAAACGATGAAAAGCGAAACCCGTGATGGCACAGCCTGGGTAGAGTTGCGCTTCCGCCACGGCACGCCCATTGACCTGGCATCGGTTGAGGTAAATGAAAAGGTGGATAAAGTGATGAACTACATTCCCCGCGAGATGCGCCGGCCTGAGGTGATCAGGGCCAGTGCTTCCGATATCCCTGTTTTTTATCTTATTGTAACACAAAAAACAGATGAACTTCCGAAAACACCAGGGACCGCCGGTCAGGATGACGATCTGCCGTTTCACGACGAAAGTATAAAAGGTACAGGTTTGCTGCCTTTAAGTAACTTCACCAGCCAGGTGATTCGCAAGCGGCTGGAGCAGTTGCCTGAAATTGCCCTGGTGGATATGAGCGGACTGCAATTTCCCGAGATCAAGATCACACCCCGGCCGGAGTATTTGCAGAGCGGTGCTTTTTCCATTTCAAGGCTGGAGGAGGCACTTCGTGAGAACAACATCGATTTGGGCAATCTGCTCATTCGTGACGGGCAGTACCAGTATAATATCCGTTTTAATACCCGTCTGCGCGATGTAAACGATATTGAAAATATTCATGTAAACCTGAACGGGAAGGTCGTTCCGCTAATAGACCTTGCCATTATTGAGATGCAGCCGCAACAACCACAGGGCAGCGTACGTTTTAATTCGGATGATGCTGTAAGTCTGGCCATTATCAAACAGTCGGATGCCCGGATGGCCGGATTGAAAAAGGAGCTGGACCGCATGGTTTCCTATTTCCGGAAGGATTATCCCGAACTGGCGTTTTCAGTTACCCGTGATCAGACACGGTTGCTGGAGTATTCCATAAATAACCTGGGGCAGAGCCTGTTCATTGGCGGATTTTTGGCTTTTCTCTCCCTTTTCCTGTTTTTGCGTGAGCGCCGGGCGCCCTGGCTCATTGGCGTCAGTGTTCCCGTTTCACTGGTTATTACCCTGCTGTTTTTCTATCTTGCCGGCCTTTCCATCAATATCATCTCCCTTTCAGGCCTGGTATTGGGCGTAGGCATGATGATCGACAATTCCATCATCGTTATTGACAACATCACCCAACACCACCAACGAATCTCCTCAAACCCCTCAAACTTTCAAACTCTCAAACTCTCAAACTCCTCAAACTCCTCAAACAATCTCAAACTCTTATCTCTTTCCTGCGTCAACGGCACCAACGAGGTTATCCGCCCCCTGATCAGCTCGGTGCTCACGACCTGTGCTGTATTCATTCCCCTCATTTTCATGAAAGGCATGGCCGGCGCGCTGTTTTTCGACCAGGCAGTAGCCGTATCGATCGGACTGGTGGTTTCGCTGATTGTGTCCATTACCTTACTGCCCACCTTATACCGTTTGATATATCAGGGCAAAAACAAGCAAACGGTCCGGAAAGAAGCCCCACCCCTTTATTTTCACTGGTATGAGGCCGGATTAAAATTTACTTTACGCCACCGGATCATATCAGTCACAATAATTGTATTGATGCTGTTGAGTACTCCTGTTTTATGGTTCCTGATGCCGGTGTCTCAATTTCCCGAGGTGAGCCACGATGAAATCCTGCTCGAGATCGACTGGAATGAGCCGGTTTCATTAGATGAGAACAGGGCACGAACATCCGGCCTTCTGGCAACATTAGGAAGTGAAGCGGAATATGTGATTGAAGAGGCCGGGCGCCAGCAGTATTTGCTTCGCAGCGGTGACGAAGCCGGCATATCAGAAAACAGGTTATACATCAAAGCCCGGTCGCCCGAAGCGCTGGAAGAATTGATTCATGAGCTGACGGAAAAATTGAAAACCGGGTACCCGGAAGCCGGTTTTAGCTTCTCAGAAACAGAGAACCTGTTCAACCTGGCATTTGGAAAAGCAGAGGATCCGCTTGTAGCACGCTTCATTCACTTTCACCCCGGAGGAAATAATTATCTGAACGAGCTGGCTGTGCTGCAGGAGACAGCTGAGGCTGAATTTGGAGAACAGGTCCGGTCGCAACTGATCACCCGGCGCCTGGTACTGCTGGAAACCGATCCCGGGAAGTTACTGTTTTACCAGGTAGACCACAACGATCTCTACCGCGAAGTAAAGAGCGCCTTCAATGTAAACACGGTGTTCACGATAAATGATAATAATATGTATATACCGGTAAGCATTGGCAACCGGTTTCAAACGGTTTATGACATTGTGCGGGAGGTGACCGTTAAGAACAGGCAGGGAGAGTCAATACCGCTGTCGGGACTGGTGAGCGTGAGTAACGGATCAGGTTTAAAAACGATTGTTGCCGGGAAAGACGGGGAGTATTTCCCGGTGATGCTCGATGTGTCGCCCCGGGAACTTCAAAATGTCACTACGCGGATGAAAGCGATTGCCGCTAATCAGGAAGGATTTGATGTATCATTTGGAGGATCTGTACTCTCAAACCGCGCCATGCTGAAGGAGTTGCTTCTGATCGTCAGCATCAGCCTGCTGCTGCTCTATTTTATTCTGGCAGCCCAGTTCGAGTCGTTTATACTGCCATTGATTGTGCTGGTTGAAGTTCCCATTGATCTGTTCGGGGTGTTTCTGATGCTAAAGCTGTTCGGTTCAGACATCAACATCATGTCGGCCATTGGAATCATTGTGATGGCCGGGGTTGTGATCAACGATTCCATTTTAAAGGTAGACACCATCAATAAGCTGATGGCCGGAGGGTACTCTCTGCTGCGTTCCATTTTCGAGGGAGGACGCCGCAGGCTAAAGCCCATCATCATGACCAGCCTTACCACCATACTTGCTATACTTCCCTTCCTGTTCCAAAGAGGGATGGGCGCCGAACTGCAAAAACCGTTGGGCCTGGCTATTATTGGTGGAATGCTGGCAGGCACGGTAGTGAGTTTGTTTTTAATTCCGCTGATGTATTATTTACTGAAAAGAAAACCGGCAGAAAGAAGAAGTAATGAGAAAGGAGAATAAAAAAAACGTTATTGAAATTCAAATTACGAAACCAAAAAGCAATGAGATGGAAAAGTTGATCGTTACCCGGAAAAGCCAGACTGTTTTAGTTGATTTTCAGGAGATCATTTCTATAAATGCCTTGGGGAGATATACAACAATTGTCACCGAAAAAAAAAATTATACTATATGTAAAAATCTGGGTTTATTGGAATTGGAAACTCCGGATTACTTTTTCAGAATACACGATTCATGTATAATTAACATCCGGAGAATATCGAATATCGATGGCAAAATAGTAAATATGGGAAATGGGGAAACGCATAAAATTGCCAATAACAGATTAAAAAAGTTCAAAGATTACATAGAAATTCTCTGTAATCACAAAAAATCAGATTAAAAATCCGCCCGAAAAGGACCGTCGAAAAATCAGGTTATTACACAAAACGGGTAGGTTATTGCATAAAACCGGCAGGTTATTACATAAGATGATGTTTGCTTGCATTTTAATATTTGATGTTTTAACTTTATGGCAGAGTAAGAAGATAATTATGAAGATATTTACCGTGAAAATACCGTTGAAAACAGATGGAAAAAGGCAGGAAGCTTTGCTTGATTGGATCTCTGCTTCCTGCCTCGCTCCTGCCCTAAAAAAAAGAAAGGAGGTGATGTGACAAAGATAAGGAAAAAAGATTGAGAAACTATGTGTTTCCGGCTTGTGAAAGGATAAATCAAACCAAAAATTGAATGTTTGTAGAACTTTCTTAACTTAAAAAACATTAAAAAATGAAACGGAAAAAGTTATTAACAATTGGAGTTATAATATACTTTTTGTTCTTGATGCAATTTAATATTTCGACTGAATCGAATCAGAATAAAAATGGGGATATTAATTTGGCGTTTTTGAGTAATGCTTCATTCGCGGATTCTGAACAAGCTTTATGTCTAATGAATTATGTTTTTGAACCAAATACTAAATCTGTAGCTAAAAAACGATGCTGGCGAGACGAGGATGGACCGGATGTGTTCGAAGGATTTGTGTACGATTGTGAACCAAGTCAAAATGGAGGTTGTCAACCAACGTATTGTCAGGATTTCATATATTGTTACACAACAGATATATGATTTTAATAATAGGGGTAAAGTTATACTTTTACCCCTTTATTTAATTTTTTTAAGAAATAAGCTATGTTTAAGACAGTTATATTTTTTTTTGCTGCACTTACATTATTCTCAAGTTGTAATTGTGAAAAGAGAAACAAAGACTTTGTCACTTATAATATTGAGGAAGGTATCAAAATTGATCAAAAAATGAATCTTAGCTTAATTGCAGATGATATCTTTTATATTCCATTGGAAACAACCGATGAAAGTATTATCGCAGATATCATGGATATTAAGTTTAGGGATGATTACATCCTGGTAAGGGACGACCTTCATCAGTTACTTTTATTTAACAGGAAGGGAAAATTCTTAAAGCGAATTGGTGAAAAAGGTAATGGACCAAATGAATATTTACATGCTTCAGAAGTATTATTTTCTGGTACAGGAAAGGAAATAATCTTATTCGATGGTTCGAAACTAAAAGTTATGCTCTTCGATATTGAATCGGGAAAAGTACTTAGGGAGGTAAAAATTGATTTCTTCCCTGCTACTTTTGAGCTTTATAATGATACAACTTTTGCTTTTTACTGTAGTGAACTAAGGAACTCAAATTCCGGTAAGTATTATCATATTTATTTGATGAACAATAAATTGAAAGTAATTGATAGCCTATATTATCAAACTGATTTTGATGATATAGAGTTTTTCGGGTTTACAAAATTGTATAGGAAAGATAACAAGTTATATTGTTGGAATTCGAACTCAGATACTATAATTTACATTGATGAAAATAAAAATTTAAAAAATGGTTTTGTTTTTTTATTTGACAAATATAGAATGCCTATCTCAATTAGAAGTAGTATGGACTTTTGGAAGGTTAAAGATGACTATTTTTATATAGACAACTTTATTGATACAGACAACTATATGTTTATTAATGGAATATATAAAAATACATTCATGAGAGACATCTTATATGATAAAAATGAAAAATCTGCAAAAAATATTGTATTCAATTATGCTTTTCACGATAGAGGATTTCATAATGATTTGGATGGAAGTATTCCATTCTGGCCCAAAGGGAGTATAGACCAAAGTCATCTCTATGATCACATTAGTCCATTTGCGCTGAAAAAGTTGATGGATAATGCATATTATGACGATATAGTGATAAAAAATAGTTTGAAACATGAAGAAATAAAAACATTATTAAGTCAATGCACAATCTATGATAACCCGATAATTTTTATAATCCAATTAAAAAAATAATGAAGAATTACTTTGTTTTTTTTGTTTTTGTGATGCCTGTATTATTACATCTTTGTTCAAATAATTCAGTTTATAAGAAAAAGGAGGGACTGTTTTCACAAAAATTAGTTAACCTGAATGAAGATACGTTATATTTAAATGAGATTGTAAAAGAAAAAAGTTTGATATTTAGGTATTCGATATTAAGCTGCAATTCCTGTGTAGATAGTGTTTTTTATTACATCCGTGAAAATGAAGAAATTTTGGGAGATTTAAAAATTTTAGTTTTTACATATTTTAACGATTTAAGACACTTTATTGTTACAGCGCGATTAAACAGAATAAGTTATGATATATTTCTTATCCCTGATAATAAATTAGATATGCCACAAGATAATCCTCTCATACCTTTTTTCTTTTTAGTTGATGAAAATTGTAACATCAGTAACTTCTATTATATAAACAATGTTGACAAACAAAAAAAGCAGATTAAAGAGTATTTTGAAAGTATTAAAAAAAATGATATTTAGAACATGTATATGCCGGTGAGAATTGGTAACCAATTTCAAACGGTTTATGGCGTGGTGCGGGTGGTGGATACCATACACCAGGTCAATGAGGCAGTTCGTAAAATGGAACAGAATGACATCAAGGTTAAAATACTCGATATTCCTTGTAATTTTTCTGCTGCCTTCTATTTGAACTGTTGCAAAATTTGCAATAGTTGTCTCTTTCTTCAGTTCCCCTTCTTTATATATATTATTAATATGCCTGGATATTACAGATTTATCACGCTGAAACAGATCTTTCATTTGATTCAAACTCAACCAAACAGTTTCACCATCAAGCATGACTGATATTTCAGTTCTTCCTTCTTCAAGTTTATATATTTCAATCGATGAAGTGTTCATTTTTTTCTTGAATATAATGAATATTTCAGATTTTTCTTTAATGCACGGGAACTCTTTTGTCTGTCATCCAAAGTTATACAATATTTCTTTATTCCGGAAGTGTTGTCTGTCTTACTTATTTAAGATTTCCATATCATCAAACAGATTTTGTAACTACTCAGATATCCTCTTGTGCATAATTTGCTCTCCTGAATTTTCCCATTTAGTCTTTCATCCAGATAGGAATAACAAAAATCGAAAAACAATTTTTCATATATTTGATTCAAAAAAACAACCAACCATGAACTAACAATGAACAACGAACAACAAACAACGAACAACAAACAACAAACCACAAACCCTCCTCGAACCTTCGAACTCTCTAACTCTTCGAACTCTCAAACTTTCAAACCTTCAAACTCTTCAAACTCTTCAAACTCCTCCCCCTCCTCCCCCTTCTCCGTCATTGTGGTATTCCTCGCGCTGATGGTTATCGGGGTAGCATTCATTCCTTTGCTTGATGTGCGGTTTAAGCCCGGCCGGGAGTTGCCGCAACTGTCGGTTCGCTTCTCCTGGCCGAATGCATCCCCCCAGGTAATTGAGCAGGAAACATCAAAAATTGAAGGGATCCTTGGAAAGATCAGCCAGGTGCGGTCAGTGGAGTCTACCTCCTCAACCGGCAGCGGAGTGGTTACCCTGAACTTCGACAAAACCGCCGACATGAACCGAAAACGATACGAAGTTTCCATGCTGATCCGCCAGCTGCGCGGCAATCTGCCGGAGCAGATGAGTTATCCTGAGATCACAACCCAGTCAGTGCAACGCGACGATCAATCATCGTTTATGGTATTGACACTGAATGCCTCCACCACAACCTATCAGATCGGAAAGGTGGCCGAACAACGGGTAATCCCCGAATTGCTGAAAATTGAAGGCACCGGTGATGTTAACCTTCATGGAATCACTCCGCTGCAGTGGGAGGTCACTTTTGATCCGCAGCTGCTGGAAAACTTCGGGGTAACGCCCGGGGAAATCAGCGCCGTGATCAACCGGTTAGGAGACACTGAGTTTTTAGGAAACCGGCAGGATGATCCGGGTTTTTCGGTTCCTGTCCTGGCAACAGAAAAGTATATTCCACCGGAACGATGGGAAAGACTGCCGGTCTCCAACAAGAGCGGCCGGATCATTTTGTTAGGTGATGTGGCTTCAGTAAGGTTGAAAGAGAAACCTCCCACGTCGTACTACCGTATCAACGGGAAAAATACCGTTAACCTGGTGATTTACGCCGCTCCCGGGGAGAACCAGATGAAACTGTCGGGGAAAATTCGTGACCGGCTGCAGGAGATCGTTCCAACACTTCCGGCCGGATATTCAGTACAGGTCACCAGCGACAGCACCGTTTTCATCCGGGAGGAGCTTACCAAAATAGGACTTCGCACCTTTTTCTCCCTTTTGATCCTGCTTCTTTTCGTGCTGGTTGCCAGCCGTTCGTTTCGCATCCTCGGCATCCTGTTCATCGCACTGGTGGCCAACCTGCTCATTGCCTGTGTTTTTTATTACCTGTTTGGCGTTGAGATCAATATCTATTCACTGGCCGGGATAACTGTTTCATTCGGTATTATTATCGACAACAGCATCATTATGATCACCCATCTTCAAAAGCAGAGGGAGCTGCGGGTGTTCATCGGACTGCTTGCCGCAACCCTTACCACCCTGGGAGGGCTTTCGGTCGTTTTCTTCCTGAAGGAAAACCAGAAGATACTGTTGATCGATTTCACCTGGGTAATGCTCATTAACCTGACTGTTTCATTGATCGTTTCTCTGTTTTTGGTACCTGCACTGATGGATACCCTTTATCACATAAAGCCGCAAACAGCCCGGTTCGCACGGAGAAGACGGATCGTACGGATCACCGGTTTTTACCACCGGTTTATCGGTTTTGAAAAGCGATTTCGATGGGCCTTCTTTATTGTGGCTGTTCTCGGCTTCGGAGTGCCTGTATGGCTGGTGCCCGATAAAGTCAGTGGAGAAGGGAAGATGGCTGAATTTTATAACCGGTCACTTGGAAGTGAAAAATTTAAAACCAACATCAAACCGGTTTTGGAGAAGGTTCTCGGTGGTGCATTACGGCTCTTTTCTGAACATGTATTTGAAAGTAATTTCTATGCCGATCCGGGAAAAACAACTCTCTATGTCAGGGGAAGCATGCCCGAGGGATGCACCATACACCAGCTGAATGAAGCTGTTCGCAAAATGGAGCAGTACGTCAGTCAGTTCGAAGAGGTAGAGCAGTTCGAAACACGGGTGACCGGCTATAACAGCTCTTCCATCACCATTCATTTTACCCCGGATGCGGAGAATACATCATTCCCGTACCTGCTGAAAAGTCAGGTTGAAAGCAAAGCCATATCGCTGGGCGGTATGGACTGGTCGGTTTACGGGGTGGGAAAGGGTTTCTCGAATGCTTTGAACATGGATTATAAAAACAGCCATATTCTGCTGACCGGATACAACTATGAAAAGCTCTACCGGTTTGCCGAAGAGCTGGAAAGCCGACTGAAAAAATACGACCGTGTACAGGATACAGAAATCACCGCTGCACAGTCGTGGTATGCGTCCACCCGGTTTGAATTTAACCTGCAGGCAGATAAAGAGCTGCTGGCTTCTTCAGGGTTGAGCTACTCCGATTATACCGGTTCGCTGTTCTCTCAGCTGTATGAACGGAATTTGCAGCCTTTCTACAATCAGACCGAACTTCAGCCTGTTGTGTTGCTGTCAACACAGAACAGGCAATACAACAAATGGGATTTTTACCACCGGCCTGTAGAAACCTCCCGGGGGCTGAAAAAGCTCTCCATGGGCGGACAAATCGAAAAACGGCTCACAGGTAAATCGATATACAAGAAAAACCAGGTTTACCAAATCTACCTGAACTACAACTTCATCGGGCCGGCACCCCTGTCAAATATAGTGCAGGAGCGGGAGATTGAAGCCTTTAACCAGATCCTCCCCCTGGGATTTAAGGCTCAAAGACCCGATTCATACTATTTCTGGTCTGCAAAGGAGAAGAAACAGTATGTCCTGCTGTTGCTCATCGTAGTGGTCATCTTCTTTATCACGGCCATACTGTTTGAATCGTTGCTGAAACCTCTGGCGGTGATCAGTTTGATCCCCCTCTCTTTTACCGGGGTATTTCTTACCTTCTACCTTTTCGGATTTAATTTCGATCAGGGCGGTTTTGCTTCATTTATCCTGCTGAGCGGACTAGTTGTCAATGCAGCAATCTATATTATCAATGATTTTAATAACCTGGTGAAATACAAAAACAGGCCGGCATCCCTCAGCACCTGGCTGAAAGCATTCAACCAAAAGATCGTTGCCATTCTGCTGACCATTTTATCAACCGTACTCGGACTGGTTCCCTTTGTCTGGGGCGGGCAGCATGAAGTGTTCTGGTTTGCCTTTGCCGCCGGAGCCATGGGAGGACTGATCTTTTCCCTGGTGGCCATTTTGATCTATCTGCCTTTGTTCATGAAGCTTGATGGGTGACTAGTGTCATGATGCTTCTCAACTATAAAATCGCGAATAACAGAACAAAAAAATTTAAGAAGTACATGGAAAATCTCTGTAATCACAAAGCCAAATAGATCAGATTTTGAACTCAAAAGTATTTACCCCAAAGATAAATTATATATTGTATATATAATATATTTAATGTATCTTTGCAACCAAATGCATAAAAAATGGAAAAAGAGAGAAAACGAAAAATCATCGATTTAAATGAAGACACATTTAAAGTATTGTCGATTAAAGCTGCTGAGGAGGGTACAAACCTAAAGGCCCTGATTGAAAAATCGCTGGACGAACTGGCTGAAAATATTCGTGACTCGCAGTTATATTCCTATTTATTAAGAACTTACCCCGAAGGGAAAGAAATAGTTAGCAGCAAAGAAAAGGAAGAATTTGAAAGCTGGCTTGGATTATGAAAGTTGAATACTCCAAAACATTCGTAAAGGCAGTTAAAAGATTGTCGGGGAAAATGCTCGATTCAGTAAAAAAAACTATACTTGAAACAAAAGAAGCAGAAAACATTGGGCAACTGAGCAACTGTGAAAAATTAGTGGGGTATAAAAAAACTTACCGGTTACGAATAGGCGATTTAAGGGCATTTTTCTTTGTGCGTGCTGATGTTGAAAGTAACACTGTAATTTTTGAATATCTGGTGCCACGGGGTCAGGCTTACGATAAAAAAATTCATGACATCTTGAAGAAAAAAGACTAACAGGTTTTTTTGAGCTAAATCTCAAACTTTATTCTTCCTTTTCAACAAATAATTTTGTTTAAATAAAACTTATTGAGTAAATATATTTAAATGTTTGAACGTAAACATATTGAGATAGTTAAAGCCAGAATTGAAGAGTCCAGAAAGTTCATCCAGATTATTTTCGGGCCACGTCAGGTGGGAAAAACTACCCTGGTGACCCAGTTGCTATCCCAAATGTCCATTGCCAATTTATATGAATCGGCCGATGCGGTTACAGCGCTGAATGCAGCATGGCTGCTACAGGTATGGGAGACAGCCCGGTTACAGAAGAAGCGTTCGGGAGGAGCAGAATTTTTACTGGTAATTGATGAGGTATAAAAAATAGATAATTGGAGTGAGCTTGTAAAACAGCAGTGGGACAAGGATACCCGTGAGAATATAAATATAAAAGTCATTCTGCTGGGGTCCTCCCGGCTGCTCATTCAAAAGGATTTGAATAAATCATTGGCAGGCAGGTTTGAAACAATATACCTGGAACATTGGTCATACCCGGAAATGAGTGCCGCTTTTGGGTGGAGTCTTGAACAGTATGTATATTTTGGTGGTTATCCGGGTTCTGCTTCACTGATCGGGGATGAGAAACGCTGGAAAAATTATATTGTCGACTCCCTCATACAGACCAGCATCTCCAAAGATATTTTAATGCTGACCCGGGTTGACAAACCGGCGTTACTCAAGCGAATGTTTGAGCTGGGCTGCCTGTATTCAGGACAGATCCTGTCTTTTACGAAGATCATGGGACAGCTTCAGGACGCGGGAAATACGACTACGCTGGCCGGTTATCTTCATCTTTTGTCTGATTGTGGCTTATTGGGCGGACTGGGAAAATATGCCGGCAATGTAATTCGAAAACGAATCTCAAGTCCTAAATTTCAGGTATTTAATAATGCCTTAATCACCTCTCAAAGTAACGACACTTATGAAAAAGTCATTATAAACCCGCAATTATGGGGAAGACTGGTGGAATCGTCGGTTGGGACACATCTGATTAATCATGCTGTTTCGGAAAGATATAATCTCTGTTATTGGAGAGATGGAAATTATGAAGTTGATTTCATTCTTGAGAAAGGAGACCGGGTTGTAGGACTGGAGGTAAAAAGCGGAAGAAAAGCAGATCATTTGGGTATGAGCATATTTGCCGGGAAATTTCATCCGGATAAAGTACTTCTGGTTGGCACCGGAGGCATTCCCTGGGAAGAGTTTCTGAAAATCAATCCCAATGAGTTGTTTTAATCTCAAACTCTTCAA
>JAQVON010000068.1:0-2081 GCA_028702595.1 Mariniphaga sp. | reverse complement strand
GAGCCCAGCATCAGTACGGCATCGTACCACATGTGGGCCGCAACAGCCGGGCCGATGTTATAGTTTCGTTTTTGAACATCCCTTCCCAGGAAGTAACCCAGTACCGTTGCCTGGGCTACTTGCAACAGGGTTGCCTGGTAATCCGGTTTTTCTGCAAAAAAAAGGTTGGTCATGTGAAGTCCCCCAAAGGCAAGACTGGAAAGCATCAGCCCTTTTTTCTGTCCGAAGCGGTAGTCGAAAATGGGCATCAGGTAGTTGCGGGCAATATACTCCTCGCCTACCCCCGCAGCCCAGCTCATGGCAAGCGATGTGGCACCGTAGGCTGCCAAAGCCTGGTTCCTTGAGATATACCGGTCAACAAAATACATTTGCCTGACATCCCGGAAGCGATGCTGTTCCCGGGTTTTTTCAAATCCCAGGAAGATACCGGCCAGAAGAACCATTCCTCCGGTGATCGGAGTGACAATGTTCTCCCGCCTGAACGGAGCCAAATACAGCTCCTTCTCCGAAATGGGGTGGTACCTGAATCCCGGATGGTGGTATTGCATCACCTCCAGCTGGTTCCTGAAGTTGGTCAGCTTCTCCGTTTGAAATGCCTGTAATCCCAGGAAAAGCGGAAAGTTGTAATAGGGACTTGTACTGTTGCTTTTGAGTGTAGGATCATGCCTGATGCCCAGGTAAACGCCACCAATTTCCAGGGCGGCAAAAACAGTTCCCTTCAGGTAATTTTTCTGATAAAAACAGGAAGCCCCCGGAACCCAAAGTGTCCAGTTGGGAAGCAATTCCGGCGGGGCATTTTGAATAGGTTCAGACGTTTGTGCAAAAAACAAAAACGGCAATATTATCAAAAATATACTGAAAACAAATCGCTTCATCATGATATGCTTTTTTACAATCTAAATATAAACAATGTAAGCAGAATTGATCTGCCAAAAGGCTAAGAATAAAAAATATCAGTTACTCAAATTAAAAGGTAAATATACTATGCTTCACGAATGTCAAGTTTTATCCGATCTTCTTTTAATCGGTATGGAAAATCCAAAATCTGCAACTGTTACGCTTGAACAAATGAAAACACATACTGTTCTGCTTTAATAAATTCATCCACTTTTTGTTCAGAGCAATTATAGTTTTTTATTTTGCCGGTGTAAATTATTTTTTATGTAATTTTGTAATATAAGAGAAAAATAATGAATATCATGAATCTTCAAGCAAAAAAACTGGAATTGGTGCAGTTAATATTAAATACTGATCGCCCAAAATTACTTGAAAGTGTCAGCCAATTGCTTAAACAGGAGAAAGAAACTGACTGGTGGGATGAGTTGCCTGTGTCTGTTCAGCAGGCCATCGCAACAGGAAATAGGGAAGCGGAAAAGGGAGAGACTGCTCCTCATGAAGAAGTTATGAGAGAGGTTCGTCAAAAATATGGCTTGTAAAATAAAACGAGCAGGAAATGAGCTTGCGAATTCTGTCGAACACCGCTAAAGTGAGGCAAATAAAATTATGCGAGTTCCATGGTCCTTGAAATTGCATCATGAACGTAATCATATATTTGATTGAATGAAAATGCTTTAAGTTTACTTTATCCGAATGAAAATTATCTGGTCAAATCAGGCAAAAAATGATTATAACAAAGTATTGACCTATCTTCATGAAAATTGGGGGATAAATGAAGTGAAAAATTTTATTGATAAGACAGAAAAAGTTGTCAGCTTAATTAAAAGTCACCCTCAAATTTTTACTGAATCATCAAGGAAGAAGAATATTAGAAAAGGCTTTGTTAGTAAACACAATAGTTTGTTTTATAGAGTTAAGCCTTACAAAAGAGAAATTATCTTACTTACTTTTTGGGATAATAGGCAAAATCCTGGAAAGCTCAGATATTAATTTCGGCAATACGGTTATCAGTAAGAATTTATTCGCTATTACACATTATCAAGTCTGGCATCTGATTATACAAGAAGAATTTTGCAATAAAATGACTGTGTTAAAACCAGGCCTTTAAAATGGGATGAAACGAGCATGGTTAAAAAATCGCCCAAGGGTATGATAAGGATACTCCTTAGAATAAATCTATATAA
>JAQVON010000067.1 GCA_028702595.1 Mariniphaga sp. | reverse complement strand
CTGCGAAAACTTCATGGTTCTATTCTTTTTATCTCATTCATAATTCGTCATTCGTCGTTGATCTATTTTCCTGTGCTAAAATTAATTATTTAATTGAATTTGATCCTGCTGAAAAACATCAATTTTTTTTGTAACGATTTTGTAATTCAACCGTCTTTTAAATACCAATATATTGAAAACAAAACATGTTGAACAATTAAAATTTTTTTAGCCATGAAAGTAATAAAACTATTATGTGTTTTTGTTATTTGTCTGTTATTTGTGGGATTTCGCGCCGGTGCCAGCGGGTTAAGATCAGGCTTTAACCATTACAAAATTGAGGAGATAGAAAAACTCAATCAACCGGAAAATGTTGAGAAAATGTGGAAACTTACTTATAACGACAGTAAAAAGCCGGTTACGGTAACAAAAAGGACTAATTCCAATTGTATCTTTTATGTCATCAGCACCGATTTTTTTGAAGTTTGTTATGCCTGCACAGCCAAAGGTTTTGGTATTGGAACGGTAAAAAAAGCCTGGAGTTGTGTACCTGTTGAAATCAATCAGGCAGTTTTAAACGCTGAGGAACTGAAAAGACAAAAAGTTATTGTTCCGGAGGAAATTGATGAAGAAAAGGCATTGGGGTTGATTGCCAATTATTTGCCTGAATTACTCAGGGAAGAGTACACCCACCTGTTGATTTAATAAAGCAGACAATCTTTTTCACCTATTAGGAAAAGTCGGTTTTATACCGGCTTTTCTGTTTTTGTCCCCTCGAATTTATCCTGGACAACACCGGAGAATCATCCTTCTGCAGTTTATATATTTTTTTTATTAACCACGGAAAAATAAAGATTTTTTTACATATTTGTGGTCGACTTGCATCATATACATTAAACTATACGAAGAGATGACGACCATAATTAAACTTTTTTTTGTAACTGTATTCTTGCCGTTAACCATACTTACCACAGCACAGGAAAAAGAAATTGATCATTCAAATTTGCAGCATCCCTATCTGTTTTTTAGTCGCGATGATCTGCCGGAAATAAGAAGTCGCATGACCCACGAACCCTTTTTAACCCGCTGGGAAGTATTTTTAAGGAATGCGGACGGGGTAGTCAAGACACCTGCCCGGCGTTATGATGCTGAAAACAGGAATCCGGGTCGTGCCAGAAAACATTTGGAGAATGCAGGGAAAACCTCCTTTGCATATATTATAACGGGGGATGAAAAATACTCACGAAGGGCAATCGAAGAAGCGATGGCCATAATCGATGGCTTTCTGCCTGAGGAAGATGATGAAATGGTATGGTATAATCCTTCGAGCCGGGGTTGGAATAAAGGAGCCGATTTAAATACAGCAGAGGTTTGCTATGGTCTGGCCATGGTTTACGACTGGTGTTACGATGTATTATCAGAACAGGAGAAAGAACAAATTGTACAAGCCTTGCTTGAGAAGGGCATTTATCATTTTTTGCATTCCATAGAAGGGGACAGGCCTGACTTTTGGGTTGGTAATCCGGTTTCTAACTGGGCTGGTGTTGTCAATGGAGGTGTCGGTTTGGGGGCGCTGGCTATTTACGGAGAATCGGAAACCGCACGGAAAGCAGTAAAATATGCCCATCAATATACTTTGGAATTTTTAGATCATGTTTTCCTGGAAGACGGTGGCGGGCATGAGGGAATCATGTATGCAAGATACGGTGAACTCTTTTCTCTCTATTATATGATGGCCCACCAGCGGTTGTTCGGAGTAGAAAAGGAATTAATGGAATCATTTACTGAAAAATTGGCCGGGTACTGGGATATCTATTTACAAGGACCTGATTTAAAATATGCCAATTTCAACAACATGGCAGAAAACACATTCGAAGGACTATGGGGAATAGAAAAAAAGATGCAGGGAGGCCCCAATTCAGACATTAATGCATTGATGGAAATTTTAGTTCCGGGAGGTGATCCGCTTTTGTTGTGGGCTGCCGATAATGGTGCTCCCCGCTTCTATTGGAACGGTGCTTCTCCCTGGTATTTTCTCTGGCGCCGGCCGGATGCAAAAGCTGTCCAACCAATAGAAAAACCTGACCTGCAAAATGCTGTGCTTTTCAGGGGAGCAGGCCATGCCATTTTTCAATCAGATAAAATTTGGCTGGCGTATAATGCCGGCTGGATAAGCAATAAATCCCATAATAACAGAGACCTGGGATCATTCGTGCTGGTAACAGGAGAGGAGAGAATGGTAAATGATCCCGGTTATGGTGACGGTCATGCATTGAATCATTCTACCATTATAGTGAACAATGAAGATCAAATTCTAGGGAAGGGAGCAAAATTTCTCAGTCTGGGTTCAGGAAAATCGTTCCATTACCTGGCATCAGACCTTACTGAAGCCTATAACCAGGAAACCGTTCAAAAAATTATCCGGCATATGATCCTGATGAAGGATGACTATATAATAGTAATGGATGAAATTGAGGTCAAAAACAGTGCCGCGTTCGAATGGAGACTGCAAACCCGGCATCCTGTTGAAATAACCCGTCATAATCATACCCTGATTCATGGAGAGAACAACGATCTGATCCTTGTTGATGGTGCCGACTCCGTCCAAACAAAAGTCATCAGCTGGGAAGGGAAAAACGGCCCAATGAATGCCATCAGTAAAAAGACTGTTGATGGTAACGAGAGTAGCCTGCTGGTAACCCTTTTGGTTCCTGCCGGTAAGGATGTAGCTTTAACGGGTGGGTATCCTGCAGCATCATTCCAACAGGGTGAGTTGATTGTTCAGCTCGACAGGAATAATTCCGACAGGCTCAGCTTTATTAAAACTTCCTCTCATTGGGAGTTGAAACGCGTTAATGATGAACATGACCTGAACCTTTCAGACGGAAGTGAACGGTCAGTTCAACCTATGAGAAGCGATGAACCAATGGATATGAATCAGTTGAATTTGCCGGCCTGGTTTTTCCCAAAATCCAATTAAAAGAAAAAAACAGTTACCCGTGCAAATGAACCCTGTAATGATCAGAATAACTTGATTTTTAATATATTAATTTGAATGTTCGGCTTAAGTGTTTGATAATTAATGATTTATAGAAAGAGATATTCAAAAATTTTTTTTATAAAAATGCAGAAATATAATGTTTTAGTTTTCAAAAGAGTATCCGTTTATTTGCCGGTTTTGCCAGGTTATTTTACCGGAAGAAATTCTGTTTTTTAACATTTATTATGGTTTTTATACTTTAATTTACTATGTTTGACGCCGTAATTTTTTGATGAAACGAGCATGAGTATTTTATCACCAAGGAGCAGGATTAAAATGTATGGGAGTTCCATCGAAATGAGCTTGCGAATTCTTTCGAATACCTTTGAAATAAACGATAGAATGAGGAAAATACCTTAGAGAATTAACAATTTTAATGAGATGAAACGAGCATGAGTATTTTATCACCAAGGAGCAGGATTAAAATGTATGGGAGTTCCATCGAATACATTAGAGAATTAACAATTTTAATGAGATGAAATTAATGAAGAAAGATATGATCAAATTCAAATCATTGTTATGGATTGTGTTCTTGTCCGTTTTAATAGCTGGATGCGAAAAAGAACAGGTTCTGTATGAAAGGCCGGAATGGTTGCAGGGAAAAATTTATACTCAGATACAGGAGGAGCCTGACCTTTCTACATTTGCACATTGTATTGAGCTTACCGGATATGATCAGATCATCAATATTTCGGGGAGTTACACTGTATTTGCTCCATCAAATGATGCATGGAATGCTTATTTATCGGCCAATGGGTACAGCTCGGTTGATGACATCCCTATTGCACGCCTGACCGAAATGGTGAAATATCATATTGTACAAAATCCCTGGTCGAAACGACAATTACAATCTCTTGATGTTTTCGGATGGATTGATACACTGGATATCACCAACGATAAGCCCAGGGGGTTTAAGCGGGAAACGTTGCTTCTGGATAAGAACCGGAAGTTTGGCTTAGCTATGTCTGGAAGTGCAAAACCCCGTACAATGATTGTTGATACGTTGGCTTCCGGATTTCACCGCAGGGTGATTACCGACTCCAGGAAGTTTGTTCCCGTTTTCTTTCAACAATTTTTCGATATTTATAATCTGAATAAAAACGATTATGAATTTTATTTCAACAGGTCATTTGAAGGTTCAAATAATTTGTATTATGCCAATGCAAAAATTCTGAGTGATGAGATTTCTGCAGAAAATGGCTTTATATATATTGTAGACCAAGTAGTTGAACCATTGAAAACTGCGTATGATATTCTTGAGAATAACAACAATGGAAATCAATATACTAATTTTCTGAGTTTATTAAACAGGTATCCTCAATTTGATTACAACCATCAGGAAACCATCAAACAACCGGGAGCTGATCAGGGAATTGCCGTTGATTCACTTTTTGACTTAACGTACCCTGAATTGCTGTTTGACATCAACAATGAAAAGACAAGTGCTCCCAGAGGAACATATGGCTTGCCTCAGAATGTGACCATTCGATATCATCATGGATTGATGGCTCCGACAAACGAGGCATTTCAGCGTTTTATTGATAACTACCTGAGAATTCCCCAGGGGTGGCAAACGTTGGACAATGCTCCTGCTCATATTACACGGCTTATTGCCCGGTCATATATGTCCTATAATCAGATTTATCCTACCGATTTTATCAAAGGATTTATAAATGGTGAAGATGATATAATCAAGCTGGATGAAGATCATATCATTGAAAAGCAGTTTGGTAGTAATGCAACTTTCATCGGGTTAAATGAAGCGATAATTCCCAGGGCATTTAGTAGTGTTACCGGACCGATATACCTGCAGCAGGGGTATAGTAAATTTATGTATGCCATTGAGAGATCGGGTTTATTACCCGCTTTGAAAAGGGAGAATATGGATTATTCACTGTTTGTTGAATCGGATCAAAAATCCAGCCTGGACTCCTCTTTCTTTTACGATTCGGGACGGCAACGATTTGAAGCCATTGAACTTACCGGTGGAGGATTTTTTACACGTGTTGTTCTTTCTACTGCTGATTTAAGAAATTTAGTACTGAACCATGTAGCCACAAGAACGCCCAGAGGTATTGCACGTAAGGAGTTTATTCCAAACCTGGGAGGTAATTATTTGATTTTTAATAATGAAACCGGTGAGGTATCCGGAACTGCTGCAACAACAATTGGTTTCCGTGGCAGTATTTCACAACCCAATTATCCGCGTAAGCTTAATTTTAGCTCGGATAATGGATCTACTTATGAGATCGATAACTGGTTTAGCTTTACTACCTCTGATATTTACTCTCAAATACTAGCGCTCTATCCTGAATTTAACGACCTGATGGTTCAGGCCGGTTTGGCTCTGCCTAAGGAATTCCGTTATACATTTGTCTCTAACAACGAATCTTATACGGTATTTGTACCTACAAAAGAAGCTATTGAAAGTGCTGATTTAGCTTCACTTACCAAGGAGGAATTACGTAATTTGTTGTTGCTGCATTTTGTTCGCGGTAAAATCATTTTCACGGATGGTTCTGCTTCACCAGGGTATTACACTACCGAACGGATAGATGAAAGTTCCACAGCCTATAGTATCATCAATACCCAGATGTACATTGAACCGGGTATAGATATTATTAAGCTCAGGGGAAAAGATGGTGGCAGCAATGTTGATATTTTAGAATCACCTGTAGCAAACAGGCTTGCGGGTGTCAGGGAACCGGAAAATTCCTCTACGCCGCCAGCGTTCCCCATCATGTTCAATAATGCAGTTATTCATGAAATCGATCGGGTTTTGAAAGTTGAAGAACTGGATACCAAATAATTATTTAAAAAATTAGGATTAGTCATTTTTAGGTTCTTGATACAATGAAAAAATTCAAATCAGCAATAATTATCATCTTAACGCTATTTAGTTTTTTATATTCTAATGGTCAGCAACAAACTGTTTTAAGAGGACGGGTAATTGACGCGTTGGACAAAACAACTATTATTGGCGCTAATGTTATTGAGTATGATAGTGAAGAGCGTGTTGTAAACGGGACAATAACCAATGTTAACGGAGACTTTGTTCTACAGATGAAGGATCCTTCTAACGTTGTTAAAGTCAGCGTTATCGGTTATAAAATTCAGGAGATAGCAGTGAAAACCGATCAGTCTATCATGGTGGCTATGGAATCAGATGATGTAGCCATCGGGGAAGTCGTTGTGACTGCTGAAGCACGGTCGTCCACTGGTCTGACAAACATTGCAGATCGTGATAAAGCCTCCTCCAGTGTGAAAGTAGACCTGATGGATATGCAGGATGCAGGTGTGCTCTCAGCTGCCGATGCATTACAGGGTAAAGTCAGTGGATTGGATATTATTGCCGCTTCAGGTGACCCGGGATCTGGTTCGCAACTTGTTATCAGGGGACTGAGTTCCATGGGTAATAACCAACCGCTTATCGTAATTGACGGTATTCCCCAATTCAGGGTGTCCAGTAGCTTTGACCTGACTTCAGCCGACACTGAAGATATCAGTAACCTGATCAATGTTGCCTTACAGGATATTAAATCCATTGAGGTTTTGAAGGATGCTGCTTCTACTGCTGTTTACGGATCTCAGGGTGCCGACGGTGTGCTCTTGATTGAAACACACAGAGGTAAAATGGGACGGGTACAGTTCGATTATCAATACAGAAATAATATTAACGTGCAACCTCCGGCAATTCCTATGTTGAATGGCGATGAATATATCATGCAGCAGTTGGAAGCCTGGCATAATAGCCGCGGTGTTTATGATATACCGCCGGAAATTGCTTACGACAGGGATTATATCGATTTCTATAACTATTCTGCTAATACCGACTGGCTGGAGGAGATCACCCAAAACGGTATGTCACAAGACCATTACTTCAGTGTTTCCGGTGGAGGAGAGAAAACACGCTATTTCACCTCATTCAGTTACCTGGATGAAGGGGGAACAACTATCAATACATCTTATAAACGTTTCTCGTCACGTGTAAACCTCGATTATTTTCTTTCACGAAATTTAATATTCCAGATTAAATTTAATTATACTTCCAGTACTCGTGAAGCCAATTTAAATGTAGGGGGAAGAAATATCAGGTCGATGGCCTATATCAAAGCGCCAAACATGAGTATTTATGAGTTAGACGAAATGGGTAACCCTACTAATGAATATTTTAACCCCATTACCAGTTATCAGGGAGATGGCGTTGGCTTTTTCAACCCGGTGGCTGTTGCAAACCTGGGGAAAAATGATACGTTTACCAACGGATTGGATAATACCTTTACATTACAATACAGATTCAAAGACTGGTTGACTTTCAGGGAAACCATCTCTTTCCAATATCAGGGTGGAAAATCCAAGACATTCCTGCCGTATAATGCCATCGGTTCCGATTGGTTGCATTCACAGGTAAACAGTGCCAATGAATCCAATAACTTAAACCAGCAGATCAGAACAGAAACACAGATTGCATTTGGCTCACCATTTAAAAACAAAGATCATGAATTTTCAGGTGCCCTGACCTGGGTTACTGAACAGGGGGCTAGTGAATGGATGGGAGTTATGAGTTTACGCTCTCCTAGTGTTAACATTCAGGATCCTGCTGCTGCTCCGGCTATCTGGGCTATGTGGGATGGAAATAATGAGCGGAGATTGGTCAGAAGTGTTAATAACCTTAACTATAAATGGTTAGACAGATACCTTTTCCAGGGGGTATTAACACTTGACGGGCACTCCTCGTTTGGTCCCAACAACCGTTTTGGACTTTTTAAAGGTGTATTTTTGGGATGGAGGTTCTCTAATGAGCCTTTCCTGGAATCGCTTACCTGGTTAAATGAAAGTATGATCCGTGGTAGCTGGGGTGTTTCAGGACGACAGCCTGGTGACGTTTATGCTCGTTTTGCAAACTATGAATCTGCAGGGAACTACATGGAAAATGTTGCCATTTCACCCAGTAGTATTGAACTGAGTCAGTTAAGATGGGAGACCATTTCATCGGTTGACGTGGGAATTGAACTGAATCTCCTTGATGACCGGGTCTTTTTTGAAACCAACGTGTATCAAAAACAAACAAAAGATATTCTTTTCAATGGATATAATATTCCTTCCTCATCGGGTTATAGCAGCCTGAAATATTTCAATGCAGGCGGGATGTCTAACAAGGGATGGGAAGTAATGACCGATGTGAAAATTTTACGCAAGAAAGATTTGCTGTGGTCAATGAATTTTAATGCTTCAGCCAACGTGAATTCATTCCACGACTTACCTGACAATTTCGTTACAGAACGTTCTACCTCTATTGGTAATGGCCAATATCCGTTGCGAGTCAAAGAAGGTGAACCAATCGGTTCTTTTTTTGGATTCCGTTATCTTGGTGTATGGGCTAAGGATGAAGATGTCGTTGCCAAGGATGCTGACGGAAATATTTTACGTGATAATGAAGGAGTGCCTATTCCTTTTCGCTATACCGACACCTATACTTTTCAGGGAGGTGATCCTATTTATGAAGATATTAATCACGACGGAAAAATTGACTTGAATGACGTAGTTTATATTGGGGATTCCAATCCCAGATTTATTGGAGGTTTTGGATCGTTAGTGAAGTATAAAAACTGGGATCTTTCCGCCTCTTTCCACTACAGGTTAGGTTTTGATATTATCAATAATATTGCTCTGCAAACTCAGGGAATGAATAACAGAAATAACCAAAGTAAAGCTACTTTACACAGATGGCGAATTCAGGGACAGGATTATGAAAATATGCTTCCAAAAGCTTATATGAATCATCCGGCAAATAACCTGGGGTCAGACCGCTATGTTGAAAAAGGAGATTATGTACGGTTGAATAACCTGAAAATTGCTTACAGGTTGAGTCAGAGCATGTGTAAAAAAATTGGCGTCAGAAAGGCTGATATTGCATTGAGTGGTAGAAAGCTATACACTTTTACCAATTATTCCGGACAAGACCCGGAAATTGGACAGGATGCATCAAATCCATTTTGGATCGGGGTGGATAATGCCAGAACTCCGCCACCAAAAGTTTATACAATAAGTTTATCAATTGGTTTTTAAAAAATTATAAAGATGATAAGGAAGTTAAGATATCTGTTTTTAGCCTCGATTATTTTCTTTTCAGTTTCGTGTAACGACTGGTTAGAATTGCTGCCTCCGGGAGGTTTGATCCGGGAAGAGTTTTGGAAAAACAAGGAGGATGTTGAGGCAGTTTTAATGGCCTCGTACCGTACACTAGCCAACTTGAACAGTCGGTTATTTATCTACGGAGAAATTCGGGCGGATATGATTGAAGGGGATGTAAACCAACCGAATAATGAGGAATTGTTAATGGAAAGTAATATTTTCCCGAATAATTCCTATTGCGACTGGAGTTCTTTTTACCAGGCAATTAATTATGCCAATGAAGTGATCAAAAATGCCCCGGTTGTTCAGGAAATTGATAATACATTTACTGATTTTGAAATGCAGGGATTTTTGGCAGAGGCCTATTTTGTGCGCAGTTTGAGCTATTTTTACCTGGTACGTCTGTTTAAGGATGTTCCTCTTGTGTTGGAGCCAACTGAATATGACGATGCAGAAGTGTTTGTTAGCCAATCTCCTGAGGATGAAGTTCTGAATCAGATTTATAATGACTTGTTGAAATACCGGGATTTTGCACCTTCTGGTGGTTTCGCTACTATGGCTGAAAACAAGGGAAGAGCCTCAAAGGCTGCCTTTGATGCATTGCTTGCCGATATCGCGTTATGGCGATTTGATTATGAAGCTGTAATCCAACATGCCACTCGTGTGGAAAACTCCGAAGCAATTGAGTTGATGCCAGGAGGACGTTGGTTTGAATTGTTCTATCCCGGAAATACATTGGAAGGAATTTTTGAGTTTCAGTTTGACGGAAACTTAAACCAGAATAACGGTACTTTCGGTCTAACCAACAGAACATCTTACCGTTATGACCCCAGCCAAAAGGCAATTGAATTGCTGGCATTTGAATATGGATCACAGGAATTAGTAAGAGGTGAAGATGTGAGTATTGTGAAATATGGCGAAAATGATTTTATTATCTGGAAATACGTGGGCAGAGCCCCCGACGGGCAATCTCTGAGATCAGGAACCGATCAGAATAGCTGTAATTGGATTGTTTATCGCCTGGCAGATGTGATGCTCATGAAAGCTGAAGCTTTATCCCAAGTTCAAAGATATGATGAAGCTGCCGAAATTCTGAACATTATCCGTGAAAGAGCCGGTCTGCAACCTGCTGCTATTGCCAATACTGCTGCTGCTTATGAAGATGCTATTTTGGATGAAAGATCCAGAGAATTAGCTTATGAAGGTAAACGTTGGTTCGATTTATTAAGAATGGGAAGAAGAAATGATTATGCCCGGAAAGATAAGTTGATCGAAGTAATTATAAGTAACGTTCCTTCCACACAGAAACGAATTCTTTCTGCTAAACTCAACAACCCGCTGGGGTGGTATCTGCCTGTTCATCAAAATGAAATAGAGCGTAATAAAAATTTGATTCAAAATCCTTATTATGATTTTTAATTATGAGAAAGCTTAAATTTTTACTATATTTTCTGATCATTTTCGCAGCTATTTCCTGCGATAAAGAAGAACGCATTGCCGGTTTTGAGGATGCTGAAGATACTTCAATTTACGACTATATTGTTGAAAATGAAGAACAGTACTCCAGTTTCCTGGCTATTCTGGAGAAAGGAAACCTGGATAAAACCTTAAGTGGTTATAATCCTCATGGTACCGATTATACTCTGTTTTTACCGGATAATGATGCGATCGATCGTTTCATTGCTTCCAATAACCAGTTTTCTTCACTGGATGATATGCTGAACAACGTAGCTTACTCAGCAGAATTTGCCCGGTATCATGTGGTTAATAAGGGAATCCACTCCAGTGATTTCCCATTCGGAGCTTTTTCTGATGAAACTTTGTCAGAAGATTTCCTGACAGTTAGTTTCTTTATTGAACCAGATACTGCATATTATAAAATTAATAATCAGGCTACAGTAAAATTTCCGAATATCGAATTATCAAATGGGTATATTCATCTGATTGAAACGGCCCTGAATCCGATTAGCTTTACAACGTATGACTGGCTGAACATGAATTCAGGATTTTCTATCTTTAAAGAGGCTGCAGAATTAACCGGATTTGATGCCAGGTTAAGTCAGAATATGAAATCAAGCGACACCATCCAGGGAGTTACTCTTTTATTGGAATCGGATGTTGTTTATAATAATTTTGGTATTTATTCTCTTAACGACTTGATTCAACTGGTCAGTCCGGATAATGACAATTACACTTCTGAGCTGAACCCGTTATATAACTTTGTCGGTTATCACCTGCTCACAGGTAGCTTATTTGTTGATGATTTTGAAGGAAGCAATACAAATTATATTACTTACTCAGATGTTCCTCTCCGTGTTGATGGAACAGGAATTGACTTTGCAATCAACAAGGGGAAAGAGGTTTTTGATACCATCATCGTGGATACAGATACAACTTATATTGATTATATCGGTTTTCTATACGATGAAAGTAATATTGTAACACAAACCGGATCTATTCACAGAATTGATAAATTAATGAAACAACAGGTTCCTTCCAGGGCAGATGTTAGTTTTGAGTTCTGGGATGAGCCCTTGATCAGCAAATTTCGTGCTACACCCGGAACTTATCTGTTAGAGGATTATATGAATTTTTTAAATCTTAGTTGGAGTGGTTCTGACTTTTACTTCGTTGAACTGGGAGATCAGGAATCAACAGCCTGGGGAGCTGATTATCTGGAAACCGATGGGGACTTTGTTATCTCATATAAACTTCCACGTATTGTTCAGGGAAAATATCAGTTGCACCTGGGAGTGGAACGATTTAACAGTGAAAATGCAGTTATTGAAGTGTACGTTGACGGTACCAAAATTGGTGGATTTTTTGATCTGACCACCGGGGGAACTGCTGCTCTGCCATTTCGTAGAATGTTGATCGGTTCAGTTGATTTTAATGCTTACCGTACCCATACAATTGAGATAAGGTCGCTTATACCAGGAAGATTTTTATGGGATTATGTCCGTTTTGAACCCATTTATTAATTATTGAAATTATGAATTATAGATCATTAATACTGCTATTTATCCTTGTTTCCATCATTTTTACAGGATGTGAAAGGAATTGGGGGGATCACTACGACATCTACCCGGAAACTGTGAATGCAAATGTTTGGGATGAAATGAAAAAGGATTCCAGAATTAGTAAATTCTGTGAAATACTGACTCAAAATCAATATGATACATTGTTCCAGACAGATATTCCCTATACCTTATATATTCCTTCCAATGAGGTATTGGATGATTACTTAAGTCAAAAAACTGTTGATCAAAATTTTATTGGTTATCATTTTACACCTCACTTTATCCAATCAGGAAATATTCATGGACTCCGGGTTGTTCAAACCTTGATCGATAAATACATTCATTTTGAAAGATACGGTGCACTGGTTAAAATTGACGGGAAAGAGGTTAGTTTTGAAAGTCCGCTCTATCTGAATGGTAAATATTTTATTATCGAGGATGTTATCGAGCCTCAGCCTAATTTGTATGAATATTTTAAAATGACCAATCCGGTTTTGAGTGATTATATCGACAGCCGCGACTCGATTATTTTGGATAAAGAGCTGAGTAAGCCGATTGGATTCGACTCGCTTGGAAATACAGTTTATGATTCTGTCTCTGATATCATCAACAATTTTGAGGTCGAGTATTTTGAGGTAAAACATGAATTCAGGGAAAATGCAGCAACTATCGTATTTCCGAAATCGGAAGATTACAACAATGCCTTAAATGAAGTGGCCAGTAATTTGGGTGGTTCCATGGTAGACTACCGTGATATTCCGCTGAAATGGCAATATGATGTTTTAATGCCTTTTCTTTTTAAGAAAGGAATTTTCCTGAATCGTATTGAACCGCAGGAATTTGCCTGGAAGATTCCGCCGGATACAACCAAACTTCTTAACATTGTGGGTGATAGTGTCATCATTGACTATATCCCTACCGAATTGGCTTTTTGTAGTAATGGGTATGCTTACAACTATGATGATTTTCAAATTCCCGATTCATTATATTTAGGTAAATCCAGGAAAGAGGCAGAAAGTTTACTCTTTGAAACCGGGATTAACCGTTACAGATGGAGAGAAGGAGTTAAAGTAGTTTCTGATGTTACATTTCAGCCCAAACGAATTTACCTGGCCACTGCATCGAAGGATTCCCTGCTAAGCGTTGATTTCCCGAAGGGGTACACGGGCAAATATTCTGTTGAATTTAAGGGGCCCAACCTTTTCCCGGGTAAATATCAGATGATTATAGAAACCCATATGGATTATGGTGGACTATGGGATATATATGTAAATGGTGAGCTGGTAAAATCATTCAATTACTATGAATTCCGTAGGATGAATGGTGTGATTACCAGTGTTACCGGCCAAAGATTTTTCCCACGTGGACGTTACAACAAATTTGATATGTATGTTGAAGAGATTACATCTTATGATGAGATCGATATCAAATTTGATTACAAAGGGCCTGGTACAATGGTTCCCTATAACGGTTTGCTCATCGATTATATCGAATTTGTGCCGGTTACAGATTAATTAGAGTATTAAAAACAGAATTGGTAAAGTAATTTCTATCAGTTGCAAATAACAACAAAGATGAATTATAAAATCTTTTTTACAGGAATAAAAAAATGTGCGGGTTTAACCACGATTCTGGTTAGTATGTTTATTGCTTCAGTTTCGGCACAAGACACGCTCACGGTAAGAGGGAAAATTGTTGATGGAAGAAACCAGGGAGTATCCGGTGTCGCCGTCGGGGTAGAAGGATCGTTTGAACTTCCGGATGTAACAAATGAGTCGGGAGAGTTCACGATTAAAACCATTTCAGGTGAGGTGTGGTTAAATGTTGAGCCAACCAATACTTTTAAGCCTAAAAGGGTTTATCTGAATAACCGGACGGATTTGACTATCTTTCTCACCCGGGAAGATATGGAATCAGGAAGTGATCAGATTACGATTTTTTCGAAGGATTTCCTCAAACGTGATTTTATTCCTGCTTCATCAACCTTAAGTCCGGACCAGATTTCCTATACTCCATCTCTTACCGTTGATCAGTATATGCAGGGAAGAGTTCCCGGTATGCATGTCGTTAACAGGTCGGGAGCACCAGAAGGTGGTGCTGTTACCACCCTTCGGGGGTTCAATTCCTTAAACCTCGATAACAGACCACTCTATGTTATAGATGGTATCCCTGTTACCAGTATGGGAGTGTTTGGTTCACTTCTTGAAGGTTTTCAATACAATCCGCTACTGGTTGTAAATCCGATGGATATTTCACGTGTTACCGTTGTAAAGGATGCTTCACTGGCAGCTGCTTATGGTTCAAAAGCATCGAACGGTGTTATACTGATCGAAACTCTTGACCCTTCTGCTACCGAAACAATCATTGAATTGGATATGCGTAGCGGTTATTCTATGGCTCCGGATAATCATGTGCCACTCTTAAACGCTGGTCAACATAAATCTTTGATCAGTGAATTGCTGTTTTCATCCGGACAACAGGAAGAAAGAATCAAGGAAGATTATCCGAATTTGTACCTCACACCAAAAGATAAAAGGTTTATTGACTATCAGCATAATACAAATTGGCAGGATATGATTTTTTCTAACACCATGTTCAATAATTTCAATATCAATGTCAAGGGGGGAGATGAAATTGCACGATATGGACTTTCTTTTGGTTATGTAAATTCTGACGGGATTATTAAAAATACTGGTTATGATGGATATAACCTACGATTTGTCGGATTACTCAATATTTTTACCTGGTTAAAAATGAATGCCGGTGTAGCCATGAATTATAGTAATTCCGATATGAAAGAATCAGCCAGGATGGCTGAAACAAATCCAATCCTCGCCAGTTTTTCCAAATCTCCCATGCTACATCCCTGGAGATATGATGACAACGGACAACAGCTGAATATTCTTGCTAATGTTGACGAACTGGGAGTTAGTAATCCATTGGCTATTATTGATAATTTTGAAGCCAGGAATAATAACTTTAACTTTACTACTTCACTGGGATTTATTGTGAATTTCAATCCTAATCTGAATTTCCATACCAATTTTGGTCTGAACTATAATATTTTGAAAGAGAAAATATTTATGCCGAACAAAGGGATGGCCATGTATTATGACGGTCAGGTGTATAACGTAGCTAAATCTACCAACAACACATTGACTTCTATGTATTTCAACAATTACCTGGAATACAGTAAGAATTTTGGAAATAATCATTCTTTCTCTTCGATAACAGGAGTTAACACCCTGAATAATAAATTTGAGCTGGACTGGGCTCTGACCCAAAATTCACATGAGAATGATGAATACCGGATGTTAGAGGATGGAACGCAGGGACTTTGGGAAATTGGTGGTGCCAACAGGATATGGAATTGGGCATCTTTTTATGAAACATTAGCATACGGTTACAAGGATAAATATCTGGCTACAGCTACTCTATCTATTGACGGCTCTTCACGTGTTGGTAAAGATGCTGTTAATACCATTAAAGTTGGTGATGTCCCTTTTGGTGTATTTTACTCTGTGGGTGCGGCCTGGAGAGTTTCAAACGAATCGTTTCTTAAAAATGTATCTGCACTGGAAGAGTTAAAGTTTAGAGTTACTTATGGGCGGTCAGGAAATGATAATATCGGTGAATCAACTGCTACGAATTATTACAAAACTGTTCGGTTCAGAGAAACTACCGGTATCTATCCTGCATTGGTACCCAATGAAGAATTAAGTTATGAAATGGTTACCCAGTTAAATGGAGGAGTTGATATATCCCTCTTCGGAAACCGGGTGGCAACAACTATAGATGTTTATAGTTCAGTTACTGATAATTTGCTCATTTATGCTCCCATGGAATCATATTTTGGTTATGATTTCAGACCAGAGAATAATGGAAAAATGGAAAATAAGGGATTGGAAATTAATCAATTCCTTCGCATAGTTGACCGTTCAAAGTTTAAATGGGATATACAGGCTTCCTTCTCTATGAATAAGAATGAGATAGTAGAGATCAAAGGTGAAAAACTGGTCAATACTGTCCTTGGGGGAGAAGTAGTAAATATGGTTGGTGAACAAGCCAATAGTTTTTATGGATATATTTTTGAAGGCGTTTATTCTACTACCGAACAGGCAGTTTCCCATAATCTGAAAAATGAAAGAATGGTCCCCTATCAGGCTGGTGATGCTATATTTAAAGATATCTCCGGACCGAATGGCACACCTGACGGAGTCAT
>JAQVON010000016.1:46358-59297 GCA_028702595.1 Mariniphaga sp. | reverse complement strand
CAAACAAAAGGTACTGTTGAGTTTGCCACCATGGTTGCCGGAGATTCCACGATCTGGAAATACCTGGGCCCCCTCTGTTTTCACAGCTGGTGGTCGGAAAGCATACCGGATAATGAGTTTGAACGGATTGCCGGACTGGCACAAGCCTGGAACAAGGAAGTCTGGTGCAGTGAACTGGGATTTGATGCCATGGCTCACCGCGAAAGAGGAATGAATGCCACATGGGACTACGGACTGCGCTTTGCAAAAATATCACACCGGATGTTTAAGTATTCACAGGTATCGGTATCTCAGTACTGGACCTGGCAAAACAACTATGCCATCATGTCGGCCGACACAAAAACACGATATCCTGCATGGTATATTACCCGGCATTATGTCGATTACCTCAATTCAGGAACACAAATCATTCACGCTGAAAGTTCTGATCCCGAAATTATTCCGGTATGCGGAATTGGAAAAAACGGGGAATATGTGATGCAGGTCATTAACCTGAAAAAAGAACCAGTAAACATAGAAGTTGAGGGATTAACTGGGAAAATAACTCATTCAGTTACCACAACTGAGAACAACCTATGGGAGGAAGGTGCTGTCAAAGGCCGGAAGAAAAAGAATATATTTACTCTCCAACTTAAAGCAGAATCATTCAATTCGATTCTGGTTCAATAGTCATTGTTCCAATATCGCAAAAAAATACCGGAGGTTGTTGCAACCTCCGGTATTTTTTTAAAACATATAAGTAGTTCTTATCTTTTACTCAGTACATCCTTTTCATATTGGTTCACCTCGGCGATGTAACTTTCACCTGCTGGAACATCGTTAATCAGGCAGAAGTAATCCCAAACAGCTCCGAAGGGTTTGGTTTTCAACTCTTCGAGCATAGCCAGCCGTTCAAAGAATCTTTCCTGTTCTTCCAGTTCCTTCAATTGCTGTGTAGGCTCAAGCAAGGCTATCAGGAAAGCTTTTTGGGCAGCACGGGTTCCAATAACGTATGCACCAATCCGGTTGATCGAAGCATCGAAAAAGTCGAGGCCGGTATACACCCGATCGAAGAAATTATTCCGAACAATTTCCGAAGCAATCAGTTGCACGTCATCATTCAGGGTAACCACATGGTCAGAATCCCAACGAATGGGGCGGGTAACATGCAGCAGGACTTCATCCACGAACTGAAGGCAGGATGAAATTTTATCACCCACCTGTTCTGTCGGGTGGAAGTGGCCACTATCCAGGCAAATCAACTTGTTGTTCTTAATGGCATATCCCAGGTAGAAGTCATGCGAGCCAACGGTCATTGCTTCCAGGCCGATGCCAAACAATTTGCTTTCCACGGCATCTTTCATGAATTTACCAGAATATTCTTTTTGGTATCCCTCGTCCAGTGATTTCTTTAATATGCTCCGGTAACCGTTGCGGTCAATGGGAATATCCTTTGAACCATCGGGGATCCAGGTATTCAGAACACAGGGTGATCCCTGTTGTTCACCCAAGTAGGCAGAAATCTCGCGGGTACGCTTCAAATGTTCCACCCAGAACTGACGGATGCCTTCATTTTTGGATGAGAGGGTAAATCCACTGGCAGCTTTGGGGTGAGAAAAAAAGGTTCCGTTAAAATCGATAGCCGTTCCCTGCGACCTGGCCCAGTCGGCCCAGCCTTTAAAATGCTCCGGGCCCACAGCATCGCGGTCAACAAATTTCCCTCCAAACTCGCCATAGGAAGCATGTAAACTCAGACGTTGTTTACCCGGCAGAAGCTGCATCACCTTCTCCAGGTCTGCACGCATCTGTTCAATGGTGGTCGCTTTTCCCGGATAATTGCCGGTTGCCTGAATACCACCTCCCGATAGAGAAGCATCAGATGTCTCAAATCCACCAACATCATCAGTCTGCCAGCAATGCATGCTGATGACCACATTCTTCATGCCTTCCAAAGCTTTTTCAGTATCTACACCTATAGCAGCATATTGCTCCTTAGCCAGTTCATACTGTTTTTTTATGATTTCACTGTTCATATTAAATTTATTATTATGTTAAAATATAATTATTCCATATAAAATATTTCTTCCAAAGGAGTGGATACAGGAGAATTATCGGGATTAACTTTCATAACATCCACCAGTCCCTTCCACCATTTTTTCACCACTTCATTTTGTCCCATTTCCTGAGATCCGGATTTTCCGCTAACTTTTTGGAAAGCAAAGAGTGTATTGGTCTCTTCATCCAAAAAAATGGAGTACTCACTTACCCCTGATTCTTTCAACAGCTGCTTTAATTCAGGCCATATTTCATCGTGTTTCTTTTTGTAAATGGCTTTCATTCCTTCGTTAAGGTGCATCTTAAAAGCTCTTCTTTTCATAACCTGTTAATTTTCAACATTAATGAATCCAACAATTTTCATAGAAAATATAGTTAAAACAAAAATAGGGATTTTATTTTCCAGGCCAAATGATTTAACAGATTAAATTGAATTGCAGGGAGGAAAAACGCATGATCCGTTTTTAAACTTGATTGGTGTTGTAAAACATTGTTCCAGGGGGTGCCCTTTTGCAAAATACTTCATCAATAAAGTTTGGCATAATGCCTACGCTAAAAGAACTCTTCTTGGAATGATACTGAATGTCTTATTAAATTTCTAAAACCATGAAAAACAAAATTTTAGTCTTTTTTTCTACCATACTATTTGTTTTCCTGTTAGCATTTAATGTCAAAGTTCATGCACAGGAAAAATTTACATTAAGTACCGGGGTAACCCTGCCTGTTCCCCTAGTCAATAATAATTATAACAGCTTACTTGGCTACAAAATTGAGCTTTTAAAGAATTTTAAAATTTTTAAAAGCACTAAATTATCTACCGGACTAGGTTTTCAGTAGGGTGAACATACCATGAAAAATGAAGTGGCCTGGTTAACAATAGTAGACGGAAAATCAAATATTTATAAAGGAATCGGGCACTGGAATCTTGATTTCATGAGTACTGAAATTCCTGTAATTTTTATAGTGCCTTTTAAAAAATCATTTTTTGATTCATACTTAGCAGGTTTTAGCTTTGGACAATATTGGAATACTAACATTACGAAGATTGATATTCCTGATAATTTAAAAATTAAAGTCAATAAAACCTATATGGATTTAAATCTGGGAGTAAAAAAGAACCTTTACCAATCTGAAAAACTGATAATTAACCTGTCTCCAATTTTAGCTTATCTTTTTTATTTATCTGATAACAATGGCAGGCAAAATAATTATTTATCCTATCAGATAAAAATTGATTTTAATTTGTAAAACCTTACTACTAGGTATAAAAAATATCAGTTTCTATTTATTTTACTGCCTATTGTTTGGGTGGTAATGCTCAGTTATTCCCATATAATCCACAGGAGTGGGATGTATAACGGAAATTTATTTCAAAGCAATTTAGAGGCTTCATTTGTTCCAATAGTACTTGGTTCTCCATATTATGGTGGCGGGTACATTATGGTCAGAGGGGAAAACACTTGTGGTTCTTCAATCCCTGTTGCAATAGGGTATGGTCCGTGCGGTTATTTCATGTCTTTCACACCCAATCCTGCAAATAATGAAACAACCTTATCAATTGAATCTTTATCTAAAAGTGCAGAAGTGGATGAATCGGTTGAATGGGATATGGAAATTTATAACCAAACACAAGGATTAACACTTCCGGCTGGATCGAAGGCGTCTACTTTGTCCGGATTAAATGCAAGGATGAAGTAATATCCGGAACATTCATTGTGAAAAGATAGCTGTTTATTAACCTATTTGGCAACTTTTCAAATCCTTAAATAACAAAACTATCCATTAACTTTTTAAACTCACCTGGTACCGGTGATATAAATTCCTTCCGGTTTTGTGTTGAGGGATGTGTGAATTCCAGCGATGACGCATGGAGCAACAACCTGTTAATCCCAATTTTTCCTGCAATGATTTTATTGAGTGTAAAATCACCATGATGGGTATCCCCAATGATGTCGAAACGGTTCTTGGCAAAATGCTGCCGGATTTGATGCCACCTGCCGGTTTCGGGGATAATCTCAACCAGGCTTAGCACTATGTTATTTTTCTCTTTACAGGAAATATTCGTTTCCACTGACCGGATTGTTTTAAAATGCGTGACAGCCGGTTTTTTGAATTTCGACTTCTTTTTTACCAACACCTGGCCGGAAAATGTGCCTTCTCCTGGATTTCCCTGTACCACGGCAAGGTATTTTTTCATCACCTCCTTCCGCTCAAATTGCAGGGTAAGTTCCCGCGCAATTTCAGAAGAAAAAGCCAGCACCATCAATCCGGAAGTTTTGGCGTCAAGCCGGTGTACGTTGAAAATCCAACGACCGGTTAAATCACCCAACAATTTAGTCAGGTAAGGGGCATCATGAGGCATAAAGTCATTTTTATGCACCGCCAAACCATGCGGTTTCTCTACCACCATCAGGTCATCGTCCTGATAAAGAACAGAGATGTCAAAATTGAAATTCACCGGCTCATGATTATTCATGTTCTCAACATGTTTATCTATATTTGTAATTCTCTGCAGAAATTACAAAGATTAAAAAAAACAGGATACCACATCATCCAAATTCGGATAAATAATAGGGCACCCTGAACAGGTATTTTCTTGGATAATATGATAAACCATGAATGGATTTTGGCCAAAAGAGAGATTAAAACTGACATTTACTCCTTACGATCTAATACTAAAACACACGTTTACGCTGGCAAACAGTTCAAGGACCGTCACCCCGGTTATGCTGGTAAAAATTCAATTCAACGGTTTTGAAGGCTTTGGAGAGGCATCCATGCCGCCTTACCTGGGGGAGACGCAAAAATCTGCAGCCCGGTTTTTAGGATCACTGAACCTGGGGCAGTTTACCGACCCATTCCGGATGGATGAAATCCTGGAATATACCGACAAGACAGCACCTGGAAACTCCGCAGCAAAAGCCTCGGTGGATATAGCCTTGCACGACCTGACCGGGAAAATTTTACAGCAGCCCTGGTATAAAACCTGGGGATTCACCCCGGAAAACACTCCGGATACCTCCTTTACTATCGGGATTGACAACGAGGAAACAGTGATGCAAAAAGTAAGGGAAGCCTCCCCTTATAAAATACTGAAGGTGAAGCTCGGCGGGCCGAATGACAGAAAAATGATCGAAACCATCCGTTCAGTAACGGACAAGCCGCTTTGTGCAGATGTGAACCAGGGCTGGAATAACAAAAAAGAGGCTTTGGAAATGATTTACTGGCTCAGGGAAAGAGGAGTGGTATTTGTGGAACAGCCCCTGCCAAAAGAACGAAAAGACGACCACGCCTGGCTGACGGAAAACTCGCCTCTCCCAATCATTGCAGACGAAGCTGTTTGCCGGCTTTCCGATATTGAAGAGGCCAAAGGAACCTATTCCGGAATTAACATCAAACTGATGAAGTGTACAGGATTGCGGGAGGCTCATAAAATGATCGTCACTGCTCATGCCAACCAGATGAAGGTGATGATCGGCTGCATGACCGAAACCTCCTGCGCCGTCTCCGCAGCTGCACAGCTTTCACCAAGATCAGAATGGGCCGACCTTGACGGAAACCTGCTGATAACCAACGACCCTTTTAACGGAGTGAAAATCGTTAACGGCAAAATTATCCTGAATGAAGAACCCGGAACAGGGGTGCATTTTATATCTGATTTCCAGATATAAAACTTGTAAAATGACACACCCTCTCTAAAACCATTTGAAGTAAACGGGTGTTAAATATTTATGGCCTTCCAACTTAAAAAGAATTTCCTGTTTATCGAACCCAAAAAGAGCAAATGCCAACCCGGGTTTTGGAAATAAATAAAAATCCATATTTTTACCGATTGCAAAATCATGAAAATTCATGACAAATGCACATAAATGATTAATAATCAAACTTTTTAATTAATTTAATACTTAATATTAATTGTTCAAATCATGCAAAATAAAGATCAAAAAAGTCTTTCCAGGCGAAAGTTCCTGTCGGCATCGGCAGCCGGATTTGCCGGTGTAACCCTTTTGCCTTCGATTTCAACATTCGCGTCAACAAGTCTTCATACTCCTGCTAGTCAGAATATTGAAATAAAAATGGCTGTCATTGGACTTGGCAGGCGTGGGATGACACTTACCCGGACATTTTTACAGGACGATCGGGTAAAAATAGTAGCCGGCTGTGATGTTTACGGAAGAAAAAGAACACGTTTCGAAAATGTAGTTCAGTCATTTTACGCGGGTAAAAGAAAAAACTCAGAGGTAAAAACCTACGAGCGGTTTGAGGAATTGATCAACCGGAAAGATATCGATGCGGTGGTTATAGCGACCCCCGATCACTGGCATGCCATTCACGGAATTGCCACGCTGGACGCCGGGAAGGATGTTTACATGGAAAAACCGATGACTTTTACCGTACGTGAGGGACAGGAGTTGGTGAAGGCTGTGCGCAGAAATGGACGGATCATGGCAGTGGGAAGCCAGCAAAGATCTGACCCGAATTTTCAGCATGCTGTCCGGCTAGTTCAAACCGGTCAACTCGGAAAAATTCATAAAATCAACGCGTATGTGGGTGATCCGCCAAAGCCTTACAATCTTCCCCAGGAGAATTTGCCGGAAGACCTGAATTGGGATCTCTGGTTAGGCCCCCTGCCAAAATCTATTCATTTCAATCACGAGTTAAATCCTCCCATTTCTCTCCAGCCAGCCAAAGATGAAGAGTTCTGGGCAGGATGGCGCTGGTACAAAGAGATGGGCGGAGGATTTACCACCGACTGGGGAGCACATATGTTCGATATAGCCCAATGGGCAATGGGCAAAGACCAAAATGGCCCCGTTGAGGTTGCACCTATTGGCGATGGTTCTCAATACATGACATTTAAATACGCTAACGGGACAGTCCTTACATCCGAACCTTATGGAGAAGGAAAACCCAAAGGAGTAAAATTCTGGGGAGAAAACGGATGGATAGAAGTGGCACGCGAATACTATGAAGCCTCCGATAAATCATTCTATCCGACTGTATCAAATGATCAGAGTGGTGTGCGCTACGAAGAACAAGGACTGCACTACAGAAATTTCGTGGATTCGGTGTTCAGTCGACTGGAACCTGCTGTACCTGTTGAAGTTGGCCACAGCTCCTGTGTCATGTGCACCATAGGAAACATCGCATGTGATCTGAAAAGTACGCTGAAGTGGGATCCGGTGAAAGAGAAATTTTACGGACCTAAGAGTAAAAAAGCAAATAAAAAATTGCATTACAGTTACCGGACACCCTGGAAGCTGTAATCCAGCCCCTAACCTCCTGCTGACGCGTTTATTTTCCAAATCCAGTGAAACAAACACGTCGGCAGGAGGGAAAAATACTGCTGCCCAAATGGAAATACCAACCTATAATATACCGGTATGAATTTTTATCCCATCAGAATCGTTTTAATCCTTTTACAGTCCTTAATCTTCATTTCTTCCTGTGGGCAGGAGGGAAAAACCATAGATAACACGGGGTCAACTGGAAATACAAAAAAAGAAATAAAAATGAATCAATTCAGACCATTGACTGAATTTGAAGAATATGTGATCATCCACAAAGGTACCGAACGGCCTTTTACCGGGGAGTACAACAACCATAAAGCAAAGGGCACCTATGTGTGTAAACGCTGCAGGGCCCCCTTGTATCATTCATCTGATAAGTTTAGTTCCCATTGTGGCTGGCCAAGTTTTGATGATGAGATCAAAGGCGCAATAAACAAAGTTCAGGATCCCGACGGAATACGTACCGAAATTACCTGCAATAACTGTGGTGGCCACCTGGGTCATGTGTTCCATGGGGAAGGTTATACTCCAAAAAATACCAGGCACTGTGTGAACTCGGTGTCACTCGACTTTGTGCCGGAGAAGAAGTAAGGATATAGACAATCCTTTGTCCGATGGAAAAACTGATTTGAGAAAGTCCGGTTCCTCATCTGCCGGACTTAAAAAATTCGGCTACTCTTCTTTCATAACCATCAACCCTTCGATGAAATAGACAACCTCAGCTTTTTCTTCAGCTGTTTGAATAATCTGGTGAGCCGCATCTGCTTCTTCATCATGAGCATGCTCCTCCTCACCATGTTCCCGGGCAGGATTGTGGGCATCGGCTTCGGTTTTTACCTCTTTAAAAATTCCTCTGATGGTCAAATCGCTTCCCATTTGTTCCTGACTGAAAGCGCCAATCTTTTGACCAGCTTCCACACGGATATTGATCTCTTCACCGCTTCCCATTAAAAAGCAGCGACCTCCACCCTGTTTACAGACATGCATTACTGTACCTTTTACAGCAACCTCCGTTCCAGCAAGCTCTTCAGCGTTAGCAATCAATTCATCAACTGTATAAACAACTTCATCTGTTTCTTTGATTGCCGTTTCATTTGATTTTTTTGGATTTCCACATCCAAACACAACTATCGCAAGTAAAAAAAACAACGTAATTTTGTTCATCTTCTTTCCAGATTATTTTATTTCCTGTTTCAAATATAATACAAAAGAAAAAACAAAGGTATGACAATTCCGGCAATTGTCCACCATAATCCCCACCGGCTGAAGCTGCGTTTTCCCTTTAGCAGGAACAATCCGGAAACGGCAACAAAAAAAAGAATTATCGCCATTCCGTCACTGACCCATTTCCAGACAGAACCAATAGCAGCCCGGTGAAGCATATTCATTTCAAATATAAATGGCCTCCGCTGTAAATAATTTAACGTACCTGATCCTGTAGAAGGATCAATAACAACCTCTCCATTTTCAATAAATATTTTCAGGTTTCCCCGGTTGGTCATGTAATGCTTTTTATAAACCACCTGATGATCGAGCATTTTCAGCTCCTTCCTGATGACATCTTCATCAATTCGTGTTTCAGACCGGATCCCGGACTGAAAATTTTCGACAATAATGGTATAGTCCGGATTAAAATCATACCGATGATTGAGAAATATACCGGAGAGTGTATAAACAAAAGTCATTCCCACGATAAAATAACCTAAATCGCGATGTAATATCCTTAAAGTTTTTCTCAGACTCATAGTATCCTGAATTTTCAAGTTTTTGTATGGCAAAAGCAGGCCATCACCTATAGCCGGATCTGGGGAAGTCCGGTCCCGGAGTATTGTGGATAAAGCAAAGCTATCGGGAATAAAACTCGTTTAGTGTAATTACATCCTGGGAGCTACAAACCGGACATTTGGATTTTCCCTCATGGTATTCGTTGAAACTGGCCTGACAGGAATTGCATTTGAACCAGTTTTCATCAAAATAATTATCGCCTCCCTTAAAAAGGATATCACGCCCTTCCACAAAAGCGGTAGCTACCTTGTTACGGGCTTCTTCGTAAATCCTGGTCAGCGTAGGTCTCGACACATCCATATAAACAGCAGCCTGCTCCTGGGTAAGATTCTGGTAGTCGAGCAAACGGATGGCTTCATACTCCTCCAGGCGAAGAATAATCTCATTGGATTTTCGTCCCCTGACGCCATAAACCGACATTCCTTTAATAACAGGAGGAACCTGGATTCTTCTGTTTCTTTTTCTTCTTGGCATAACTAAATTGCATTAAGTTTACTCATCAAAAAGTGATCGGCCAGTACAAGTGCAGCCATAGCCTCAACAATGGGTACAGCTCTCGGTAACACACAAGGATCATGTCGGCCTTTGGGGTTAATCGTTACCTCCTGGCTGTTTACATCCACAGTATGCTGTTCCTTCAACAGGGTAGCAATGGGTTTAAATGCGACATTAAAATAGATATCTTCGCCATTGGAGATTCCGCCCTGGATACCTCCGGAATGATTTGTTTTGGTACGGATTTTTTCACCGTCCCGGATAAATATATCGTTATGTTGAGATCCGCTGAGTTTGGTTCCCTCAAAACCTGAGCCGTATTCAAATCCTTTAACCGCGTTAATTCCGAGCATGGCAAAACCCAGATCGGCATGTAATTTATTAAACACAGGTTCTCCCCATCCGGCAGGCACTCCTTTAACAACACAGGTGATCACGCCACCCACAGTATCGCGATCAAGGGCTGCCTCTTCAATGCGTCTGATCATTTGAGCAGCAGTGCCGGCATCAGGACAACGAACAAGGTTATCTTCTGTTTTGGAAAGATCAAGCTCGGTGTAAGGCTTTTGAAGGCTGATCTCTCCTACCCTGGACACATACGCCTGAATAGTTACACCTGGTTTTGCCAGCAACTGTTTGGCGATTGCTCCGGCAACCACGCGTGCGATAGTTTCACGGGCCGAGGAACGGCCACCTCCACGATAATCGCGGGTTCCGTATTTCTGCAGGTAGGTAAAATCAGCATGCGATGGTCTGAAAACACCTTTCAAATCATGGTAATCGTTCGAATGTTGATCTTTATTCCAGATAACAAAAGCAATGGGTGTACCCTGGGTCGTCCCTTCGAATACGCCCGATAAAAATTCTACCTGGTCAGGCTCCTTGCGTTGCGTGGTAATTTTCGACTGACCTGGCCTGCGCCGGGCCAAATCATGCTGTATCCGTTCTACATTTAGCTCCAGTCCGGCCGGACAACCATCAATGATCCCTCCGATCCCCCTGCCGTGAGATTCACCAAAAGAGGTTAACCGGAATACTTCCCCAAATGTATTCATAAAATGAAACCTAATTTAACACATTGTAAATAAGACAAATATATAATAACAAACTTTGCCATTTCCCACTCCTGGAAGTTGTCCATCCCGGTAAATGCCAGAACGAGTCATACCCCGGAGATTCATTTCCAGCTTTGTTTTCCATTTAAAAAACCCCGTTCACTTTGATTATCTACAAAAAACGGGGTCAACTATATGAACTGAAGCGCGTATTCAAAATTTTTCAGCAACCACAGCCGCAGCCGCAGCCTTGATCGTTTTCATGATCTCCGGAGCAACACCCCTCATCATCACAACCCTCACTGCCACATCCACATCCTCCGGTGGCTAACAAGGCGGCCAGCTCCTCTTCAGTAGCATCGCGAACCTCCATCACTCTTCCGGTAAAATAGAGATCCTCTCCTGCCAATGGATGGTTAAAATCCATTTTTACAACCTCTTCGCCAATATTAAGAACCTGACCATTCAGTCTTTGTCCACTACTACTCATCATGGGTACTGTATTTCCCACAGCGATCATCTCATCATCAAATTTTCCGTCAACAATGAAAATATGTTTGGGCAATTCAACTATGGCATCATCATTCAATTCACCATAAGCGTCATTTTTCGATAACTGTATGATGAAAGGGTCTCCTTCTTTTAATCCCTCCAGATGGGACTCAAACTTAGGCAACATAGAACCGGCACCATAAATAAACTGAAGCGGGTTTTCGGCTGTTGCTGTTTCAATAACCTCACCCTGTTCGTCATCGATGCGCAGATCATACGTTACGGTTACCATAGAATTTTTCGAAATTTCCTGCATAATTATCTTTTTAAGTATTTTGCAAATAAACTGTTTTTATCGGAGAGGACAAAATACCTTTCTGTCTTTTTTAAAAAATTAACGACCCTAATTCTCTCTTTTTATTATTTTTTCAGTCCAACCTTTTCCGTTACTCTTTCCCTGTAGAAAATATATCCCTGCGGATGACCCCAACAGTACATCTATCGTAAAGCTTTTCCCATCCACATTGTTTTGTTGCCACAACACTTTCCCTGAACTATCCATCATGACCAATCTTTCCGTTTTTTCCGGAACCTGAACCTGAAAAACTCCTGACACCGGATTTGGAAAAATGAGCACCTCCTTATTGATCGTCAGCGCATCCATTTGGTCAGTCAGTTTTCCGGAGGTAAAATTGTCCATACAAAAATAAGCAGGAGTGTTCATCCCATAATCACCTGTATCAGACGATTCCATACCAAAATGCAGCTCAGTTATTTTTCCCGGCAGACCAAGCTCTACCCACTCCCACGACTTCTGGATATAATCGTCATCCGGATTTTCAAACCTGAAATCGGCTAAATAGTGCTCCACTGTATCGGTAAGATTCCCGGATGAATCCACTCCCCAGATCATAAGCTTCAGGTAATCCGGATCGGTTCCGTCGACGCCGCCAAATATTTTTGAGAACCCATACTGATCGCCATTTTTCATGGTAAGATAGGTATAGGTTGAATTGGTGACATCGAAACCTGTTATTTCGACCGGCGGATCAAACTGCAGCTTCAGTGATCCCGGAAAATAGACCACTGCATAATTATCAGAACCGGCAGAGCCGCCACCTGTTATTGCACTGTACTGATTTTGATAATCATGTGTAACTGTATCCGTTGTGTTCGAGACCGCAAATCCACTCCAGCTCCAATATTCAAAATTAAAATCGTTCGGGAACCAAAACCCGTCACTCTCGAATCCTCCGGATCCATCTGAACCATTAAAATAGGATTCCGGATCCAGGTGCAGGTCATCAAAATTGGCCTGTTGCTGGGCATTTACTGACATGAGGGCAGCCCATAAACCCAAAAACAAGTAAAACTGTTTCATTGTAAAATTTTTTGTGGTTAAACAATCATTTTACAATACCAAAACCAGGGGAAAAATAAAGGCGTTCACCTTCAGCTTTTGTTCCCGAAAGCCTACGATATTGTATATCTCTTTGAAATGGCTGGTCTTCTGGCTTACCCCGATTGCCTGCGGCCTTCCCATCCCGACTGGTGTCGTGACAGTGGCTGAAGATGCCGGCAACATGAAAGGATTACAGCTGCGGGTACAGCTCCGGTATTGCACCGGATTCCCAATTTCTCATAAAAGAACCATTTCGCTGTAAAAATAGTAAAAAGAAAGTAAACAAAAGTGAGTTGTATTATAGAATAATTTTTCGTAAATTGTATATGCTATTTAAGGTGGTGATTTTTTGGCTGATGATTAATAATTAAATCATGATATTTAC
>JAQVON010000016.1:0-46258 GCA_028702595.1 Mariniphaga sp. | reverse complement strand
AAAACATCCAGCTTAAGCTTTCAAAAACTTCTGGTTATCAACTTTTATCATCACCTGGAATGAACGATCGGAGTTCAGGCCAACAGGAACCAACCCATAGTTTCTGCTGATAAAAAAACCGCACCAGATCATGCAGCAATAAATTGATAAATATTGCATTCGCCTTTAAATTCATTACAACAATTTATGAAAAACCGAGGAATAAATAAGGCCTGTTTAATGATTTTTATCTAATTAATTTTATTCCGGGAATAATAGATCAGATGGATTTATTCCCGTTTTAAACGAATCCATGGGGATGCCCTCCTTTGAAAAGCGGTAAACAATGGCATCCTGGGTATAATCTATGGCATCAGAAACATATATTTCATTGTTTTCAGGATGGACAGCCAGGTGGTAAAATAGTTTTTGCCCGGACGGAAGAAAAGCTGACGCGGGGAGATGACGACTATCGATCGACATTTTATTCACTCCGTTATTCAGGAAATAAAGGGTATCGCCGGTGGAACTCAGCTTCAGGTTCGAAGCATAACTATTCTCTTCAAACCGGTAAATTTGCTCTACAGTCTGGGTTACAGGATCAATACGAACCAACATGGAGTGTTCATCATCAACCGAAAAATTTCTGTAAGTTCCTCCACAAAGCACCCATATTTTATCCATTTTATCCACAACCAAATCACGGGGTTGCGCCGGAACATGTATTTTTCCTGCCAGTTTATCAGCATCAGAGTCAATAACCAGTATATCCTCACCAATTACCCAATGAGAAACATATACATATTTACCTACCTGTACCATTTGTTCTGAAGTATGTCCTTCCAGGTCAACGCTTCCGGTTATTTGAAGGGTTAATGGATTAAAAATGGTCAAATGGTCTGCATACAGATCGGAAATATAGGCTTTTTCATCAGAAACGAAATGAATATAGCGGGGAGAAGTCAGCCCTGTGATTACTCCGGCAAATTCCACGGTGCGGGTATCGGCAATCACCACCTTCCCTGAATTGTTCACCACCATATACAACAGATCATTTCTCCGGGCAAGCGACTGTACAACATCGCCAAGGGGAGCATTATTCCTGGCATAGAAAACCTGGTTGGTCACCTTCTTCCTTTCTGTGTGATAGAATGAAACAGACCCGTTGCCATACATGAAATTTCCTTCACAGGCAATAAAAATACCCTGCCGGGTATCCAGGTCTTGGAATACAGTTTCTACCGGTTCATCAGTACATGACCAGACCAGCATCAACAATAGGACTGTTTGATAAAAATATTGCATTATTCCCGAAAATTTATTGCTAAAGACAGCGTATAAAAACGTCCCGGCATGGGGCGCCACAAAATGCTTTGATAGGGTTGATCCAACAGATTATCTACCGTAAATTTCATCAGGAAGATGACATCATTCCAGTTGGTTTGTTTTCCAAAAGAAATTTTACTGATGAAATATGGATTCAACACCTGCTCAAACGTCGACTCCTGGTTACTCGACTTGGTATAACGCTTTCCGATACCATTGAAGTCGTATTTCAGAGTAAATTGTTTCCAGTATCCACTAAAATAGATTCCGCCTTTATGTTTTGGAATATAGATCAATTGCTTTCCGCGGGATTCATCTGCCGGGCGAACGGCATGGATGTTTGCAGTACTTGTGAATGCGTAATTTCCTCCGGTTCTGACCTGGACTTTTTGCACATTCACTGCTGCGGAGTACTGATATTCAACGCCGCGTGAGAGAACATCCTTCAGGTTATTGGCTTCCCAGTAATAGGCTCCTGAAGCTGCAGGCTGCCAAATAATCCAGTTTTTCACCCGGGCATAAAATCCCGTCAGTTCATGCTGAAGGGTTACATTTCCGGACGTATGATTTCCTGACAGGGAAATATCCATATGGTAGCCATTTTCCGGCAGAAGGTCCGGATTCCCGCCAGGGAGCCAGTACAAATCATTCAATGCAGGCTTGTGATAATTCCGGGCGGCATTAGCACTCAGCAGAAAAGGCCAGGTCTTTACAATTTGCCATTCAACACCTAACGAGGGAATAAAGGGCGCTACCTTTCTGTCGTAATGCTCCGATCGCAACAAAACAAAAGCAGCCAGCCGTTTAAAAGGCTTATAATGGAGATTCAATAACAAGCTGGTTTCCAGTCGGTTGTTTTTATAACCAACACCCAACTGCCTGTTTTTCAATTCCACAGCATGATAGTTCATATCAAAGCCGGCAGTTCCCTGCATCTTCGTGTTGAATTGTTTTTTTATGCGCAGATGGTTTACCAGACTGGTTTCCCTACTGTGTGAATCTTCGTTAACAAATTGAAATGCAGGAGTTGCCCGGTAGTAATTCAGTCTGACAGCATTTACTCCCGTAAAGAAATGGTAGTTCAACCCATCGGAATATTTTTTCCAGTCGAATTGTCCTCGGAACTGTGAGTCGTTCCGGTGTTCATCACGTTGACTACCCTGGTATGACATCAGTTGCGGGAGATTTCGATCACTATGCTGGTACCATAACCGGACCCCTGAAACCTGGTTGATTTTTGGTCTGAAGTAAAACTCCTGGAGTATACCATATTTATGATATCCTGCATTTTTCAGGGTATCCATTTTTGCAGGCAGCACACCTGAATTAAAAAATGGGAAATCATTTTTTGACGCGTCAAAAAAAATACGGGTAGATGTCTGAAATTTTCTGTCTCCGTATTGCCCTTTGATAAATAATTTGCGTGAATGAAAAGAGCTGGTCTCAAGCAATCCCCCCACCTGGAAGGCAGTGTTCCAGTCTGGCTTGTTTTCCAGGTGGATGCTTCCTCCCAGGGCTCCGGATCCCTGGGTCAGAGAGCTTCCCCCATGGAGCAGATAAACATCATCAACAAAAAATACCGGTAGAAGAGACAAATCGGCCATCCCCCGCATGGGAGAATTCAGGTTCATGCCATTCCACAACACCTGGGTATGCGACGAGGCAGTTCCCCGAAAACTGGCGGTAGCCTCAGAACCCCGGCCATACGATTTGATAAAAACGGGCAAATAATCCGAGATTAATTCTCCCAGATCGGTTGTAAGCGAAGAGACCATCTGCATGGAGTCCGGCCGGGTAACTTTAAGCCCTGCCTCCTCAACCTTTTTCTTTGCCAGTATCAGCACCTCACTGATCCGGACCGTATCGGAAATACCCTGCCCCGATGTAGTAAGGGTTATCAACACAAAAACAGCCCATGCCCATCCATTCAGTCGCCTCATTTTTTATCTCATTCTAATGATCATTTTTTTTAATATTTATCTCAACCAACCGTTTAATTGTAATTCGTAATTCTTTTTATCATTCGAAATTGATTCATTGATTCATCTTGCTTGTTTCATGATTTTGTGAACTTCTACCCGGTCTTGAAGAGAAACAACCAGGGTGAATATCCCGGCAGGAATACCAGAGAAATCAATTTTGAATGGCCAGGTAGTAATTTGCTGTTCAAGAATCAACCGGCCGTCAGGGGTAATAACCCGCACAAAGGGGGTGGAAGTGTTGGAGGATTGATTGGGGAATGAGTTTGCTGACAATGGAGCCATGACAGGCAATTCCTTCTGAAAAATTCCGGGTTCAAAGGGAAACCCTCCTGCCAGGATCAGCTCGTTTTCAACCGGATTAGGATATACCCTGAACCTGTCAGTAACCACCGGGGAGCTACCAGTCGGTGAAGCATAAACAATCATCACTGCATTATTACCGGATGAGATGACAAGAGGAAGATCACTATTGAGAATAAAAACTGCCAATCCATCGGATCCTGTGAAATAGCTTCCGGCACCAGATAAGACCTCTGCCTGAGCAACCGGAATAAATCCGGACTCAAAAATTACTCCGTCAGCATATGTACAGACAGTTTGTTCCATTTCTACTTCCAACTCACCACCTGTTGCCGGGAAAGGAGTATGGGAAATCAGTTGAGAATAGTTCCAGGAGTTGGTAATATTTGAAACGTGGTATAGAGCAAGGGTGTCCCCATCAGCAATATCTATCCGGTTAAAATCATTTACAAACGATTGATTGTTTACCCGGGCAATCCAGGCTCTGGCGAAGGCAACAGGATCTGTCCGGCCACCCCATCCATAAAAAAACAGGCCGTCATCTTCAACGGAATAGAGGTAAAGTTTCCCGCCAGAGGCCTCATCATCCCGAAACCGGAAGGGAACGTTCGCTTGTTGTAACCCGGCTGCCAGTGCATGGAATAATGATGGCTTTTCCAGGAGGGAATAATCGTGATGTCTGTTTTGAACAAAGGCGTTCAAGTCGCCTGCACCCACTTCTATCCATTGGAAAGGAAGCAGGTTTTTCTCGTCGTTTTTCAGGGTAAAAAATATCCTGATCCTCTCCCCGGGGGCATGGACTTTCACTAAAATGCTTTTCTGAATCGAAAATCCTTCCACCGAGATGGTAAGAATTGTTTCTCCGGATTGACCAGCTTCAAACAATAATTGGCCATCCTTGTGGATGATCACTCCAACATCAGGGTTGGAAGAATGGAACTGTACGGGAAGATCGAGCGGGAATAGCTCGTCGTCGTATACCTGAGCGGTAAGTTCAACAGAATCGCCCGGATACACCGATGAAATATCCCCTGTGAACCGGATGGAGTCAGGCACAACCACCCAAACCGGGACTGATTGTGTTTCACTGCCAGCAGAAATTAGAATACTTGTATTTCCTTTTTTAACTGACCGGATCCTTCCATTGGGATCAACCTGAACCACCTGCTCATTTTGGGAAGAAAATAAAACTGGTGTCATCACCTTACGGCCTTTTTCAAAACAGCAAGCCTCAAGATAGGTTGAATCTCCGGCCAGTAGTCGTGAAGTATAAGGATACACCACCAACATATTTTCCGTTCCGGTAATTTCTGGATTTGGCCTGACAGGCTCTACCCATGCCACATCGGTGGAGATTTCGCCCAACCATCCGGCACCGTTCAGATTTCCGGAAACAATTTTGATGAAATGGATGGAATCCAGGTTCACATAATTCCCTGTTGGGTCAATAGCCCAGGAGATATCCACAGGATCGCCACCAGCACCTTCTACCTCCCCGGTGTAGGGATTGTCGGGCTGATATAGCTCAACTCCCTGTTTACGCGGCTTGTTATCGGCATAACCAAATGCCAAAGGGGCAACTCTTATTTCCAGGGCATTGGAAAAATCGATTGCCGGTGCCAGCAGGGTTCCGTTAAAAGTTACGGAATCATGGGGATAGTCCGGGAAAACAGTTGAGGAGGGATAATACTCTTGTAAATTATAATCATTGGCCATGATCCATCCTGAATTTCCGGTATGATCCTCCCAATACACATCACGACTCTCCTGCCGGAAATAGGTTAACTCGTAACCGCTTCTTGTTTTGGAGTGAAAGTGGCTACTGCCGGCAATTTCGTACCAGGTGTCATCGGGTTTTCCATTTTGGTTTTCATCCTGCATCACCCAAATCACTCCAGGCTCAGATGACCCGGGAAAGGCATTCCCAAAAACAGTAAAATCAATGCCATAAGGATTATCGGGGTGATTTATACATGCATCACGAAAACCCAACACTACATATCCGCCAAAACTCCCTAATGAAACCAGTTTGTTGAAGCTCTCTGTCATTTGTTGAGCAGCTGCTGGTGTCCCGCTACTTTCCATATTGATATGCTGACCAGGAGCAGGCTTGTACTCAATGAGCCGGATTGCTGTTGACTGAGAAAAGCCATGCAGGACGAGCACCAGTAAAAATAATGAAATCTTAAATTTTTTCATTCCCCTCAGTTTAATTGAACATGGGGAAATAAAAAGCAGGGTATTGAAACCGTCACTTTTATTCCCGAAAGCATTCTGAAAATGGCAGGTCTTCTGGCTTCCCCCATTGATGGCGGCCTTCCCATCCCATTCACTCAAGGACAGTGACTTAGAATGCCATCAACATGAAAGGGTTACAGCTGCGGGTACAGCTCCGGAATTACACCGGATTCCCATTTTTTTAACCATTTCCGTTGCAAAGATAATGAATTGGAACCAAATTTCTGTTTAGAAATCTGCTTAAAAATATTTATTCCGGTTATCAGCAGGATGCTGGCAATTCCCAGGAAAATTGTTCATCAGAACACGTTAATTCCCTCTATTCTTATAAACTTTTCCCGGCAATTTCAGTGCCCGCAGAACCAAAATCAATCCGGCCAGAATAAACGGGATACTCAGCCATTGTCCCATGTTCAGGGCCATAGTTGCTTCAAAAGTTTCCTGGTCTTCCTTGATAAATTCAATCAGGAACCTGGCAGTAAAAATAAAGATAAAGAACAAACCGGTAAGCAGTCCTTCTTTGTTTTTTGCCCGGGTACGCCGGTAGAGGAAGATCAGCACGCCAAAAGAGATAAGGTAAGCCAGGGCTTCATAAATTTGGGTTGGGTGTTTCGGCACTGTTTCTCCGTTGCGTTCAAAAATGAATCCCCAGGGGAGACTGGTTTCGATACCGTAGATCTCGGAGTTCATCAGGTTTCCCAGACGAATAAATGCTCCTACCAGGGCGGTTGGCACCACAATACGATCGATGGTCCACAGCACATTCCGTTTCGTGATCAGTTTTGAGTAGATCAGCAGGGCAATGATTATTCCAATAGCTCCACCATGACTGGCCAATCCCCCATGCCATACAGCAAAAATCTCTCCGGGATGTTGCGAATAATAATCCCAGCCATAAAAGAAAACGTGCCCCAGGCGAGCCCCCAGTATGGTAGCAATAATGATGTAAAAAAACAGGGAATCGATCCATTTTTGTGGAACATTCTCCGACTTAAGCATCTTCTCTCCGATAGAGTATCCAATCAGAAATCCGGTTGCAAACAGCAGTCCGTACCAGCGAACAGCAAACCATCCAATGTTGAAAATTTCAGGATTTGCATTCCAGTGAATAAAATTTAACAGGTATATCATAATCTATCATTTACATGCCTTTGCCGTGGCAATGTTTATATTTCTTTCCACTTCCACAGGGGCACGGATCATTCCTGCCCACTCTTTTTTCCACTCTTACCGGTTGAGGTCTTGCCCTTTCGCCGGTTTGGGTTTGAGCCCCCTGCATGGGATTCTCCACCCCGGGCAGATCAGACTTTTGAGTTTTGTACCTGCTCATATCGGTACGTTTACGCTCTTCTGCCTGACGCACCTGGTCGGGGCTTTGAATAGGAATATGTCCTTTCATCAGGGTACTTACCACATCCTTATTCACTTTGCTCAACATCAGTTTAAACAGGTTAAATGATTCAAACTTATAAATAAGCAGGGGATCTTTTTGTTCGTAGGTAGCATTCTGTACCGACTGTTTCAGATCGTCCATCTCGCGTAGCTGCTCCTTCCAGGCTTCGTCAATTGTATGTAAGACGATTTGTTTCTGGTATGACTTTGCCAGTTCTTTACCTTTATTATTGTATGCTTTCTCGAGGTTACAAATTATTTGGAATACCCGTTTTCCATCGGAGATGGGGACAACTATATTTTTATAGACCTGAGATTTTGTTTCGTATACATTTTTAATCACAGGGAATGCCTGTTTAGATATGGTTTCCACTTTTCGGTTGTAGCCTTCAATCATTTTTTTGAAAATTCGGTCGGTTATTTCACTGACAGAAAGCTGTTTAAACTCTTCCTGGAAGACTGGTGATTCGATTGACAGCAACCTGAGGAGTTCCATATTAAAATCTTCGAACTGGTCAGAACCATGATATTCATTCACCAGTTCCTCCACTGTATCGAACATCATATTCAGCAGATCGGCATCCAGTCGTTCTCCGAACAGGGCATGTCTTCGTTTTTTATAGATTACCTCCCGTTGAGAGTTCATCACATCGTCGTATTCAAGCAGTCGCTTTCGTATTCCGAAGTTATTTTCCTCCACTTTCCTCTGAGCTCTTTCAATAGACTTAGAGATCATGGAATGTTGGATTACTTCTCCCTCTTTCAGGCCGAGGCGGTCCATCACACCGGAAATCCTGTCAGAGCCAAAGAGGCGCATCAGGTCATCTTCGAGAGAGACATAAAACTGTGATGAACCGGGGTCACCTTGTCTTCCTGCCCGGCCACGCAACTGTCTGTCAACCCGGCGGGAGTCGTGGCGTTCGGTACCGATAATGGCCAAACCTCCGGCTTTTTTCACCTCTGGTGCCAGTTTGATGTCGGTTCCCCGGCCAGCCATGTTGGTGGCTATGGTAACTGTTCCTGCCCGGCCGGCTTCAGCAACGATATCTGCTTCCCGGGCGTGTAACTTCGCATTTAATACGTTGTGCTTAATTCCCCTGATCTTAAGCATCCGGCTGAGCAACTCAGAAATCTCAACCGAAGTTGTTCCCACCAGAGCAGGCCGGCCTAACTTATTGAGTTCAACAATTTCGTCAATAACAGCATTGTATTTCTCCCGTTTGGTTTTATATACCAGGTCTTCCCTGTCGTCGCGGACAATAGGTTTATTGGTGGGAATTACAACAACTTCCAACTTATAGATATCCCAGAACTCACCTGCTTCAGTTTCTGCAGTACCGGTCATACCTGCCAGTTTATGGTACATCCGGAAGTAGTTCTGCAGGGTAATGGTAGCAAAGGTTTGGGTGGCAGCTTCTACTTTTACCCGTTCTTTAGCTTCTATAGCCTGGTGCAGGCCATCGGAATACCTTCTTCCCTCCATGATACGTCCGGTTTGTTCATCAACAATCTTCACTTTATTGTCGATGACCACGTACTCGATATCCTTTTCGAACATGGTGTATGCTTTCAGCAACTGGTTTATGGTGTGCACCCGTTCTGATTTTACAGCATAGTCCTGTAATAATATGTCCTTTTTTTCCAGCAATTCTTCGTGCGGCAACACTGCATTTTCCAGCTCGGCCATCTCAACACCCATATCAGGCAGGATAAAAAAATCGGAATCAGCGACACCTTCAGATATCAGATCAATCCCTTTGTCGGTCAGTTCAACAGAGTTTTGCTTTTCTTCTATAATAAAGTAGAGCGGATCGGTAACGATATGCATATTCTTATTGTTCTCCTGCATATAGAAATTTTCGGTTTTGGTCATGAGGTTCCTCATACCCTCCTCGCTCAAAAATTTGATCAACGACTTATTTTTGGGTAATCCTTTGTGTGCCCTCAGTAACAACAAACCGCCCTCTTTCTTCTCATCGTCGGTAACTCCCTCTTTGGTAAGCAGTTTTTTTGCATCGATAAAATATCGGTTTACCAGGTCGTGTTGTGCTTTATAGATCTTCTCCACGTACCCCTTTAACTCTTCGAACAGTTGATTTTCTCCTTTTGGAACCGGTCCTGAGATAATCAGAGGTGTCCGGGCATCATCGATCAGCACGGAGTCTACCTCATCCACAATGGCATAATGGTGTTTACGTTGCACCAGGTCTTCCGGGTTGATCGACATATTGTCCCGCAGGTAATCGAAGCCAAACTCATTATTGGTGCCATAGGTAATATCGGCAAGGTAGGCTTTTCTGCGTGCTTCAGAATTGGGTTGATGTTTATCGATGCAATCAACTGATAGTCCGTGAAACTCAAATATTGGGCCCATCCATTCGGCATCACGTTTCGACAAGTAATCGTTAACGGTTACCAGATGAACTCCTCTTCCTGCAAGAGCATTTAAGAAAACAGGCAGTGTAGCAACCAGGGTTTTCCCCTCACCAGTAGCCATTTCAGCTATTTTCCCCTGATGAAGAACAATTCCACCGATGAGCTGTACATCGTAATGAACCATATCCCATGTAATTTCATTGCCTCCGGCTACCCAGTGATTGTTCCAATAAGCCTTATCATTTTTAATGGTAATCGATGAACGGGTGGATGCCAGATCTTTATCATATTCGCGGGCTGTAACCTCAACTATTTCATTTTCATAAAACCTGCGCGCAGTCTCTTTGACAATAGCAAAAGCGACAGGCAAAATTTCATTTAAAACTTCTTCAATTTTCAGGTCAATCGCCTCTTCCAGTTTATCGATCTCTTCATAGATCTTTTCACTCTCCTGTATCTCAACATCCTCAGCTTTCTCACTTAATAGCCGTACCTGTTCTTCTTCCTGTTGAATCCTGGTTTTGATTATCCCGCGCAACTTGTCTGTTTCTTCCCGCAATGCATCGTTGGAAAATGAAGTGATTCGTTGCCATTCCCCCTTGATCTGCTCAAGCAGGGGAGACACCTCCCTGATGTCACGATCCGATTTATTCCCAAGAATTTTCCCAATTATCTTTGTTACAAATGCCATGACTTCATTTATTTAGTAATAAGTTAAAATAGATTCCGGTACAAATTTAGTTAAATGAGCAGGGTAAAAAAACGATTTTACTAATATTGTATGCTCAATTTAAACTGTACGTAATCAAATTTTATCATGAATAACCTGTTAAGTCAATCGGACCATTCGAGAATAAATATTTAAATCATTAAAACTATCTTGTCATAATCACTAATTATCAATACATTATGAAAAATGCATTAAAATTCATTGAAAGAGGCATTATTTATATCTTGATCATGATGATGGCAATGATTCTGATTCTTGCCACTGTTGAATTAGGATATTTCTTAGTTAAGAATATTATTCAGTCTGAATTCCTGCTGTTGGACCTGGATGATCTGATGGAACTGTTCGGTGTTTTCTTGCTTGTTCTCATTGGGATTGAGTTACTTGACACCATAAAAGTATACCTGAGACAGAACCAGGTTCATGTGGAAGTGGTTATCCTTGTAGCCATCATAGCCCTTGCCCGGAAAATAGTTGTGTTAGAAATAGAGGAACTTCCCGGGGAGAAGATTATCGGCCTGGGTATTCTTATCATTTCGCTATCGGTAGCGTACTTCCTGATAAAAAAGGCAGGATTGATGGTATTTGATTTTGTTGACAAAAATCAATCCCCTCCAACGCCTGAAGATTTTTTGAAAAAATAATATCTCAGGAACTTGTCATTTACACACAGGTACCAGCTATTTCCCTTTTCATTAAAATGCAGGGAAACAGCAGGACCTGCTATATAAAAAACCGTTATCTATTGCAGAACTTCAGCAGGGATCTCCTGAATGGGTTTAATTTGAATGGTTTTGATGAATAGTTCTCCACCTTCCGACTGCAATTGAATTTTTCCACTGGCCAGCGGGTTGACAGCTCCGTTTTCAACGGTTCCCGTTTGATGATTGACCATAACGGTTTGCCCATTCACAACGTGGACAGCGGTTCGACCCAAACAGTAGAGATCGACTGTGTTCCATTCGCCCAAGGGGCTTTCAGCATTTACACCCTTTTTTACCGATTGACCAAGATGTTCCTTACTAAACTTCTTCAATTCTCCTGTTTTGTTAAAAGTAAACTCCCCTCCCGACTCCTGAACTGTAGATTCACAATAGGTATTATTCATCAGGTAAGTATCTCCCAGACGGTCATGCATGAGTTGGCATTCAATATTTACCATCCAGGTACCCAGGGCTTCTCCAAATTCTCCAAAGCTGTGGTATAGGAGTCCGCTGTTCCGACTGGAATACACTTCCTGACCCCATTTAAAAACCAGTTGAAGGTGGTAATTGGCAAATGTATCGCGGGTAGCAAGTGAACCGTTTACCTCGCCGCTGATGCGAATCAGTTTCTCCCCGTTTTCCTCCACTATGGAAAAAACCTTGTCGACAGTAGCAGCCTCAGCCACATCTTCGAATCCAGTAAGCGGTTTCCCAATATATTTATCCCAATTGTTCAGGTTTTCACCATTGAATAATGGTTGCCATGCGGGTTCCTGTTGACAGGAAAACTGGATAAAACCAGCTGCTGCAATAAATAGCAAAATATACTTCTTCCTAAAATGATGCTTCATCTGTTAGTTATTTTTTTAAGGGGTGAGATCGAATACATAAGCGTATTTCGATGGAACTCGCATTAATTTTTCCTGATCGCTTGTGTCATAAACTGTCATGCTCGTTTCCATAGAAATAATTCGTAATTCAAAATTTATATTAATCTATTGTTCGACAGAATCTTCCTGAATAATTTTTTTTGCACGTTCGAGGATAGCGGTATCATCGAGAAGCACAATGCCTCCATTTGGCCCCGGCTCCATGTGTATTCCCACAACTGCTCCGTTGGTATAATTAGCGCCTCCAAAATAATTCCTGACGGTTTCTTCACTCAGCTGAAATTCTTGCGCTAATTTTTTAATAGAACCGTCAGGCAGGCTGTCTTTAATTTTTCGCAGCTCATTAAAAGTTATTCTTGATTCCATAATTCATTTTTTATATTGTTAAACAAAAATTTAATATTCGTCTGAAACTGTAAAATTAAAATTAATAATCAATTAAAAAACTCAAAAGCATCAGGATATTTTTTCTCTTGCTGCCAAACTTCTTTTACGATATTTGGGTTAAAATGTTATTCTTCATAACCCATTAAAAATGAAACACAAAAACCCTCATGTACTTGTCAATAAAATAAAAAATTTTGAAACAATTAACTTTTTTTAACCCGTGTACTTCAGTAGCATAGATCGGCTGTTATGCAGCTATCATAAATAGCCTGATGCATGGCTGTTCTGATATTTAGTTCGGTGATCATTGGATTTTCGCGGGTAGGGTGCACCCGGTTCGACAAGAAAACAAAAAGTACTCCGTTATCCGGATCAGCCCATGCCATTGTTCCGGTATATCCGGTGTGTCCGAAACTATTTTTACCGGCACTGGTTGCCGGGTATGCATCTTTAAGTCTTTTCAGGTGATTATTGATCAGTGGCTTATCAAAGCCGAGTCCTCTACGGTTTTGGTTTTGAGGAAACTGAATTCGTGTAAATTCATCCATTGTTTCTTCAGAAATATACTGTATCCCGCCAAAAAAACCTTTCTGCAGGTACATTTGAAAAATTTTTGCCAGATCGTTTGCTGAACCGAACAGGCCTGCATGCCCTGATACTCCTCCCATCATAGCTGCTCCCTCATCGTGAACGAACCCTCTCAATTTTTCCTGCCGGAAAAAATCGTCGGTTTCTGTTGGAATAATCTGTTCCAGGGGATGACTGAGATAAGGGTTATACATAACGGAACCTGCACCCAGTGGTTTAAAAAATTGGGATGAAAGAAACTCCTCGTAGGGTGTTCCCGTTAAACGCGAAATAATGTCGGGATAGATATAAAAGCTGAGGTCGGAGTATACATATCGTTGCCGGGGGAGTGGTTTTGCTGTTTTTATGGTTTCAAAAATAACGTCTTTAAAATTATTCTTCAGGTAGAGGTTTCCAGACACCCTGACAGAGAACTGATCAGAGGGTTGATGGGCAAAGACTTCGCGGTCCAGTTCCCCGTTCTCATCAAGTCCCAAGCGCCAAAATGGGATCCATGCAGGCCAGGTTGCCTGGTGGGCCAGGTTATGGCGAAGGGAGAACCGACCCTGTGGTATACCTTTAAAATCGGGCCAGTAGGTACAAAATGGGGCGTCAAGATTCATCTTTTTTTCATCCACGAGTTTCATGATAGCAGGTAATGGTCCGGTTACCTTGGTCAGTGATGCCCAGTCATAAATATCATCAAGAGTAACCTCCTGTTCTTTATTGTAAGTATGGTACCCATAGCTTTTGTGCAGAATAACAATTCCATCTTTTGCGATCAGAACCTGGCATCCCGGATAAGCTTGTTTGTCGATTCCCAATACGGCCAGTGAATCGATCGCACGGTTAAGTCGCCATGAACTGATCCCCACTTCTTCAGGCAAACCATAGGCCAGGGTACTGTTTTTCTTCAGGATAATCCCGTCGCCCGCACGAAACCGGTTATCCAGAGTAACCGGAAGAATCCCGCCGGCATCATAAGCGCCAAATACCAGCTGAGCTGCAATCTCCTGGGTTAACGGATGATTTTGATAGGCCAGGATCAATCCTTTGGCATGGTGGATATTTTCAAAATGTTTCAATGCATACGCATTTCCAAAAAACACAGCTATTACGCGGTTATCCCGGATAAAGTCGGCCAGGGCTCCCCGTAGCCTTTCGGTAGTACCATATTTGTTGGCCGGATAAATATTTATCCCCTGTATTCCGGCAATAACCAGGTTATAATTGTCCAGTTTTGACCGCAAAGCAGCGACCTGGCGCTCGGTGGCATCCTTTGGAAGAAAAAAATGATCAACCTGTGTGTACTTTCCAAGCATCTTTTGAAATGGGGTCATCTCATTTGAGCCGATCATCACCGATGCCACTTTCAATTCTTCAACATGCTGAACAGGCAGTGTCCGGTCATTCACCAGTACGGTAAGCGAATTTTGGATCAATTTCCGTTTAGTTACTTCAAAATAGGGGGAGTTTAGCCGGGCGGTCAGGTTTTCTCCGGAGGCAGGCTGATACTGGTGTAGTCCTGCCCATCTTTTTACAGCCAGCACTTTCCGGCATTTGAATTCAATTTCTTCACGTGTTATTGCTCCACTTGCCACTGCCGCCTTTACAGAGGAAACAGCATTTTCCATACCCGGCACGAACAGTACCATATCATTCCCTGCAATTAACGCTTCCACTTCGATATTGCCCCTGCCTGTTTGGATGCCCTTCATATTTATGGCATCGGTAATGACCAGGCCATTGTACCCAATTTCATCCCTCAGGTAACCGGTTATTATTCGTTTGGAGAGAGATGAAGGTGTGCCTGACGGATCAAGTGCAGGCACATTCAAATGAGCGGTCATCATTCCCGGAATCCCCTTTTCAGCCAGATAGCGGAAAGGAAAACTTTCCACAGCATCTATTCTTTTCTTATCGTGTTTTATCAGCGGTAACTCCAGGTGGGAATCGGTTTCGGTATCGCCATGCCCCGGAAAATGTTTTGCAACAGGAACCACACCCGCATCCTGCATTCCCCTGGCAATCCATGCCGCTTTTTTTGAAACTTCGAATTTATCTTCACCAAAAGACCTGAAATTAATTACCGGATTTTGAGGGTTGGTATTGATATCGGCAACCGGGGCAAAATTCATATGAATTCCCAACATTTTCATCTGCCAGCCAAAGTCCCTCCCCATTTGATAGATGAAAGCAGAGTCGCGTATTGCGCCAACAGCCTGTGCATAAGGGTATCTCATGGTGCTGTCAAGTCGCATGGACAGGCCCCATTCTCCATCAATTGCCACCAGGAGAGGGGTAGCACTATTCTCCTGCAGCTCATTCACCCACTCCAGCGCTTTCCCGGGAGTGCTCTGCATCATTAGTATTCCGCCCGGCTTCCACTTTTTCGCCATGTCAACGAGCTCATCTTTTACGATTTCACCCTTTCCCGGATAAACCGCAACCATCATTAACTGGGCAATTTTCTCGTCGAGTGTCAGACGGTTCATCGTTTCATTCACCCAGGGATCTACAACATATTTTTGAAAAGGAGGATCTGCCGGAGCTGCTGCTTTAGATTGAAAAATCAGGGCACAAAAAAATAAACAATATAACAACCGGACGTCATATATTCTGAAATGTACTGACATATTTATTCTGCTTAGATTAACCTGTTCAAATGGGTAAAAGTATGAAAAAATTCAAAATAGTTCCTACTTTTGCAAACTATGAGCAGGGTTGTTATCGGACTTTCAGGTGGAGTAGATTCCAGTGTGGCTGCCTATCTGTTGAAGCAGCAGGGTCATGATCTGGTGGCATTGTTTATGGTCAACTGGCATGAACGCACCGGGGCAATAACCAGTGCATGTTCATGGGAAGAAGACGCCATGATTGCCCGCATGGTGGCCAAAAAACTGGATATTCCATTTCATATTGTTGATTTGAGTAAATCCTATAAAAAACGTGTCGTCGACTACATGTTTGCTGAGTATAAGGCCGGAAGAACACCCAATCCGGATATTCTCTGTAACCGGGAAATAAAATTTGATACTTTTTTGGAGGAAGTGAATAAATTCGGCGCAGCATATGTGGCCACCGGGCATTATTGCCGGAAGGAGGAAACCACTCTTCACGGGGAAACCATCTATCGGTTACTTGCCGGGAAGGATAAAAACAAAGACCAGAGTTACTTTCTCTGTCAGCTCAACCAGGAACAGTTATCGCAAGCCCTTTTTCCCATTGGACATCTCACAAAACCACAGGTTCGTCAAATTGCCCGCGAGCAAAATCTGCCCACGGCTGAGCGAAAAGATTCCCAGGGGATTTGCTTTGTGGGGAAAGTTCATCTTCCGGCTTTTCTGCAACAACAATTGCAACCGAAAACCGGGAACATCATTGAAATCCCTGCCTCTTTTATGACAAAAAAGAAACAGCTGACACCTGCAGAAGAGAACTACCATAAAACCTGTTTCTCTTTCCCGTTTAAGCCCTGGAACGGTAAAATTATCGGAGAACACCCCGGCGCACACTTCTATACTATTGGCCAGCGAAAAGGACTGAACCTTGGCGGACATAAAGATCCACTGTTTGTAATTGGAACCGATGTGCATCGAAATATCGTTTATGTGGGAGAAGGAAAAGAACACCCCGGGCTTTTCAGACCCGGCCTGTTCATGTCAAAAAATGACCTGCACTGGATTCGACCCGACATGAAAATGGTCCCCGGAGAAAAAAAGGAATACCAAATCCGGATCCGGTACCGGCAACCCACCGAAAAAGGATTGTTGCACATGACAGAGGATGGAACCTACATACTTTTTGAAAAAGAACAACGGGGAATCACTTCCGGACAGTTTGCCGCATGGTACCTGAACGATGAACTGATCGGTTCCGGGATCATTACTTAGAACAGACTCCTGTTGATAAGCAAAATTCAAACTGCCGGAAAATAGTTTTTTTTGAATCCTGATAGATTAACCTGTATTTCAGATAAAAACTTAAATTCGTAAAAATTTTCATCTATGATAAAATCAATGACAGGATTCGGTAAAGCCGAATTTGTAATCAACAACAAAAAAATTATACTGGAATTAAAAGCACTGAACAGTAAACAGATCGATATCAATGTGCGAATTCCACAGGGTTACCGTGAAAAAGAAATCGAGATCAGAAAAGAACTGTCCGACAAGATAATCCGGGGTAAAATTGACCTGGCAATCTATGTTGAAAACCTGGGAGAAGAATCGTCCAGCAAAATAAATGAATCGATTCTTCAGGGATATTTCGAACACATGAAAAATATCAACACGAAACTAGGGCTCGTAACTGACCAGTCAACCCTGCTCGCCCTACTCCGGCTCCCCGATGTGATAAAAACCGAATACGAGACACTTGATGAGGAAGAGTGGAAGGTAATTGAAGAACACCTGATCAGCGCAATCCAAGAGATCGATTCTTTCAGGATCCAGGAAGGAAAAGCACTGGAAGCAGACATCACTTCCAATATCAGGAACATTATGATTCTGCTGGGGCAAATCACCCCTTCCGAGATGAAAAGAATTGAAATCGTAAAAAACCGGCTGACAGAAAACCTGGGGAAGCTGGAAATGAACGGATTGGTCGATAAAAACCGGTTTGAACAGGAACTGGTTTACTACCTCGACAAGATGGATATGAATGAAGAAAAAGTACGACTTGAAAACCATTGCAGCTATTTTCTTGAAACGCTGAAAAGTAAAGAATCCAATGGGAAAAAACTTACCTTTATTTCTCAGGAAATGGGAAGAGAAATAAACACACTGGGGTCAAAAGCATATGACAGCGATATTCAACGGATTGTGGTTCAAATGAAAGACCACCTGGAAAGAATAAAGGAGCAACTGTTAAATGTACTGTAAATGAGGGGGAAACTGATTATATTTTCAGCACCATCCGGAGCAGGAAAAACAACCCTGGTTAAACATTTACTGCAACTGGATTTCAACCTGAAGTTTTCCGTTTCAGCAACCAGCAGAAAGCCAAGACCAGGTGAAACCGACGGAAAAGATTATTACTTCCTCCCGGAAAAAGAGTTTCGGAAAAAAATTGAAAACAGGGAATTTTTGGAATGGGAAGAAGTGTACCATGGAATATTATACGGCACCCTCATCAGTGAGGTGGAACAGATTCGCAACACAGGCAGTCATGTCCTTTTCGATGTGGATGTTATTGGAGGGTTGAATATCAAAAGATATTATGGCGAAGAAGCCCTGGCCATATTTATTCAACCTCCCTCACTGGATGAACTGAGAAAGCGACTGGAAAAACGTTCTACTGAAACCCATGAGAAGATCAATACCCGGGTAAAAAAAGCTGAAAAGGAACTTACTTACGCCCCGAATTTTGACCTGATCATTGTCAACGATCAGTTATCCCAAGCCTGTGATGATGCTGTAAATGCAGTTTCAAAATTTCTGGGTGACCAACTGAACAGGTCTGGTGAAATCTGAAAGCGACAACCCATGGATGTGATAATAAATGATGAGGTATTACCAATTAAAATCCAATGAATCAACAAAAAATGAATCCGCCAGGAAAAGCAGTTTCTCCAAAAATTATCGGATTATACTTCGGTTCATTTAATCCTGTACATATCGGTCACCTGGTCATTGCCAATTACATGGTGGAATATGCTGAACTGGACGAACTCTGGTTTATTGTTTCTCCACAAAACCCGCATAAACAAAAGGCCAGTCTGTTGAACGACCATGACCGGCTGGAGCTGGTACAACTTGCTATTGAAGGAGATTCCAGATTCCGTGTGTCAGACATCGAATTTTCCCTGCCAAAACCAAGCTATACCATTGAAACACTGACGTATTTAAAAAAGCGCCATCCCGGATTGTTTTTCAAAATATTGATGGGGTCTGATAATCTGGAGAATTTCCACAAGTGGAAAAATTACAAAATTATCGTTGATGATTTTGGTGTGATCGTCTACCCGCGACCAGAATTTGATGCGTCGCAGATCAAACAGCATAAAAACATACAAATTGCATCAGAAGCTCCACTCATGGAGATTTCCTCTTCCTTCATCCGGGAAGGACTAAAAGAAGGCCGGGATATGCGGCATTTCCTGCCTCCAAAAGTATGGGCATTGATCGATAAAAAAGGTTTTTACAGATCATTTCCAGGTGAACCATCCCTTGCTCAATAGGGGAATTCTGATTCATTAAAATACACTCGCCCTAAATGAAAGAAAATGCCCTGATCTGAGTGTTGAAAAATCAGAAGACTCTCAAAACCGGTTTAAAACGGAATTGAATTGCCGGTATCCTACCAACCGGTCGTAACGGCTTGAGAGCTCCCGGTAATAAACAAATATCTGATAGTCGTTTTCTGTTTCCCAGAAGCTTCCCTCCAGATTTTTATGGTCAGCCACAGCTGAACCCTGGGGGACATAAACAAATATATAGTTATAATACCCCTGCTTCAACAGCAGGGTTAGTTCATAGGCGCCGGTATCGAAATTCCATGTCATTTCGTTGGTTTTGTTAGCATTCCAGTAGTTCAGACCACCAAAAACATTTACTGATCCGCCCAGGAGAATGGATTCCAATGGCAGTGAAAAATGCACAAAAGTATAGTCACACTCCGTATCAAAGTCCTTTACTTCCCTGTCCTGGCTTTCAATAACATATTTTCCATTCATATCTTCATAGGAGAAAAACCGGCGATTCACACGTACTTCGTTACTCATCAAGGTTTTATGAAAATAGGGATGATGAAAATCGGTAGCCAGGACATTTTCCCCATTTACCCGGTTTGTACGGTTATCGAAATACCTGAATTCATTGCCTGCCACGAAAACATTTTCCCGGTTATAGTCGTAAACCAGCTCGCGGTCGCGAATGAACAACGGTTTTAAATTCCGGATTGCATTATCCCACCGGTTATTCTGCATGATTACAACTTTCACTTCCTGCTGTGGATTTTCAATGGGAAAATTATCATGAAAAACAGTAAAATCCACCTCCTGGTTCTCCCCTTTAAAAGCGTCGAGGGTTGCCCGGCGAACGGTACCTTCAATATCAACCCGGGGTTCTACCACATAAAACCGTTGTGTCAGAACAAGATTCTCCTTGTTCCCATCCTCATAAACCACCAGGGCATAATTCCCTGAAAGCTTAAAGGACACATTCTCGTTGGGAATGTTAATCCGGTAGTTTACATATTTGAAGGTCGTGTTAAAAGAGTGGGAAAAATCATGAACCGGATTTTCTGAGAAACCATCAATATAATCGCTTTGGGAAATAAAACTCTCATTCCAGTCGGCATCGCAGTGAATCACTGTATAGAAAAAATTTTTTGCTTCACCGGAAAGATCATCAAATTTAAAAACCAGGGGATTCCTCTCTCCCAGCTCCCAGATCGGGTTCGATAGTTCAAACCCTTCCCGAAACATCTGCATGGATTTGATCTCTTCCCTGTATACGGCATTTTCATAATAAAAACTGCCTTCCCCGACCGATATCTTATTCAGGAACAGCGCCATCACCGACAATAAAACAAAACGAACTTTATACATGTAACTATTTTTACCGGGTAAAAATTTCACCAACAACAAAAATATTTTTTTCCAGGTACGATCTAAAACCAGCATGATCATTTTTAACACAAACAAATATGATAAAATTCCGCGAGTTCCATCTGGTTCCTTAGAAAACTAATCATTTTAATCAGATTAAAAGTTAACTCATTAACGAATATTACCTGAATATTATTATTCCACTTATCTCAAAACAGGAAGGAATAAACAATAACTGTTCCATACATCTACTTATCAGCATATTTTGAACTATGTATTTTCCAACAAATCCCATTGGTAAAAGAGAATTAATTATTTACATTTGCCACCCTGAAATACAAACTATTCTTGATAAAGATGTCAGAGGTTATTAAGTTAAAGAAAGGGCTTGACATCAAGCTCAAAGGCTCTGCAGAACCTGTAATGGAGGTCGTTCCGGTTCCTTCTTCAGTCGCTTTAAAGCCGACAGATTTTCCCGGGCTCACACCCAAGCTGGTTGTAAAGCAGGATGATGTCATACAGGTTGGAGATGTTATTTTTTACGACAAATATCATCCCGAGGTAGTTTTCACGGCTCCGGCAGGAGGGAAAGTAGCGTCGATCAACCGGGGTGAGCGTCGTCGCATTCTGGAGGTAGTCATTTCAACGGATCCTGGTTCCGGTTCTGTTCAGTTCAGGCAGGCCGATCCACAAAATCTTTCTGCGGAGGAGATAAAAGAACAGCTTCTGAAAAGCGGTTTGTGGCCTTTTATCAAACGCCGCCCATACGGGACCATTGCTTTGCCCCAGGAACAGCCCAGGGATATTTTTATTTCAACCTTCGATACAGCTCCACTGGCTCCTGATTATAACTTTATTATGGAAGGACAGCTGGAGACTTTTCAGACAGGGATTCATGCATTGGCCAGACTAACGCATGGAAAAATATACCTGGGGGTAAGTAAAACTTCCGTATTCACCAACATCAAACAGGTTGAAATCAGGCAATTTACGGGGCCTCATCCGGCAGGAAATGCAGGCGTGCAAATACACCATATCTCTCCGGTCAACAAGGGAGAGGTAGTGTGGACAGTAAATCCTCAGGATGTGCTGTTTATCGGGCGTCTCTTTGAAACAGGAAAAGTTGATTTCACCCGGATAATTGCCCTGACCGGTTCAGAAGTGGAACAACCAAAATATTTACAAACGATATTGGGCACTTCAGTTACTTCCATCACAGAAAGACGGTTAAAAAAGACCGGCTATAGCCAACGTATCATTAGTGGGAATGTGCTCACCGGAGAAAAAGTAAAACCCCAAAACTTCCTGGGTTTTTACGATGCACAGGTAACTGTGATTCCGGAAGGTGACGAATATGAACTGTTAGGATGGGCCACCCCGGGAGTTAAAAAATTCAGTGCCTCCCGCACCTATTTATCCAGGTTGTTTCCCAGGAAAAATTATATACTGGATGCCAATTTGCATGGAGGAGAACGAGCCTTCGTTTTATCTGACCAATACAGGAAAGTCCTGCCAATGGATATTCTGCCGGTACATTTGCTGAAAGCCATTCTGGCTAACGACCTCGATAAAATGGAGCAGCTTGGGATTTACGAAGTGATTGAAGAAGACATGGCACTTTGTGAATTTGTATGTACATCAAAAATTAAGGTACAGAGCATTCTACGGAACGGCATAAACACCGTCATTAAGGAGCTTGGATAATTTTCACAGAATATAATAATCAGTCAACACAGGATGAAATTCTTAAAAGACTTTTTTGAAAAAACAGAACCACTAGTACAAAAAGGAGCCAGGTTTCATTGGTTAAACTCCGTACACGATGGATTCTTCACCTTTTTATTTGTTCCCCGGAGCACATCCCAGACAGGGTCGCATATCCACGACTATATTGACTTGAAACGGACCATGTCAATTGTTGTTCTTTCATTGGTACCGGCCTTACTTTTCGGCATGTACAATGTAGGTTTTCAGCATTACAAGGCTATTGGCGAGCTTGTCTCCACTGGATTTTTCAGTTTGTTTATATATGGATTGCTGAAAGTGCTGCCCATTGTGGTTGTTTCCTATGTGGTAGGGCTGGGAATTGAGTTTGCCTTTGCCCAGATGCGCGGGCATGAAATAAACGAAGGCTTTCTTGTTTCAGGCATGCTCATTCCCCTGATTATGCCTGTTGAAACGCCTTTATGGATGGTAGCCATTGCTACTGCTTTTGCAGTTGTTTTCGGCAAAGAGGTATTTGGGGGAACAGGCATGAATATCTGGAACCCGGCACTCATTGCCCGTGCTTTCCTCTTTTTTGCCTACCCGGCTCAGATGTCGGGAAATGCTGTTTGGGTTTCTATGGGCAAAACGGATGTTCCTGTTGATAGTTTTACCGGAGCCACTCCCTTAGCCGATATTGCAGCAGGTAACGTAAACTTCAGCGTTGCCGATGCTTTCTTCGGTTTGATCCCCGGCTCCATAGGAGAAACATCAACGGTTGCCATTTTATTAGGAGCTGCTATCCTGCTAATTACGGGTATCGGAAGCTGGAAAATTATGGTTTCAACTGTTGCCGGCGGCGTAATCATGGGTATTATTCTTAACCTGTTTGCCGGAAGCACCGGACTTTCTCCTGAATCAGCAGCTTTTTTTGCCATGCCTTTTTGGCATCATTTGATTTTAGGCGGCTTTGCGTTCGGCGCAATTTTTATGGCTACTGATCCGGTATCCGCTGCGCAAACAGAAAAAGGAAAGTGGATCTATGGCTTTCTCATTGGTATCCTGGCTATACTCATCCGCGTGATCAACCCCGCATATCCCGAAGGAATGATGCTGGCTATCCTCCTGATGAATACATTTGCTCCTCTCATTGACCATTATGTGATTCAGGGACACATCAAACGCCGATTAAACAGGGCCAAATTATCTGCATAAAAATTAAGAATATGGACAGAAATAGTAATACCTATACATTCATTTATGCAGCAATTATGGTTGTGCTGGTTGCTGCAATACTTGCATCGGTGGCCATGGCCTTAAAAGACCGCCAAAACAAAAATATAGAAGTAGAAAAAAAGCAAAATATCCTCGCCTCGGTTAATATTTCCAGTACAACTTCTGATGCTGAAAAAATATATGCCGAAAAAATCAAAAACCAGTATGTTATTAATACGAAAGGAGAAGTTGTAGAGGGAGAAGATGCTTTTCTAATCGACATCAGGAAAGAAAAAAGCAAAAAGGCGGAAGAAAAACTATTGCCTGTTTTTGAATGCCAAACGGAAAATGGATTGAAATATATTTTTCCCATGCGCGGTAGCGGATTATGGGGACCTGTTTGGGGATTCGTATCCCTAAATGAAGATATGAACACCATTTACGGTGCCAATTTCGACCATCAGGGAGAAACACCCGGATTGGGTGCAGAAATATCCACCACATGGTTCCAGGAATCCTTTAAGGGAAAAAGGATCTTCGACGATACAGGCAACCTGATTTCTATTACCATCACCAAGGCAGGACAGGAAGCACCGGAAGCACATAGCGTCGATGGCATTTCTGGTGGCACCATAACCAGTAAAGGCCTGGAAAATATGCTATTGGAAGATTTCAACAGTTACAAAGAATTCTTAAAAAAGAAAAAATCATAAGTGATGAGCGATCCACTATTTTCAAAGAAAAATTTAACCCTGCTAACCGAACCGCTGAACAGCAGCAATCCAATTACCGTGCAGGTACTTGGAATTTGTTCAGCCCTGGCAGTAACAGCCCAACTGAAACCTGCGCTGGTTATGGCTTTATCGGTAATGGCTGTTCTTGCTTTCTCCAACGTGATTATTTCCCTGTTGCGTAACACCATACCCAACCGGATTCGGATTATTGTCCAGTTGGTCGTTGTGGCTGCACTGGTCATCTTGGTCGATTTAATTCTGAAAGCCTATGTCTTTGATGTGAGTAAGCAACTCTCGGTATTCGTGGGATTGATCATTACCAACTGCATCATTATGGGAAGACTGGAAGCATTTGCGTTGGGTAATCGTCCATGGCAATCATTCCTCGATGGAATTGGAAACGCTGCCGGTTATGGATGGATCCTTGTCGTGGTAGGATTCTTCCGTGAGCTTTTAGGCTCAGGATCGCTGCTTGGCTATCAAATCATCCCTGAAAACTGGTATTTATCCAATGGCGGCTTTTATGAAAACAATGGCATGATGATCCTTCCTCCCATGGCACTAATTACTGTGGGTGTTATCATTTGGGTGCAACGTAGCCGTAATCGCAAACTTATTGAAGATTAATTTTTAGATCAATTTTATCATGGAAAACCTGATTAATATATTTGTTAAGTCAATTTTCATTGAGAACATGGTTTTCGCCTATTTTTTAGGCATGTGTTCTTACCTGGCAGTTTCCAAAACAGTAAAAACAGCAACCGGATTAGGTATTGCTGTCATTTTTGTGCTGGCGATCACCGTGCCCGTGGACTACCTGCTGGAAAACTTTATTCTAAAAGAAGGCGCCTTGAGCTGGATCAGCCCGGCTTTAGCCGACGTTGATCTTAGCTTCCTGTCATTTATTATGTTCATTGCCGTGATTGCCTCTATGGTTCAACTTGTAGAAATGGTCGTTGAAAAATTTGCCCCGGAGCTTTACACGCAACTGGGGATCTTTCTTCCACTCATAGCTGTTAACTGCGCCATCCTGGGAGGATCACTATTTATGCAACAAAAAGCCTTCCTGAATGTTGGAGAAGCCACGGTATACGGATTGGGATCCGGTGTGGGTTGGTTTTTGGCTATTGTTGGAATTGCCGCAATCCGGGAAAAAATTCAATATTCCAATGTGCCGGCTCCCTTGCGCGGACTGGGTATTACTTTTATTGTAACCGGGCTGATGGGATTGGCATTTATGGGATTCATGGGTATTAAACTGTAATAATAAAATTATTCTTCAATGCTATTGCTTTCAACACAAATAACTGTTGTCATTATCAGTGTAGCTGTTTTTCTTGCAGTGATTGTACTGCTGGTTGCTATCCTGCTCTATGCCAAGAAAAAGCTGACTCCGTCGGGAGAAGTAACCATTAACATCAATGATGGTGAACGTGAAATCGTAACAAATCCGGGAGACACCCTGTTAACGACACTGAGTAACAACAAGATACTACTTCCTTCAGCTTGCGGAGGAGGCGGAACATGTGCCATGTGCCGTTGCCGGATTGAGGAAGGTGGTGGCTCCATTCTACCCACAGAAACCGGATATTTCACAAGAAAAGAACAGAATGACCATTGGCGGCTGGCATGCCAGGTTAAAGTAAAAGAAGACCTGAAAATTAAAATTCCACAGGAAGTGCTGGGGGTTAAAAAATGGGAATGCGAAGTGATCTCCAATAAAAACGTTGCAACATTCATCAAAGAATTTGTCGTAAAATTACCTGAAGGAGAAACACTGAAATTTAAATCGGGTGGATATATACAAATCGATGTTCCCAAAATTGAAGTGGATTTTAAAGATATACTTATTGAAGATAAGTTCCGCGATGAATGGGAAAAGTTTGGGATGTTCGATCTGAAAATGAAAAATCCGTCTCCAACTTTCCGTGCCTATTCCATGGCGAATCACCCGGCTGAGGGGAACATCATCATGCTAAACATTCGCATTGCCACTCCACCCTGGGATCGGGCAATAAATGGGTTCAAAAAAGTTAATCCGGGTATTTGCTCTTCCTTTGTATTCTCACGTAAACCTGGCGATAAAGTGACTATTTCAGGACCTTACGGTGAATTTTTCCTGAAAGATAACAACAATGAAATGATGTTTATTGGGGGTGGAGCAGGAATGGCTCCCATGCGATCCCATCTTTTCCACCTGTTTCACACAGTCAAAGAAAGCAACAAAAAAGTAACTTTCTGGTACGGTGCACGTTCGTGGAAAGAGGTATTTTATTATGACCAGTTTCGCGAAATTGAAAAGAACTTTGCCAATTTCGAGTTCCATCTGGCTTTATCAGAACCTCTGCCTGAAGATAAGTGGGAAGGCCCTACCGGTTTCATTCACCAGGTGATTTACGATAACTACCTGAATAAACACGAAGAACCCGAAGAAATTGACTACTACCTGTGCGGCCCACCCATGATGAACGACGCGATTCAAAAAATGTTATACAACCTGGGGGTTCCCGAAGAAAATGTGGCATTCGACGACTTCGGCAGCTAACCCTTCTGTAAAAAATGCCCCTGGCAATCGAAACCAGGGGCATTTTTACATTTATAACTGGCATAAATCCCAATTCTTCGGGCGGAAACAATAGCTAAAAAAAAGTTTTGTAACTTTGGAGAAAATGAAGAAAAATGCAGGAAGCCCGTTTCTACAAAAAATACGAAAATGAACGTGTTCAGTGCCTTCTTTGCCCCCACGAATGCAAACTAAAACCAGGAAAAACAGGAAATTGCAGAGTTCGGGAGAACAAAAATGGCGTTCTGATCACACAAGTTTATGATAAGGTTTCTACGATCAGCTTCGACCCAATCGAAAAAAAACCACTTTTCCATTTTAAACCAGGTAAAAAAATTCTTTCAATAGGTGAAGTCGGGTGCAACCTGCATTGTACATTTTGCCAAAACCATCATATCTCCCAATGCTCTGCAACCAAGTTCAATGGTTTTCAACCGGGTACCTCGATTCAGCTGGTGGACAAAGCGCTTGAAAGTACAGGCAATGTGGGAATTGCTTATACGTACAATGAACCCTTCACTTTTTATGAATTCATGTACAACACAGCCCAACTGGCGCACAACAATGGATTAAACAATGTGGTTGTTTCCAATGGATTTGTAAATACCGGGCCACTTCGGGAAATTCTTCCACTTATCGACGCCTTCAATATTGACCTGAAAGCATTTGAAAAAAAATTTTATAAAAAACAAACCAAGGGAAAACTAAAACCTGTGTTAAAAGCATTACAGATCATCGCAAAAGAAGGCAAACATCTGGAAATTACCCAGCTGATCATTCCCGGGCTGAATGATGATGAAATCGTTTTTAAAGATATGGTTCTATGGATTGCCGGAGAACTGGGAACTCATGTTCCCCTGCATCTCTCCAGGTATTTCCCGCAATATAAATTATCCCTTCCTCCTACTCCCTCTGAAACGTTAATCCGTTTGTATACGCTTGCAAAAAAATATTTAAAGTTTGTATATCTTGGCAATATTGCTGATGAAACCTATTCATCCACCTGGTGTCCCGGGTGTGGAGAACTGTTGATTGAACGCAACCATTATCATACAAGAATACTTCAATCCGGGTTTGACGGGCAGTGTAAGAGGTGTGGGGCACCAATCCATATCCTGATGGAATAACCCTTTAAAAATGACATACAAAGACTTTACCAAACAGACAACCTTTCAAAAATTAGTAACCGAAGCAGAAAAACTAAGAAAAAAAACCTTCTCCGACATCATCGATTCAGCAGGCCACCAATATGTTGATCTGGTTCAGGAAGGGGGTGGTGTTTTAGGAATTGCATTAGTGGGGTATACCTATATTTTGGAAGCGGCAGGAATTCGGTTTTTTCATTTGGCGGGCACCTCGGCTGGAGCAATCAATACCCTTCTTCTGGCTGGTATCGATACCATGGAAAAAGCCAAGTCGAAACGCATTCTTGATGAGCTTGCCCGGCAGGACCTGCTTGAGTTCATCGATGGAGAACCTGCAATGCAAAAAATATGTCGCTGCATCATTTGCGGAACATCAGGATTAAAACTGGTAGTAAAACTGATTTGGTATTACAGAAAGGTTAAAAAAGCACTCGTTGAAAAGATGGGGATGAACCCCGGGAACAAAATGGAGGAGTGGATTGAAACCATATTGCGTGAGTCACCAAACCGGATTACCACCCTGGGAGAACTGCTTCAAAAAAGAAAAAAAATGTACTTCCCAAACGGATTGCGAAACAGGATTACCGGTGAACCCGTCAGGGATGAGGAGGCAAAGATTCATCTGGTTACTGCCGACATTACCACACAAACCCGCGTACTTTTTCCCCAGATGGCCCGACTGTACTGGGGGGAAAGAGCAGAAACCATTTCTCCGGCCAAAATGGTCCGGGCATCCATCTCCATCCCATTCTTTTTTGTTCCGTTTGAGATAGATCATATCCCCGGAGCAAATACCCCGGCAGGCAACGAATGGATTAAACATGCACACTATTTTGGTCCGATTCCACGAAAAGTGAAATTTGTTGACGGCGGTCTGATTTCTAATTTTCCAATTAAGGAATTCCATACCCCTGCAGGCATAATTCCCGAAAAACCAACTTTTGGAGTCAAGCTGAGCTCCTATCGAAATTCCTGTGCCCGGGTTGGCACCTGGACTGAATTTATCGCATCCCTGGTGAGTACCATGCGCCACGATGCAGACTACCTGTACCTGCTGCAAAATCCCGATTATCGAAAACTGATATGCTTCATTGATGCCGACAAGGATTATCACTGGCTTCATTTTAACATGAACAACCAAAAGAAAAAAGAACTGTTTTTGCTCGGAGCACGAAAAGGACTTGACTTTATTCAAAATTTTAATTGGGAAGGTTATAAAAAACTGCGAAAAGAAACCAGTCGATTATCCTCATGAGTGAAGCATTTTTTTTCTTCCCGGGAGCAGCCCGGCACAGGCCATTCATCCGGTCACGAGCTCATTACTATGCCTGCCGGGTGTTGCTTATTCAGCATGTTTCTTTGGAATAAATCCCCCGCAAATCAATAATTTTCATTTACTTTGCCGTGGGAAAATTGATTTTCCAACTTTTTTTACATCACATAGATCATACTGAATGAATTTTTCTGAATTAGGAGTACACGATGATATTCTCCATGCCATTTCATATATGGGTTTTAAAAACACCACACCAATACAGGAACAGGCAATTCCTGAAATTCTTGCGGGGCATGACCTGATAGCCTGTGCCCAAACGGGAACAGGTAAAACGGCAGCCTTTGTCATTCCGATTTTGGACATGATTTTAGGACAGCCTGCAGGTGAAACCACTACATTAATCCTTGTTCCCACCCGCGAGCTGGCCGTACAAATTGACCAACAGGTACAGGGGATTGCCTACGGACTGGGTATTCATTCCATTGCTATTTACGGAGGTAGCGATGGTGATGACTGGGGGCAACAAAAGCGCGCATTGACCGAAGGAGCTGACATCGTTGTGGCGACACCCGGGAAACTGATTTCTCACCTGAATCTGGGATATGTAAAATTCGATACCATTCAATATCTTATCCTGGACGAAGCTGACCGGATGTTGGATATCGGATTTTACGAAGACATCATAAAAATCATCTCTTTTCTTCCCCAAAAAAGACAAACATTGATGTTTAGCGCCACCATGGCTTCTAAAATCAAAACCCTGGCATCAAAAATCCTGACAAATCCAAAAGAAATTAATATTTCGATGTCGAAACCTGCTGAAGGAGTGTTACAAGCTGCATACCTCTGTTTTGACTCACAAAAGGCAGAACTTATCAACTACCTCATTGCCGACAAACCTGAATACAACAGCATCCTGATATTCTGTTCTACCAAGAAGAAGGTAACTGAACTTACCCGCGTACTGAAAAAGAATAATTTGTCGGTTGAATACATCTCCTCCGACCTGGAACAAACCGAACGGGAAAAAGTACTACAGGGATTCAAATCACGACGCACAAGAATCCTGGTTGCTACCGATGTTCTCAGTCGGGGAATCGATATCCGGGAAATTAACCTGATCATCAACTTCGATGTTCCCCACGATGCAGAAGATTATGTGCATCGTGTAGGCCGCACTGCCCGGGCAGACTCCACCGGGGTGGCTCTTACGCTGATTAATGACATGGACATGTGGAAGTTCCAACAGATTGAGAAGATGATTGAAAGAACCGTGATCAAGCTTCCCCTGCCTGAAAAAATCGGTCAGGGACCTCTTTGGAAAGAATCCAAACCCCGCCACTCAAACACCAGAAAAAACTTCAGGAACAAAGGGAAAAACCACGGATCAGAAAAAAAACAAACCTCCCGGTCTGGTCATTAAAAAGAAGAACAGTAATCTTCCGGATTATCCCTGCTCAAAACAAAGATTCCCGAAATCTGTTTTTTTTTAGGTTTTCGCCATTTCAATTGATAAATTAGCGGAAATTAAAAAAATCGTATGTGCATGCGCAAAACTTTTGGATTTCTGGGATGGGTTTTCCTCGCATTATCCTGTATTGGAAACCATCCGCCTGCAATAAAAACCGGAGCAGAACAACCCGGGGAATACCTGCCTATTCTTCAGAACAAAAAAGTTGGTCTGGTGGTGAATCACACGTCGTTGGTTGGCCGGGAACACCTGGTCGATATACTTCTTCAGCGCCGGATTGATCTAAAAAAAATCTTTACTCCGGAGCATGGATTCCGGGGTGATGCTCCTGCAGGAGAACTGATCCGTGATGGGATTGACGAACAAACAGGCATCCCTATCATCTCCCTTTACGGGGAAACACGCAAACCCACTCCGGAAATGCTGGAAGGTTTGGATATCATCATTTTCGACATCCAGGATGTAGGATGCCGGTTTTACACTTACATATCCACACTTCACCTGGTAATGGAAGCCTGTGCCGAAAACAACAAACCACTGGTTGTCCTGGACCGACCGAATCCCAACGGCGATTATGTTGCCGGCCCTGTTCTGGAACCGAAATACCAGTCGTTCGTTGGCATGCATCCCATACCGGTAGTTCATGGATGCACCATTGGCGAACTGGCTCTCATGATTAACGGGGAAAACTGGTTAAAATCTTCCGGGAAATGTGAACTTACCGTAATTCCTTCAGTTCATTACTCCCACAGGATGCGTTATAGCCTGCCTGTTCCTCCTTCTCCCAATCTTCCCAACGACAAAGCGGTCAGGCTCTACCCTTCGCTCTGCTTTTTTGAAGCTACCAGCATAAGCATCGGTCGCGGCACTCCATTTCCTTTCCAGGTGCTGGGAGCTCCCGATCCCCAATTGGGGGAATTCAGTTTCACGCCTGTTAGCGATGCCCGGGCTGCAACCAACCCACTCCATGAAGGGAAAGTTTGTTATGGCATCGATTTGAGAGAACTTAATGAAATTCCACCTTTTACCCTGGAATATTTTCTCCGGTTTTATCAGCATTTTGAAAATGAACAAGATTTTCTCACCAGAGAAAACTGGCTTAATCTTTTGGCAGGCACCCCCAAACTGATCGATCAAATCCGGCGGGGACTTACAGAAAAAGAGATATATGAAACCTGGAATCCGGAGCTGGATCAATACAAAAAACTAAGAAAAAAATATTTATTATATCCCGATTTTGACGAATGATGAATCCTTACCTGGTCTTAAGCCTGATCCTTGGATACTTTATCCTGCTGATGATCATTTCGGGAATCACCTCCCGCCATGCTGATACGCAAACCTTTTTTACGGCCAACCGAAAGTCGCCCTGGCTCCTGGTAGCCTTTGGCATGGTAGGCGCCAGTCTTTCCGGAGTAACATTCATCTCTGTTCCCGGAGAAGTGGGGAACTCTGCCTTTTCCTACCTGCAGTTTGTATTTGGAAATGTAATCGGTTACTGGCTGGTTGCTGCTATCCTGTTGCCCCTCTACTACAAATTAAATTTAGTTTCTATTTACTCCTATCTCGACAAACGTTTTGGCAGTTTTTCTTATAAAACAGGCTCTTTTTTCTTTTTGATTTCTAAACTTATCGGGGCAGCTTTCAGGTTATACCTGGTGGCAGGAGTCCTTCAACTAGTTCTATTCGATGCTTTTAACATTCCTTTCACCATCACCGTGATCGTAACAATCGCCCTGATTTGGGTTTATACATTTAAAGGAGGAATAAAAACCATTGTTTGGACCGATACCCTGCAAACCATTTTCCTGATCAGTGCGGTCATTTTTACTATTTTTTCCATATCACAATCTTTGGAATTAAGTTTTTCATCGATCGTTGAACGTATAGCGTCGCAACCCGAATCAAAAATCTTCTTCTGGGAATGGCGTAGCGGAAACAACTTTTTCAAGCAATTTTTTGCCGGGATGTTTATCACCATTGTGATGTTTGGAATGGATCAGGATATGATGCAAAAGAACCTCACCTGTAAGAACAAAAAAGAAGCCCAACAAAACATGATTGTGTTCAGTCTTTCCTTCTTAGTAACCGTATTTCTCTTTCTCTGCCTGGGAGTATTGCTCTATATTTTTTCGCGTGAGCAGGGGATTCCGGCACCTGAAAACAGCGACGATTTATACCCGTTCATTGCCATGAACTACCTGAGCCTGCCCGCCGGGATTGCCTTCCTTTTAGGCATTACGGCTTCAGCTTACTCCAGTGCAGATTCAGCGCTTACAGCCCTCACGACAGCCTTTAGTGTCGATTTTATCCGGATTGAAAAGTATCGGGAAAAAAAACGTGTACGCATAAAAAAACAGGTTCATCTGACCTTTTCGGGATTGCTGATACTGGTCATTCTGCTTTTCAGAGCTATAAATAATGAAAGTGTGGTTGTTGCTGTTTTTACTGCTGCCGGATATACTTATGGACCTATCCTTGGACTGTTTATTTTTGGAATATTCTCAAAAAGACAGGTCTGTGACAAATGGGTACCTATGGTTGCATTCCTGTCGCCTGTGATCTGCTACGTCATTTCAAAAAACTCAGAAGTATTGTTTCACGGATATAAATTTGGATTCGAAATATTGATCTTAAACGGACTCATCACCCTGCTCGGGCTGTGGCTTCTATCCAACAGGAACAAACAGGATCAGAATGATCAACCAGGAGTATAATTGAAATCCATATGAATATAGAAAACAATCATTTTAATTATAGGAAAACATTCCGAAAAAATTATTGCAAACAAATGTTAAATTGTGTGAATTGATTTCTTATATTTGTGGTAATAAGAACATCAAATTAACGTTATTTAAGTAAACGTAAAAAAATTGGTCAGGTATTTGTTTCAAATAATCTGTGGCGTTCTGCTATTTGTCGCACTTTTTTCGTGTGAAGATGAAGGATATTTGAGTTCTCCTGACGCACAACTACGATTTTCTGCTGATACGGTAATGTTTGATACTATTTTCACCACTATTGGTTCCACAACACAGCATCTGAAGGTATATAATCCATACAATGAAGCTATTCTCATTTCAAGCGTAAAAGTTTTAGGCGGAGAGTTTTCCAATTTCAGGTTAAACATTGATGGGAAATCTTCAAATGAGGCATATGAAGTGGAAGTTCCTGCCCGCGACAGTATTTTCATTTTCGTTGAGGTAACCATCGATCCCACGGGTGAGAATATGCCGATGGTGGTTCAGGATTCCATTGAGATCACGACCAATACCAACCGGCAAAAAATAAAACTGATCGCCTACGGGCAAGATTTCAAACTAATAAAAAGTAAGTACCTGGAAACGACTACCTGGACCTCGGAGAAGCCTTATTTGGTTTACGATTTTGTTTACCTCGACAGCACCTCAACACTCACGATAGAACCTGGCACACGCATTCATTTTCATAAAGGCGCCGGAATGTACATCAAAGGTACCCTAAAAGCTGAAGGAACTTTTCAAAAACCCATCACATTTATGGCCGACAGGCTTGAGGATACATACAAGGATATTCCGGATCAGTGGAACGGGATTATACTCTTTTCCGGAAGTCACGAGAATGTGTTTAACTTCGTAAACATTAAAAATGCAAACATCGGGCTGCAGGCCGGTACAATTGAAGATGAAGGATATGCTACCCTGGAACTTAAAAACTCAAGGATCGAAAATATGGCTTATGCCGGATTATTTGCCATGAAATCCCAAATTTCAGGGTATAATAATGTCATCGCCAATTGCGGTTTTTATGCTGTTGCTTTATTGGTAGGAGGTGATTATGAGTTCTACCATACTACTATTGCCAACTATTGGGGTGGCTATTCCAGCCGGCCACGCAATACCTCTTCACTCGTTCTTTCCAATACGCTGATTGTTAAAAAGTCAGATGGTTCAGAAATCCAATACTCCGGGGACATGAAGAGAGCTTTTTTCGGCAACAGTATCATCTATGGCAATAATGTAAAAGAGATTGAACTGGGAAGAGATGAGGAAAAAACCTTTAACTACTTTTTTGACCACTGCATCATCCAGATGCCTGATACCTTTAATACATCCAACAAAAATCATTATCAGAATGTCTGGAAAGGAATTAAGTATGATCCCAAATTTATTGACCCATATAAAAAATTCAACTATGCTCTCGACACTATATCTCCTGCCAAAGATGCCGGAAATCCTGAATATGGCAAATTATTTCCAACGGACATTCTGAATAAGAACCGGTTGTCCGACATAGGTCCTGACCTGGGAGCATTTGAGCGTATAGAAAAAAAGAATGAACAGGATTAAAACATTTCTTTGTTATATCTTTCTTTTCATTGTATCTGAGACTTTCCCCCAAACCGACACCGGAGAAGTTCACATGATCTTTTATAACACCGAAAACCTGTTTGATCTTACGGATGATCCGGGTATTGCCGATCAGGAATTTACGCCCCACGGCGACAGGCGCTGGACAGCCAGGCGACTCAACAAAAAACTGCTTGACATCTCAAAAGTATTGATTAACGCTGCTGGCTGGGAACCTGCACAAATGATCTTCCTTTGCGAAATAGAGAACAGGAATCTGCTGGAACGGTTGATCCAGGAGACACCTTTGAATGCATACCCCTACGCATTGATCCACAAAGAATCACCTGATACCCGCGGAACAGATGTGGCATTTCTCTATCATAGAGAACACTTTTACCCCATCAATTATAAATATTTCCCGGTTAAAACACAGGAAGATTCCCTATTATCAACCCGTGAAATTCTTTATGTTTCGGGAATAATAAAGGGTGCAGATACAGTCCATTTTTTTGCCAATCACTGGCCTTCAAGGTATGGGGGATTATTGGAAAGTCAACCGCTCCGTAAACTGGCGGCTCAGACATTGCGCAACCAGGTTCATGAATTACAAAACAGAATGCCTGACCCAAAAATTATTATTACAGGCGACTTCAATGACCAGCCTTCTGATAAAAGCATGTCAACCATTTTAAACACAAAGGATATACCCATTGATGGAGAAGTAAATCCTAGCACCCTGTATAACCTATCCATTCCCTGGGAAGGAAAAGAACCGGGAACCCTGAAATACCGATCCCAATGGTCGGTATTTGACCAGATAATCGTTTCCGGCTCATTATTACAAAAAAAGAACAACCTCTGTACCAGACAGGAATGGGCACAAATTGTCCAGCTGCCCTTCCTGCTGGAAATGGATGAAAGATATGGAGGCCAAAGACCCAAACGAACCTATAGCGGATACCGGTACTACGGAGGAATCAGCGATCATCTGCCTGTCATGCTGAAATTAAGGGTCACTCCATAAACAAAATATCACACGGAATTTTACACGGAAGAATGGCCATTTTTAGGTGTCAGCCCCAGCTCAGTTGCTTTCTTTAGCATGAAGGCATATGCTTCATCGTAATTATTTCTGATGACACCATCCAGAATAGCATCTTTTATGGCATCTTTTATCATGCCGACTTCCCGACAGGGAGGGATACTGAAAACTTCCATGATCAATCCACCAGAAACAGGAGGTTGAAAATTCCGGATGGCATCCTTCTCTTCAATCTCCTTTAATTTTTCTCTGACAATTTTAAAATTTTTCATGTACCGCCTCACTTTATCCGGATTCTTGGAAGTTATGTCAGCCTCACAGAGTGTCATCAAATCATCAATATCCTCTCCGGCTTCAAATAATAAACGCCGCACGGCAGAATCAGTCACCAGATCCTCGGAAAGGACAATCGGCCGCATGTGTAACATCACCATTTTTTGAACATACTTCATTTTCTCATTCAACGGAAGCTTTAAACGCCGGAAAATTTTAGGTATCATTCTTACTCCCAAGTAGTTATGAGCATGGAATGTCCACCCCTGTCCGTCAACAAACCTCTTAGATACCGGTTTGGCAATGTCGTGTAATAAGGCAGACCACCGTAACCATAAATTGTCCGTGTTAGGGGAAATCCGATCGAGTACCTCCAGGGTGTGGTAAAAATTGTCTTTATGACCAATGCCCTTCTCAACCTCAACGCCTTTCATTTTCACGAGCTCAGGAAAGATAATTTGTAATAGTCCTGTTTCATCCAGTAACTTAAACCCGACAGAAGGTGTTGGCGACATCATCATTTTATTCAATTCGTCAGCAATTCTCTCCTCTGATACAATCCGGATACGATCACTGTTCCGGGCAATGGCCTGCAGGGTTTTTACATCAATTTCAAAACCCAGCTGTGCTGAAAACCGTACGGCACGCATCATACGCAACGGATCATCCGAAAACGTTACGTCCGGATCCAATGGAGTACGGATAATCTTCATTTTCAGATCATTCATTCCATCGAACGGATCAATCAGCTGTCCAAAACCTGACTCATTTAACCGGAATGCCATGGCATTGATGGTAAAATCACGCCGTTTCTGATCATCCTCCAACGAACCATTCTCAACAACAGGTTTACGCGAATCACTGCGATACGACTCCTTACGTGCTCCTACAAATTCCACATCAAAATTCCTGTACTTCAACTGAGCCGTACCGAAATTTTTAAAAACGATAACCTTCGATTTTAATTTCATCAGCCCGGCTACCTGCTCAGCTAAGGCAATACCACTGCCTAGCGTGACAATATCAATGTCCTGAGAAGGTCGCTTCAAAAATAGATCACGAACATATCCACCAATAACATATGTCTCCTGCTGCATCTGATCAGCAGCCTCTGTTATAAACCGAAAAATTTTGTTGCTTAATTTTTTATCCATCCTCTGAAAGATTCAGTTCTCATTCTACATCCCCTGACAATCCGGAGAAAATTGTGACAAAATTACAATTATTTGAAAGAATTGTACCGCTCATGCTCACAACAATCAAAAAAACGATTATACAACCAGTTATACAATAACCATCCCACTTTCCTGCTGTAAATCATTCCATGTGAAAACATCAATTTCTGCAATAAAAAAAATGGCATTATCTTTGTAAAATTGAATCAACAGATATAAATATGTAAATTCTTAAATTTATAGATATGTTAGAACATTTAACGAAAGAGACTTTTAAAGAAAAAGTATTCAATTTTGAAACGGGTAAAGAGTGGAAATATGCAGGAACTGTACCCTGTATGATTGATTTTTATGCTGACTGGTGTGGACCGTGCAAGATGGTTGCGCCGGTATTGGAAGAGTTACAGAAGGAGTATGGTGACAGCCTGATTATTTACAAGGTAAACACGGAGCAGGAACAGGAGTTAGCCGGGATGTTTGGTATTCAGAGTATTCCCTCATTGCTTTTTATTCCGGTTGATGGTCAGCCTCAGATGGCGATGGGTGCTTTACCGAAACCCACCTTTGAGAAGGCTATTTCTGATGTATTAAAAGTGGAAAAACCGTCAGTGAATTAAAGACATTCCAGGACGTTTTCGAGCTGCATACCCCTGGAACCCTTGATCAGTACGGTTCCAATTCTCAAAGGGTTTTGTGTCAGGTACCGGATTAATTCCCCGGTTTCTGTAAAGGAAGAAAATGGATAATTCCGGGCAACTTCATGAAAGAGTGGTCCCACAAGAAACACCTTTTCAACGGGGTGTTTTTTTATTTGTTCAAGGATGGTCTGGTGTTCAGTTATTGCCTGTGTTCCCAGTTCAAGCATATCTCCCAGAATAAGATAACGGGGAGCAAAAAAACCGGTCACGAAACTCTCTATGGAAGCCTGCATACTAGTAGGATTGGCATTGTATGCATCCAGGATAATTTTCAGTTCACCTTTTTCAATCAGTTGGGAGCGATTATTTTGTGGTTGATAGTTAGAAAGGGCTTGTTGGATTTTTCCGGGTTCCACACCGAAGTAGTTCCCGACACAGGCGGCAGCTAAAATATTCTCAAAATTATAGCTGCCGGTGAGTCTGGTATGGATTGCCAGCTTCTCTCCCGGAAACTGAATTTCAGCTTCAATATATGGAGAGGAAGTGATGAGGGTGCCTGTCAAATTGGCATCATTTTCACCGTAGTTCACTACCTTTTGAAAACCATCCACGAGTTGGGCAAGCATAGCATTTTCGTGATGATAAAAGATGGTTCCATTTTTTCGTTTCAGGTGATCATAGAGTGCACTTTTGGTTTTCACAATATTTTCGAATGATCCAAATCCCTGGAGGTGTGCACGGCCAATATTTGTGATGATACCCAGATCGGGATCAGCAATGGAACAGAGTTCCTGAATTTCTCCCGGATGATTAGCCCCCATTTCCACCACTCCGATTTGCGTATTGCGATTCATTTGCAGCAGGGTTAAGGGTACACCGATATGGTTATTCAGATTTCCCGGTGTAAAAACAATTTGAAAAGAAGAAGACAAAACAGTGGCCACCAGCTCCTTGGTAGTTGTTTTTCCGTTGGTACCGGTAATAGCAAGGATTGGGATGCCGAGTTCTTTTCGATGGATGTAAGCCAGTTTCTGCAGGGTTGCCAGTGCATTTTCGACCAGGATAGTTTTTGAAGGAAGGGAGAACTCCGGTTCATCGATTATGGCCAAGGCTGCTCCTTTTTTCAGCGCCTCATCAGCAAATTTATTCCCATTAAATTTCTCACCTTTAAGTGCAATGAACAGGCATCCTTCCGTTATTTTCCGGCTATCGGTTTCTACCTTTGTACAGGTTAGAAACAACTTATAAATTTGTTCTGTAGTCATGATCAAAAAAAAACCTCATTTTGAATGAATGAGGTTCTATTTATGCATAAAATTTCATCAAAAACCTTCCGGGCTGCCCACACGATTCATGGCGCAACGGAATCCCAGATCGTTTTGTGCTGTATTCTGCATGAGGTATCTTCTCGTACCGGGGACCAGCCAGTAGGGTCTGTCTTTCCATGATCCTCCCTTGTAAACTCTCACCTCGTCATTGATCAGGGAAGAGAAACTACCGGTACCATCGTCCTGGATATACATATCTGCCGTATTGCTATCGGTTGCCTCATTCCAGTTTCCTGTTTCCATAATTTGGGATTCAGGACTACCATCTCTGAAGTTACGGTAGTCAGCAATGGTATCCTGGATCAATCGTCCGTACTGGTCACGCATCAGGCTTCCGTCGGGTCCCCTTCGGTATTCGGTAACGACATTTCCCCTGAAGGGTTGAAATTCCTCGACATCGAGGAAAGAGAGGGGTCGGTATACATCAGCAACCCATTCATTCACATTACCTGCCATGCAATAGAGCCCATAATCGTTGGGTTCATAGGAGAATACGGGCGCAGTGATATCGGCATTATCATTTAATGCACCTGCCATCCCCATCAAATCGCCGCGTCCTCTCACGAAGTTAGCCCTCAGCCGCCCTTTATCGCGCCGGGTATCCTGCCGCAAATAAGCACCATTCCAGGGATATATCCGGCGATCGGTAAGCAATTCGCCATCTGTATTTCCAATCAAACCGTATGCAGCGTACTCCCATTCCGCCTCGGTGGGCAACCGGTAATTGGGGAGCATAAGACCATCCTCCCATCTCACCCGGCGTGTTGTCCCATCAGAATTTTCCTGCGGGCGATCTCCTTCAGTTCCCTGGTATAACCCGGCAAGGTAAGTATCTGTGGTAAATACATTTTCTCCTGACTGCGAGTTATCGTGTTGCAATACTCCACGTTTAACCAGAAGTTTCTCATTTACCCGGTCGGTACGCCAGGAGCAGTAGGCATTGGCCTGTTCCCAGGTAACCCCGACCACAGGGTAGTCGCTGTACGCGGGATGCCTGAAATAGTTATCAACATATGGCTCATTGTATGCCAGTTCACTTCTCCAGAGCCCTGTGTCAGGCAGGGCTTCATTCACTTTCTGCCGATCGCCGGAGTATACACGGTTCAGCCAATAAATATATTCCCGGTAATCCTGGTTCGACACTTCGGTTTCATCCATATAGAATGAAGCCACGGTAACCCTTCGCGGATGATTGTCCCACCGGTACATTACATCTTCTTCAACCCTGCCCATGGTAAATGTTCCCCCCTGAATGAATACCAAACCAGGGCCTGTTTCCTGTTCATAGCCGGAAAGATAGGGAATATTACCTGTCTCCTCATTATTGTACTCCCAGCCGGTAGTACGGGAAGATTCTCCTCCCCCACGGCCAATCGTGCCGCATCCTGAAACGACCGCAGCTAAAAACAGCAAAAAAAACGCTCTCTGCTTCATTAAATTAGAGTTTATCATTTCTTTTTAATTGTCACAAATATAACTGATTTGTTGAATTCTTATTGTTTGCTAAATTATAAATTTTAAACTGCCTGGAGTGAAAAACATTCAATAGCCTGATATTTTGGCAAAAATAATTGTTTTATTGTAATAGGTTTCGTCTGCAATAATTATTTTCGGCAGGCGTTTTAGGATTATTAAAGGTACATTCATGAACAAATATATCATTCTGCTCTTCATTCTGCTTGCCGGATTTACCGGAACGGATGTCCCCAAAGAGGGGTATACACTCAACTGGTATGTGATCCATGATTCCTCGAACAAACTGGGATTCTCTTTTCCAGAAGCAGGTTATGGATCTTCCTCATCCGGTATTCCTTACTTTTTCAAAACCATCCCCCTGTCGGGTCCCGGACATGATATGCAGTTTGTTCTGGAGAATCCTCTTTTTGAAGAGGTGCAAATCGATGATCCCCAAATCCTGCTCACCGAATTACCTGATCAAGCTGAAATAAAAAAGTCAAGGCTCATCTCCAACAACAATCACCTGATAGAAATTCAGATCCCTGCAGTGATCCAACGCGAAGGTAAAATTCTGTTGCTAAAAAAATTTGAACTCCGGCAAATTCCCGTGCGGTTAAAAATGGCTTCAACCATGGAGCAGGACTGGAAACCGGGTTCCCTACTGAAAGAAGGCAAATGGATAAAGATCAGCACTACGGGTAAGGGCATCTACGCCATTCCCTGGACAAAACTTACAGGTTGGGGCTTTTCTGATCCCTCACAGGTAAAAGTTTTCGGAGCAGGGGGTATGATCCTTCCTGAAGATCCCGGCAGCATTCCTTACGACGATATCCCCCAGGTAGCTGTCTGGCACGGAAAAAACAACGGAACCGACTGTCTCTTTTTTTATGCTCCGGGAACAATCATGTGGCAGTCAACCGACAAGGGATTTAGTCACCGGCTGCATCCATACACCTATAAGGGGCATTTCTTCTTAAGTGAAACAGCCGGAACACAGAAAAGTGTTGAACTACTTCCCCCGATTAACGAACCACCAACTCAAAGTATCACATCATTCGATGCATACATCCTCCATAAAAATGAGCAATACAATTTGATCAGCTCTGGCAGACAATGGTTTGGCGATAAATTTATTCACGGAACAACCAGAAGTTATCCATTTCAATTTACTGATGTTGTTCCTTCCTCTCAAATCTCCCTGACCATCCAGGCTGCAGCGCGCTCATCAGCCGCGTCCTCCATGCTGATCACAGATGGACAGGCAACACTGGGCAAAATGAACTTTTCGGCAGTGAACAAATCAGACAATTCCAGTTGGTATGCCAATGATAAAACAACGACAGTCTCGTTAAACTCATTATCGGAAAACATAAATCTAAGCCTGAGATATTCAGCGGCAGAATCAAGCCCTGAAGCATGGCTGGGTTATATGGAGGCGAATTACCGGCAAAAATTAAAAATAAACAACAACAAAACACTGTTTTTCCGCGATAAAAATTCAGAAGGCACAAACAACAGGTTGGAATTCCGGTTAGAAGCAGCTCCTTCCGGATTAAAAGTATGGGATGTAACAGATATTTTCGATGTAAAAGAAGTTCCCCTTATTTTTCAGGGAAATATAGCTCAGGGAGTAAGACCTGCAAATTCATTAAGGGAATATGCAGCCTTTCATCCCAACTGGAATTTCCCCGAGCCGGAAATGGTTGGAGAAATTACAAATCAAAACATCCATGGATTAAGCACACCAGAGTATTTAATCATTACCCATCCACAATTTTTGAATGAGGCAAATGAACTGGCTGAATTTCACAGAACATATGACCAAATGACAGCCGAAGTGGTAACCACAACCCAGGTTTATAATGAGTTCAGTTCGGGAAACAAGGATGCTACAGGTATCCGGAACTGTATAAAAATGTTTTACGACCGGAAAGAAGGACTTAAATATGTACTGCTGTTTGGTGACGGCTGTTATGACAATAAGAATATTCTCCCGGGGAGTAATGCCTTCATCCCCACCTATCAGACAGAAACATCACTGGACCCCATTGGTTCTTTTGTTACAGACGACTTTTTTGTATTACTCGATCCCGGAGAAAGCGTTTATGATGGTGCTGTTGATCTGGGGATTGGTCGAATACCCTCCTCCACTGTGTTTGAGGCAAACCTGGTAGTCAATAAAGTAAAAAACTATTACGATGCCCCTGCATTGGGCGACTGGCGAAATGTACTTTGTTTTATTGCCGATGATCAGGATTCAAATCAGCATATGATCGACTCGGAACGACTGGCGAATCAGATAAACGAAGGCTATAACGATTTCATAATTAACAAAATATATTTTGATGCCTATCGACAGGTTTCCGGCCCGGGAGGGGAAAGTTATCCGGAGGTAACGGAAGCAATCAACCGGCAGGTAAAAGATGGCGTTTTGGTATTAAATTATATGGGACATGCAAACGATCGCTTCTTAGCACACGAAAAAGTACTGGATATCAGCCATATCAACTCCTGGTCTAATGCAAACAGTTTGCCCATTTTTGTTACTGCTACCTGCGAATTCAGCCGTTTCGATGCAAATGAAACCTCAGCCGGAGAATATATTCTGCTGAATCCTCACGGGGGAGGAATCGGATTATTCTCCACCACACGTCTGGTATTCGCCTATTCCAACTATTTGTTGAGCCGGAATTTTTACCGGTTTGTATTTGAAAAAGATAAAAACGGAGAACACTACCGCATGGGAGATGTCATGCGGTTGGCAAAGATCAATACCATCAATACCACCAACAAAAGAAATTTCACCCTGCTGGCTGACCCGGCGCTAAAGTTGTCCTATCCCAGCCACCAGGTCATCACCTCCACCATAAACGGGCAGGATGCCACCAGCTCGTCCGACACCATGGGTGCACTGCAAAAAGTGACCATTACCGGGTATATAGCCGATAAATCCGGGAACAAACTTCAGGATTTTTCCGGTAGAATCATCCCCATTGTATTAGACAAGGAGGTCATGATGAAAACATTGGGAAATGCAGGAGAAAACCCAATGGATTTTAAGGTACAGGAAAATATTATTTACAAGGGACTGGCCGAGGTATCCCATGGAGAATTTTCATTCAGTTTTGTGATACCAAAAGATATCTCTTACCATGCAGGGCAGGGGAAAATAGTATATTATGCGGATAATGGAGAAGAAGATGCACATGGCTCCTTTGACCAGTTCATGATTGGCGGACCAGCCACCCATTTCACTGATAACCAGGGGCCGGTCATTGACCTGTTTTTGGATACACCAGACTTTATGCCGGGAGACCGTGTAAGCAAAAATCCGTTACTCCTGGCATACCTTTCCGATGAAAATGGCATAAACACAGTTGGTTCAGGCATTGGACATGACATTACCGCAATTCTTGATGATGACCATTCAAATGTTATGGTACTCAACAACTATTACCAGGCGAATCAAGGCGATTTTACCAGCGGTATCATCAGGTTCCCGTTGAAAGATCTGCAGGAAGGGAAACATACTCTCAAACTCAAAGCCTGGGATGTGGCCAACAACTCTACCGAGGTGGAAATTGATTTTGTGGTCACTGCAGATTTCATCATCTCCCAGGTAAAAAATTATCCCAATCCGGTTTATGACCATACCTATTTTACTTTTGAACACAATCAGGCAGATGCTTCGCTTGAAGTTATCATTGAACTATTTAATCAAAGCGGACAACGAATCGATTATATTCCCGTTAAGGCTGGATCGAACGGAACAATCAGCAATCCGGTAAGGTGGGCCCCGGACGAAAGGAACATTCAACTTCGAAGCGGTATTTATCTGTACAGGATCACAGCCCAGAATGCTGAGGGAATCATCACTTCCAGGGCAGGAAAATTAATCATAGCCCGATAAATTTTCATGTCTGGCGTACTTTTTCCTGAAATCATCCGTTTTCTGATTTTGGAAAAATTGCTTCATGGGTTACATTTTATATATTTGCAACGTCAATATTTAAAAATTATGATTAGATTCATTTGTTTACTTTTTATTTATGCGCTTTTATTAACGACTGCTCATTTCGCAAAAGGGCAGTCTACCACATCAGGGGCGAACACGATCACCACAGCGGTTCCCTTTCTTTCCATCACTCCCGATTCCCGTGCCGGCGGCATGGGCGATGTCGGAGTAGGAACCACTCCCGACCTGAGTTCACAACACTGGAATCCAGCGAAATATGCATTTATGGAAAGCGACATGGGAGTCAGTCTCTCCTACTCTCCCTGGTTGCGTGCACTGGTCGATGATATTAACCTGGCCTATCTTGTCGGCTACAAAAAAATCGACGACGTGCAAACCGTGAGTGGATCATTACGATACTTCTCACTTGGAGACATTACGTTTACCAGCATCTATGGCACATTTGAAGGCCAGCAAAACCCCAATGAGTTTGCCATCGACCTGGGTTATCAGCGGTTATTGTCCGAGACCTTTTCAGGATCAATAGCCATCAGGTATATCCGTTCCGACTTAACCGGAGGTCAGTTGATCAACGGAGTGGAATCGAGACCTGGTAACTCCTACGCGGCTGACGTTGCTTTTTACTATTATAAAGAATTCAGGGCTAACCGGCAGGACAATATTTTTTCGGCCGGTATCAACATCCAGAATATTGGTGCAAAAATATCCTATACCGAAGGTGAAACAAAAGATTTCATCCCCACCACGATGAAACTTGGCGCGGCCTATACAACAGAACCCGATCGCTACAATAAATTCACCTTTGCCATCGAAGCCAACAAGCTTTTGGTGCCCACTCCTCCTAAAGATTCAATCACCTACCAGGACGGTGCCATTATTTATCCGGGAAACAGTAGCGACAAATCGGTTGTTGGCGGTATTTTTTCATCCTTTACGGATGCACCGGATGGGATGAAGGAAGAATTCCAGGAAATTAACCTGTCGGCCGGAGTGGAATACTGGTACAACAATCAGTTTGCCTTACGGGCAGGATACTTTTACGAGCATGAAAACAAGGGGAACCGGAAATTCCTGACTTTTGGAGCAGGATTTAAGCTCAATGTGTTTGCACTCGATTTTTCTTACCTGCTACCCACGCAGCAGAATCATCCTCTGGCGAACACCCTTAGGTTTACACTGGCATTTGATGTAGAGGCATTCAGTAACCAACGATAACCGTGATCAGAGTTGGCCAGGGATACGATGTTCATCGCCTCGAAACCGGAGAAACGCTTTGGTTGGGAGGGATTCTGATTCCACATCATAAGGGAACCGTAGCCCATTCCGATGGAGATGTACTCATACATGCTATTTGTGATGCACTGCTCGGAGCACTAAGCCTTGGAGATATTGGCACCCTATTCCCCGATACCTCCTCACAGGTCAAAGATATTGACAGTAAAATTCTGCTAAAAAAGACTACCGAGCGGATCAAAAAGGAAGGTTTTGAACTGGTGAATATCGATG
>JAQVON010000015.1 GCA_028702595.1 Mariniphaga sp. | reverse complement strand
TTAAAGCCGTGGGGGTAAATCATGCCATTTATAACAATGACAATACCTGGGAAGTTTCTGTCTGGAATGAATGGGCAATGAATACGCTCCTTGGAATAATGTATCTCACCGGAGACGAAGAGCTTGGTGGCGACAAGCTGAAAGCTGCTAAATATTTCGAAAAAGTAATCTATAACAGTACTGAGGACAGACGTTACCAGCTTGATGAGAGTTTCAGCGAAGACAGCTGGAGAAATATTTTCAGTAATATTGATTTCAAAGAACATATTCTTACCTCGAGGTTTAGCTGGGGTAATCAACAGCAGAACAGCCTGCAATATTTCTTTGACCCCAGAGCTCCTCATAAGTATATGATGAAACCTACCCGCCAGGCTATTCTTAACTGGGAAACTACCTGGGATGATTTTACTTACACCAAAGGATATCCTCTGCAACCATTCGTTCCGGAGAATACGGTAATTGGTGACAGAGGTAAACCTGGTGATTTCTATCGTGGTTATGGTGTCTCCTATGCGTATGTGCGTAATGGTGAAGCTTTGAAAGATTCGGTTATTGAAAAGATGCTTGAGCTGAAAGCTGATGAAGATTATCGTACATCAAGATTACTTGTAGAAAATGTGGATACTGTGGTCTGGAAATATTCCTGGAATAAGAATGTCTATGATCAGGATGCCGACTTTATTATTTACCGGGCTGCATCTGTGCATTTATGGTTGGCAGAAATCTATAATTACCTGGCTACCCTGCAAAATAATATTGTCAGAGAATCTACACCTATTGCCGTAGCTTTATTAAATGACGGGTCTAACTATCCGGGTGGAACAGGCCGCGACCAAATGGGAGTAAGAGGAAGAGTAGGATTTGGTGGTGATAATGATGGAAAGAGGATTTCCAATACCATTTTTCAACATCATCCTTTTACTAATGAAGTGATGGGTTTTCGTGACCTGACGACTGATTTCTATGGAAAGCAGCTTCTATTGGATGATTACATCCTGGAAGAAAGAGCCAGAGAACTTGCTTTTGAAGGAGAGAGGTTCTATGACTTGATTCGTGCCGCGGAAAGAAGAAATGATCCAGCATTCCTGGCTGAAAAAGTAGCCAGCAAATTCCCTGAAGAAAGAAGAGCAGAGATTTATAACCTGTTGCTGGATAAAAAGAATTGGTATATCAATTATTTTGAATAATTTTTCTTTCTCTATTTCTTTTTATCGATTTCAACTGTAATTAAAACTCCCTAAATTGCACCCTGAAAAAGGAACAATTTAGGGAGTTTGTTATGATAAAAAATTCAAAATATAACCTGATTACAATTCTCGGGCCCACAGCCTCAGGCAAAACAGGTCTGGCTGCTCAAGTTGCTTCCAGAGTTAAAGGAGAGATTATTTCCGGAGACTCCCGGCAGGTATACCGGAATATGGATATTGGCACCGGAAAGGACTACAAAGATTATACTGTTGATGGGATTGAAATTCCGGCTCACCTGATTGATATTGAACAACCCGGACATCATTATAATGTCTATCGTTTTCAATCTGACTTCTTTCAGGTCTTCCAGGATATTCGTGAGCGGGGAAAGTTTCCGATACTCTGTGGAGGAAGCGGGTTGTATATTGAGTCCGTTCTGAAAGATTATCAACTTATCCATGTTCCTCCAAATAAGGAATTGCGAAAAGATCTGGAAAACAAATCGCTCGAAGAGCTTACGGATTTGTTGAAAAGCCTGAAGCCTGACCTTCATAATACAACTGATATGGAGACCATTAGAAGGGCTGTCCGTGCAATCGAAATTGAAAAATATACCAGGAATCACCCGGAATTAAAATTTTCCTTCCCGGATATTAAAAGTCTGACTATAGGAGTTTCCCTGGACAGGGATTCCCGGCGGGAACGAATTACCCAACGTTTGAAACAGCGGCTTGAAGAAGGGATGATTGAAGAAGTTCAACGTTTGCTGCACTCAGGATTGACTCCACAGCAGCTTATATATTACGGGTTGGAGTATAAATATGTTACGTTGCATTTAACCGGTCAGCTCACTTTTCAAGAGATGTTTGGGAAGCTGGAAACAGCCATTCATCAGTTTTCCAAACGACAAATGACCTGGTTTAGAGGGATGGAAAAAAGGGGTACCCAAATTTTCTGGATCGATGGTTCCCTTGCCTTCAGCGAAAAAATTGAAAAAATTCTGGAAAGGTTCCATCAACCTTAATCGTTAACTGATAGCTCCGGGTGGCTGTTTCCTTTTTTAAAATACGTTTTCTGCTCCTCGTGTCGATCTCTCCAGATTAGTATTGCCCGAACAAGATCTGCGTAGTCATTTTCCCTGACTACACTGCAAAGGTGTGTATGCTGATGGATACGTTGTTTGTTTACCGCCAACCGGTCGGACGGGAGTCCTTCCTTTAAGAAATTAATCGTAAACTCCTTTAGTTCGTAATCTTCGTGAAATTGAAAATCATAACTGTCCATAATTCTCTCTATATACCTTCCACTATTAAAATGTTGATTGATATCTATTTCGTTAAATAATACAGGAGAAAACTGCAGAGCATCCATAGCTTCCGGCCGGGATATTTTAACCGGATTAGCTTCCAAAATACTTTCCGAATATTCAGGAAACTGGCTGAATTTAGATAAGCGTACTATTCGTTTTGTGCCGGCATCCAGGATCAGCCAGCTGCTGGTAGCCCGGATCAGATCGTTCCCGGCATTATCCTCGAAAACAAAATCACGATAACCATAAAACCCATCGGTTCCACGTGACCAGGTTTTCAATGTGAATTTTTCTGTCCAAACCGGACGACGGTCTATTTTTACCTGCAACCGGGAAAGTACCCAGAATTGATTTTCCTGTTTTAGGTGATGATAACCAAAACCCAGTAGGTTGGCATGCTCCCATGCAATTTCCTGCATCTGGTAAAACATAAATGCGGTGGAGAGTTTACCAAACCGGTCGATGAAATATGATTTCGTTGATAGTTCTTTGATATGCTTCACCGTTGAATTTTTTATGATTAGCGATTGTTGTTCCGATGATCTTTTCTGCAAATGTATGGTTCCGGTTTTGAAAACCCAATGGTTTTAACCAAATTTGCATAAAATTTAACTGTTGGATATGGGGGGGATCATAATAAAAACAAAAGAACAGATTGATGGAATCAGGGAGAGTTGTCATCTTGCTGCCCGTACTCTTGATTTTGCTGCCCAGTTTGTTCAGGCTGGTGTTGATACAGAGTTTATTGACAATAAAATAGAAGAATTTATTCTGGAGAATCACGCTATACCTGCCACGAAAGGGTACAACGGATTCCCCAAATCCAGCTGCATTTCACCCAACGAAATTGTTTGTCACGGTATACCTTCTCCCAACATGGTATTAAAAGACGGAGATATTCTTAATATTGATGTTACCACCATTTTAAACGGCTATTATGGCGATACATCACGCATGTATACTGTGGGCGAAATTACCCCGCTGGCTGATCAACTTATCCGGGTTGCGCAACATTGCCTGCACCTGGGCATCCGCCAGGTAAAACCAGATAATTATTTTGGAAATATTGGTTTTGTTATCGGTCGTTATGCGAATGCAAATAGATTCAGTGTGGTTTATGAGTTCTGCGGTCATGGTGTTGGACTGGACTTTCATGAAGAACCACAAGTGGACCATACTTCCCGGCGTAACAGAGGGCATAAAATGAAACCCGGAATGATCTTTACAATTGAACCAATGATCAATGAGGGCAGAGCGACTACATCGATCGACAGGATGGATGGTTGGACGGCCCGAACAATCGACAGAAAACTGTCCGCCCAGTTTGAACATACGGTTCTGGTAACCCAGACAGGCTGTGAAGTGTTGACAGATATTCATCAGGAGTTTCCTGTTACATAAAAAAAAGCCGGGATGTAACCCGGCTTAGCTGTTTCTGTTTCTGTTCTTGTCCTCATCGCTCTTATTTCTTGTTCCAATAGCGGTAATCTACCATCCAACGCTCCAGTTCCAGTTTCGGATCTTCAACTTCAACAATGATAAATGCCCTTCTTCCAGAGGTGACATGGTTAAAGGTTACACCGTAAACCCGCTTTACCTTTTCCGGTACTGCCTGTGCCAAAACCTGTGTTTCTTCATCTCCTTCCGCGGGTTGGCTGAACATGCTGTCGCTTACCATCCATTCTTCCAGCTGCAACTGTGCTTCTGTCACATTTGAAAAATCAGGAAGAACGGGAAAAAAACCAGCTTCTGTCATCCAGCCTTCTAGTCTTAAAGTTGTTTCAGCATCCTGAGTGAGCTGGTAATGATGAAAAAAATTGTTCATTTCCAACATCCAGTATTCCAGGTTGATATCCGATTCATTCTCCTCAGCCAGATAGCTGGCAAAGTGCCTGTTGGCACCAGTTGCATGATTTTCCTCCATGCCCTGAACCGTCAGTATCGTTGCGAATAAAGTAATCCCGATTGTAAGAGATTTTAAACCCGTGTTGTGCAATTTGTTGTTTAATGTTTTCATGACCTTGTCCTCCTGTTTAAATTGTATTATTTTAGAGACTGTTTTAAATTTATCCATTTATTCTATTTTGCGTCTTTTTCACTCATACTGCTGCAAAATTTCCTTAAATAGCTATGGCTATTCGCGTCAATTTTGCCTTGTCTGAGCAAAAAACAGATCAAAATATTTCTAAAAAACAAAATCAAAGCAGTCTCATACTTTTTTTCTGAATTTATATGTAAGACGCTTTGTTTTATTATTCGTTACACTTTTATAGAACTTTTTTTTGACATGTACTATATTTAACCCTGTTATTGGTATTGCAAATATACGAATAAAAAATAATACCATGCAATACATAGTACTATGAATTTTGTCATGTTTTTAATTATTTTTTGTTTGTACGGGATTATCTTTTTCTAATGGATTGAAAGATAGGGATAAATAGCAGTAGTCCGTTAACAGCAAAGGAGAGGATAATAATCAGGTTTCCGGCCTGGGTATGCCCGGCAAGATTGAGTATTTTCCCTGACAGTGCCACGATGCCTCCAGAAACAATTGCTGCAGTGACTTGTGGTTTAATAACTTTCAACTGCAATAGTCCGGCAATCATAGGCATGACGAATGCTCCTGAAAAGAAGGTGAGAGCCAGGAGCATAGATTGCAGTATGGAAGTAATGAACAGTGCAATGATTACACTCAGTCCACCGAGAACAAGGATTATCCATCGGGTATGCATCCATGATTTTTCCCCAGTCAGGTTTTTGTGAAGAAGTTCACTCAGGATGACAGATGAGGTAAGGAGGGTTGTGTCGGCCGATGACATAACAGCAGAGAGCAAGGCAGCGATAAACAACCCATAGAACCAGTCGGGCAGCAGGTTTCTAACGAAGGCAATGATTTCCATCCCTTCTGTTTGACTTGAAAAGACACCCAGGAAGGTCAGCAAGAATGAAATGGGAATGAGCATGGTGGCCACAAATAGAATACTGTATGTTGCTGTTTTTTCACTTTTGGCACAGAAAATTCGGGAATAGATATCCGGTCCAACCACAAAAGTTACCGAGTAGGTCATGATCAGAACAATCAGATCAACCAGGTTAAATGATTCATTGAAGAGGGAATGAGCCTGAAGGGAAGGCATCATTTTCGCTGTATCCGATTGCAGGGCAAACAGGGTTGTAGCTGTTAGACCGGCTATGATGAGTATGGCCTGAAACAGGTCTGTTTTTAGTATGCTGACCTGACCTCCAGCCAGGGTGTACAGGATAAAAATAGCACCTGCAGTTACAGCAGCACCCCGGTAGCTGATTAATTCCAATCCGGACAGGATCTGTGCTGCTGCAATGATTTGCGCTGCTACAATTCCGAGCCAGGCTACAGGGATGATCAGGGATGAAATAATACGTGCTTTTTCTCCAAAAAAATAACCAAGCAATCCCGGTAGTGTATATTTTCCAAAGCGACTAACATATTTCGTCAGGGGAGCTAACAAAAATAAGCCTAATGAAGCACAAAATAAAAACCAAAGTGCCGCCCATCCAATCGACTGGCTTAACTCAATGGTACCTAAAATGGCAGACCCTCCCAGGATGGTTGCTAGCAAACTTCCTGTAACCGGCAGAAAGCGGGCTTTTTTCCCTGCTATATAATAATCATCCGGTGTTTTGACTTTAAACCAGGAAAAAATACCAATCCCTACCACAACTGAAAAATAGCTGATTACAATATAACCCGGAGTATTCATTTTTATTTTTCTGACGGATTAATCCCTCAAATATCGGAAAATCTATTTCATTTCTCTCCAAATAGGAGAGGATTGGGAATAGTTTAAACAAGAATTTGATTTTAAAAGGTAAAACATCTGAAATGGCCGGTTCATGATTTTCTGTTACGTAACATGAACAGGAGTTCTAAAAAATCATTAAATTTGCAACTACCGTGTTCGTACACGGCATACTAAATGGAAAAGAGACCGGTTTCGGAAAAGTAGAGGAGGTGTTATTACCTTTTCAGAAGGATCGGAATATAGAGTATTTTAGAAGTATAAAAATTAAAAATACAACAATGACAAACAGAAGGAATTTTTTAAAGATTACAGGTATAGGGATGGCTGCTTCAGCCCTTCCTGGTTTGGTGAATGCTTCCACAGGGCAGGCCGAAGCCAAATCAAAGCGACGCAAGAATAATATACAACTTGGTGTAGCATCGTATACATTGAGAAAGTTTTCAACTGAAGACGCGCTGGATATGACACTTCGATGTGGAGTGAACAGGATCACCTTCAAAGATATGCATCTTCCTCTTGATTCCAGTCAGGACGAAATCAGAAGAGTTGTAGATCTTTGCAAGAAAAAAGGAGTTACTCTTTATGGCGCAGGTGTTGTTTATATGAAAACGAAAGAGGATGTGGACCGGGCGTTTGAATACGCAAAAACTGCCGGCATGGAAATGATCATTGGTGTGCCAAACCATGAATTGCTGGATTATGTGGAAGAAAAAGTGAAGCAGTACGACATAAAACTTGCTATTCATAATCATGGCCCTGGTGATAAATTATATCCCAGTGCAGAAAGTGCCTATATTCTGATTAAAAACAGGGATAAACGCATGGGGTTATGCATTGATATAGGTCACACCAAACGGATTAACCGTGATCCTGAACAGGATGTGAAAGATTTTTTTGACCGGGTACTGGATATTCATATCAAGGATGTAACTGCTGCTTCGGCAGAGGGTAAAACCTGTATTATTGGCCGGGGAGTTATTGATTTCCCCTCGTTCATTAAAAACGTTCTCAAAAAAGGATATAAGGGTACCCTTGCCCTGGAATATGAAGATGAAGCCGATGATCCGCTTCCGGGCATGATGGAGTCATTTGGATACACAAAAGGCATTCTTGCCATGTTTTAAATCTCTAGTATAAAGATATGAATGCAAACAGAAGAGAATTTATAAAAAAAGTTACCGCAGGAGCTGCAGGAGTTGCTGTTGGAAGTTCAGCTATGGGGATGTCGGCCAGGAGTTACGGCAGGATAATGGGAGCTAATGACCGGCTGAATGTTGCCATTGCCGGGTTAGGTCGCAGACTGGGTGCTTACTACGAACCTATAGCTAAAAAAGAGGCAAATGTACAGCTGGTTTATTTATGTGATGTGATGGAGCACCAAAGGGAGAATGCGATGAAGAGCTTCTCCAGGCATATCGATTACAAACCGGCATTGGAAAACGATATCCGGAAAGTGATTGACGACCCAAAGGTTGATGTCTTGATCAATGCTACACCTGACCATTGGCATACTCCGGGTTCTATTATGGCCATGAAGGGGGGTAAACATGTATACGTGGAAAAACCCTGCAGCCATAATATGTTCGAGAATGAGCTCCTGGTTGAAGCTGCTAAAAAATTGAATAAGGTTGTGCAAATGGGTAATCAGCAACGCTCATCTGATCATACCATTGAGATTATCCGGGAGATCCATAACGGAGTGATAGGTAATCCTTATAAGGCACTAACTTTTTATACGAATTCAAGAGGAATAGTTCCAGTTCAACAAAAAGCTCCCGTTCCGAAAGGGCTTGACTGGCAATTGTTTCAGGGACCCGCACCCCGCCGTGAATATACCGTTGAAACCTGGAATTACAACTGGCACTGGTATGGATGGGATTATGGAACAGCCGAGTCGGGAAATAATGCTACCCATGAGTTAGATGTTGCCCGCTGGGCACTGCAGGTTGATCTGCCTTTGCGTGTTGACGTGGAAGCTGACAAGCGCCATTTTGATGGTGACGGATGGGAGATGTATGACACAATGGATGCCACCTTTCGCTTTGCCGGGAACAAAATTATTCAGTGGGACGGTAAGAGCAGAATGGGATACGACACCTACAACAGCGACAGAGGAACTATTATTTATGGCAGTGAAGGTGCAGTTTTCGTTAACCGGAGTAAATATATCTTATACGACCGTTCGGGGAAAATAGTAAAAGATAATAAGTCTGCAGCCAATGAAGCCGGAACAGCACTGGGAGGTGGTGGCGATATGACTACCGGGCATGTGATGAACTTCTTTGATGCGGTTAGGGGAAAAGTAAAATTGACAGCACCCATTGATGATGCCAGCATCAGTATGGCCATGGTGCACTATTCAAATATTGCATACCGTATTGGAAAGGGATTTGATGTGGATAATACCAACGGACGGATATTCGACCGGGATGCCATGAAGCTATGGTCCCGCGATTATGAACCTGGCTGGGAACCCACAGTATAAATACATAACCATCATCTATCCCGCTTTCTTTCTCTTTATGGCAAATTTTTCATATTTTTTACCAAAATAAAAAGGGAAAGAAGGTGGGGTAATTATTCCGGTAGGGAGCTCCTGTCTGGAACCGACCTGGATTTAGGCCGATAGTGTCTGAAAATTTTGGTTAATTATTTTTGTTTGACTAAACAGCTCAGAATGGATATCAAAAAGAATTTAGATGAAATAAAAATAAATATCCCGCAAAGGATTAAACTTGTTGCTGTTTCCAAAACAAAAACAACGGAAGTCATACTAGAAGCCTATCGTTGTGGACAAAAAGTTTTCGGAGAGAATAAAGTCCAGGAACTGATAAACAAACATGATCAGCTGCCCGATGACATTGAATGGCACTTTATTGGCCACCTTCAATCCAATAAGGTAAAATATATTGCCCCTTTCGTGCAGATGATCCATGCCATTGATTCATTGAAAATTTTAAAAACTGTGAACAAGGAAGCTGGGAAAAATGACAGAGTTATTCCTTGTTTGTTGCAATTTCATATTGCCCTTGAATCTACTAAATTTGGACTTTCAGAGGAGGAAGCACGGATTATTCTGAGCTCTGAGGAGTTTAAAAATATGAAAAATGTAACCATTGCAGGGGTTATGGGAATGGCCACTTTTACTGAAAATACGGATCAAATCAGGTTGGAATTTCGTAAGTTAAAAGATATTTTTTGTCGGTTGAAAATGGATTTTTTCCCTGATGATCGGGAGTTTAAGGAAATCTCTATGGGAATGTCTGATGATTATACGGTTGCCATAGAAGAGGGAAGCACCATGGTCAGGATTGGCAGTAATCTTTTTGGAAAACGAAACGAGCACGATTAAATCAATTACGAATTACGAATGAGTTCAGTTGAATAGGGCAGGTTTATAACACAAATGAGCATGATGAAACGACCATGTCGATACATGACACAAACAAGTAGGATTAAAATTATGGGAGTTCCATCGAAATGAGCTTGCGAATTCTTATGAATACCTTTATAATAAACATTTAACGATCCATTTGGGTATGACAAATTTAGAAACAACTTATCTGGGATTAAAACTGAGAAATCCTTTGATTGCTGCGAGCTCCGGCATGACCAGTACCGTTGAACGAATGGAGAAACTGGAGGAAGCGGGGATAGGAGCTGTAGTGGTCAAGTCGGTTTTTGAGGAACAGATCAACAACGAAGTGACAAGCCTGATGCAGCAGGATTCTCATCAGACGGGTTATCCCGAAGCGGAAGATTATATTCACCACTACTTGCGTGATAACACCCTGTCGAAACACTTCAAGCTGATTAGTGAAACAAAGAAGAAGACAAAAATCCCGGTCATTGCCAGTGTGAACTGTATATCTTCCAGTGAATGGACGTCATTTGCAAAAGATTTCCAGGATGCAGGCGCAGATGCCCTGGAACTGAATATTTTTTATGTCCCGGTTGACAGGAAGGAGGGGTCAGGAGTCATTGACCAAATCTATACTGATGTGATTCAGAAGGTCAGAAAAAATGTTTCCATTCCTGTTGCTGTAAAAATAGGATTGTATCATAGCAATATTATTGGTATGGTCGACCGGCTGAAAGCAAATGGTGCACAGGGAGTCGTTATGTTTAACCGTTTTTACGAACCGGATATTGACTTGGATAAACTGGAATTGACATCATCGGAGATCCTGAGTTCTCCGATAGAAATCAGGCATACATTGCGCTGGGTTGGACTGGTTTCTTCGCAGGTACCCGATATGGATATTGCTGCTTCTACCGGCATTCATGATGGTACAGCAGTTATAAAACAATTACTGGCCGGTGCAAAAACAGCTCAGTTGTGCTCTGCATTATATATTCATGGCAATCAGGTGATACCGGCCATGCTTGCTGAAATCCACGAATTTATGAAAAGGTGGAATTTTAAACAAATTGACGACTTCCGGGGAAGGTTATCTTACAGGAATATTCCGGACCCTATGCTTTATGAACGCTCTCAGTTTATGAAGTATTTCTCTAACAGAGGAAAATAGAAAGTGTTAAAAAATCTCAAAAGTGTTTTTTTTCTATAGAAAGGTGAACCAAATAACCGTTTATCCGTATATATGGTTGTTATGGATTCATCAGTTAAATATAGAAGTGATTTTGAACAATACCCTATTAAGCAGGTATTCTATAATCGTTCAAGACCTGGCTCCATTCAGCAACGGTTTGTTGTACCCTGGCAAATGGAAGATATGGAGGGAAAAAAGGAGAAGGGAAGCAGTCAGGGTAGAGATTAGCCTGTTGGAGTTGGATAATAACGATTCAATATCAGGATTTCTTTTGGTTGAAATTTGATGTTGCAGTGGATGTATTGAATAAAAATTTACCTGCCAGGCGCACTGTTTCAAATTTATTTATGGCTTCAACCAGGGGCGGGTTTTATCAAAATCAATATATGGCAAGGTAAGGGTCAGATGGGCTTCTCCCAAAAAGGATAATTTTTTTTCAGTAGCAAAATAAGCCCCGCCGGCTGCCAGGTTTATTCTGAAATTTTGGATTGTCCATCCGGTTATGCCGCTTAGTCCCAAACAATCATCTGTAAAATTGTTTTCTGCGTAGATTCCCCAAAAGTGACTTGTTTGTCTGGTACGGAATCCAATTCTGGATAAGAATAAATTTGGAGAATAAACAACCGTTAGATCAGGATTAATCTTTATTGGTCGTGAAATCAACCCTTTCAGAAAACCTTCATTTTTTTTTGCTGCATGAAAAACCAGGAGGACAGGGGTTTTATTTTGTGCATATTCTGCTTGATTCTGAGCAAAGGCAAAGTACCCTGCCAATCCGACTTCTGCTGAATAAGAATTCCACAATAATCCGGCAGATGGCTGAACGATTGTGTTTTGTTCTTTACTGTACACCAGCCATTTTTTTGTTTTGGTGTAAAGATTCATGCCGAGAGAAGAAATAAGCTGTCCTTTTTTACTCATATCAAAAGGTTTGGAAAAAGCAGCTCCTATTCCTACGGTACTATGATTCATTCTCCCGTCCAGTCCCTGGTAAAACTGAACAGAATATCCCCCTTCCATAATGTTAAAATGGGTATCATAGGTGCCGGTCCAGGAATAATTGAGCTTTTTATCGGGCATTGTCTGTAACTGCAGGCTACTCCGGAAGTGGTTTTGTTTTTCAAATCCGGCATAGGATGGATTTAATAATAGTTTGTTCGAATAAGGGATAAGACCCTGTCCTGTTTGTGCTCCTGCCATGAAATGAATCATCAGAAGCAGCCAACCTATTTTTATCCCTTTAGTCAAAACTGCCTTCAAGAGTTATCCAATCAGTTTTAGTATTTCCTGTAAAAAATATTTTTTTTGCTCGCTGACGGCATTTAAAGCCTGAGTAATTTTTTCTTTTTCCAGGTCTACTACCACCTGTTCAGGAAATTCATTCATATTTTCGATTACCGTTAACGCTTCAAATCCTGTTTCCCAGTCTTCCTGAATGATCAGGTCAATAAAAAGAGGTAGTGAATTTTTAAAGTTGAGGCCGTTTTGCCAGCAGGCACAGGTAAGTTTTTTGCGAATAGGCAGGTAGTCAGGGTTTTTGAGTGCCTGAGTTAAAACCGGCACAGCCTCTTTTGCCTTTAAGTTGTTCAGAATAAAAAGAATCTCCTTTTCAACTTCTTTTTCCGGTTTATTCAAAAGAATTTCGAAAAGGAGTGGAAGGTATGTGACATTTCCTATTCCCTTAATTTTGTTCAAGGCCTCAACGACCTGGGTTGTATGGGCTGAAAATAATTCCTCCCTGATCTTCAATTCTGATTTATTTTCTTGCATAATTCGATTTATTCGTATGCAAAATTAATGTTTTTTGTGGGTCATCTTAGAAAAAGCAGGTAAACCTGATCTATTTATAATTATTTCAGGATAACCGTGAATTCTTTACCTTTGCTGTGATGAAAAAGATTGATGAGTTAAGCTCTGCCAGTATTGGCCGGTTGATGTTGAAATACTTTGTTCCGGCATTTGTTGGTGTGTTTGTCAATGCGCTTTACAATATTGTTGATCGTATTTTTATTGGACAGGGTGTGGGTGCTGAAGCGTTATCGGGAATTTCGGTCATTTTCCCGGTCATGCTTATTATGATGGGGTTTGGCATGCTGATTGGCACCGGCACCGGAGTATTTGTTTCCATCAGCATGGGGCGGAAAGATATGGTCAGGGCAGAAAAAACTCTGGGCACAGGGTTCACCCTGATGTTGATTGTTTCCGTGGTAATCATGGTAGTTACCTTTTTATTGAAAGAACCGATTTTGAGGTCCTTTGGATCAACAAATACAACTTTTCAATACGCCAATGATTACCTGGATATTATCCTTGTTGGTGTTGTTTTTCAGGTCGTTGGTTTTTCGTTAAACAACGTTATCCGATCAGAGGGGAATGCAAAAATTGCTATGTATTCGATGATTTTGAGTGCCTGTACCAACATCATCCTGGATCCTGTTTTTATTTTTTGGCTGGACATGGGCGTGAAGGGAGCTGCTTATGCTACCATTATCTCCATGTTTATATTGATGGTTTGGGTGTTGGCACATTTTAGGAGCAGCAGGTCGGTTATTAAGCTGAAGAAGGAATACATAGGAGTAGATTTGGGCATCACGAAAAGTATTCTGGCTATAGGCATGGCTCCATTCGTGATGCAAATTGCCAATAGTCTGGTTCAGGGACTGCTAAACCGGAAATTGATTGTTTTTGGAGGGGATTTAGCTGTGGGGGCTATGGGAATTATCAATTCGGTTATTTCTCTGGTTATCATGGCAATTGTTGCCATCAATATGGCTTCACAGCCGATTATTGGTTTTAACTACGGGGCGAAATCGGTTCATCGTGTAAAGGAGGCTTTAAGACTTTCTTTGATTGCAGCGACTTTTATTTCTGTTGCAGCGTTTATTTTTATCGGTTCTGCTCCCGGAATGCTTGTGCGGTTGTTTAACAGTGACAGTCAGGAATTATATGATATTTCTGTACATGGTTTACGGACTGTTATTCTCGGCTTCCCGATTGTTGGCTTTCAAGTGGTGGCTTCCCATTTTTTTCAAGCTATAGGGAAAGCCAGGATTGCTATGTTCGCCACCCTGTTCCGACAGGTGATCAGTTTAATACCCCTGTTATTTATATTACCCGGGTTTTGGGGAATTACCGGAATCTGGGCGGCTTATCCTATTTCTGACTCCATAACAGCTGTTATCGTTTCCTTTTTTTTAGTGAGGGAATGGCGAAAGTTGCCGGAAATTGAAGCTTAACAGACCTACGGGTGGATTCTGTTCAAGCATAACGCAGTCAGCGAACTTTCCAAATCAGATTCTTGACTTTAAAGACGAACACTATTTAATCTCTCTGATTTGGATGTTGTTTATTCAGGATGTATTCGCGTGACAGTTTATTTCTTAAAGCTAACCCGGTGTATGATTTCTCAATATTCACCAGTTCTTCAGGTGTTCCGGCAAAAAGCAGCTCTCCTCCTTTGTCACCTCCCTCGGGTCCCAGGTCAATAATCCAGTCGGCCGATTTTATCACTTCCAGGTTATGCTCGATGATGATGATGGAGTGCCCTCTGGATATTAGTGCCTCAAATGAATCCAATAATTTTTTGATGTCGTGGAAATGGAGTCCTGTAGTTGGTTCATCAAAGATAAAAAGAGTAGGGGAATTTTTTTCCTGTGCCAGGAATGAAGCCAGTTTAACCCGTTGACTTTCACCTCCCGATAAGGTACTTGACGACTGTCCCATTTTGATGTATCCTAGTCCGACTTGCTGCAATGGGTTGAGCCGTTTTATAATTTTCTTTTCTGTTGATGATTTCCCGGATGAGAATAGGTCGATGGCTTCAGTGACAGTGAGGTTCAGTATGTCGTCAATATTCTTATCCCGGTACCGGATTTCCAGAATATCTTCCTTAAACCGTTTTCCTCCACAGCTTTCACAGACAAGAAAAACATCGGCCAGAAATTGCATCTCAACTTTAATAATTCCTTCTCCCTGGCATTCATCGCACCGGCCGCCGTCAACATTAAAAGAGAAGTGGGAGGGTTTCAATCCCATTATTTTTGCAGCCTGCTGGTCGGCGAATAATTTTCTGATTTCGTCATAAGCTTTCAGGTATGTCACCGGGTTTGACCGGGATGATTTTCCGATTGGATTTTGATCGATGAATTCCACCGATTCAATCCGGTTCATGTCGCCCTGCATGGCATTGTGGTGACCGGTGCGTTCGCCGTAACTTCCAAACAGTTTTGAAAGGGCAGGGAATAGGATTTTGGAAACCAGAGATGATTTGCCGGAGCCGGAAACCCCGGTAACCACTGTAATCGTATTCAGCGGAAATTTAACATTCAGGTTTTTCAGGTTGTTTTCACGAGCGCCAATAATTTCAATAAAATTACTCCATTTACGTCGGGTATGTGGAATTTCAATGTTTTTAATTCCGGTCAGGTATTGTCCGGTCAGGCTATCTGTATTTTTTTTCAGGTTTTTGTACGTGCCCTGGTATACAATTTCACCTCCCTGTTGCCCGGCGAAGGGCCCAATGTCAATGATTTGGTCAGCTGCCAGCATGATCTCCTCGTCATGTTCCACAACAACCACAGTGTTTCCTTTTTTCTGCAGTTTTTTCAATATGTTGATCAGTCGTTGTGTATCTCTTGAATGAAGTCCGATACTGGGTTCATCTAAAATGTACAGTGATCCAACGAGACTGCTGCCCAGGGAAGTGGCGAGATTTATCCGTTGTGACTCTCCACCCGAAAGGGAGGATGATAGTCTGTTGAGTGTTAAGTACCCTAATCCGACATCACAGAGAAAGCTCAGGCGGTTTTTTATTTCTATCAGAATACGTTTGGCAATACTTTCGTCGTGTTTGTTCAGTTGGATATCTGCAAAAAACTGTTGTAATTCGGCAACAGGCATTAAAACCAGCTCCTGCAGCGATTTTCCGGCTACCTTAATGTATCCGGCTTCCTTTTTTAGTCTTGTCCCCTGACAATCGGGGCATGTGGTTTTTCCACGATAGCGTGAAAGCATCACCCGGTATTGAATTTTATAACTTTTTTCTTCCAGATATTTGAAAAAACGGTTTAATCCTTTGAAATGTCTGTTTCCGTTCCATACCAGTGACTTTTGCTCCGGAGTAAGTTCGTAATACGGCTTATGTATGGGAAATCCAAACTGGTTAGCTGAATAGATCAGTTTGTCTTTCCATTTACTCATTTTTTCTCCCCGCCAGCAAACGATCGCATCCTGGTAAATGGAAAGCGATTTGTTGGGTATCACCAGATCTTCATCAATGCCGATAATTTTGCCGTAACCTTCGCAGGTTGGACAGGCACCAACGGGGTTGTTGAAGCTAAACGTGTGTAATACAGGTTCTTCAAAGGTGATGCCGTCTGCTTCAAAACGATTGGAGAAATTGAATTCCTGTTTTTTATCTCCCTCGAATATTTTGATCCGGCACTCGCCATGACCCTCATAAAAAGCTGTTTCAACAGAATCAGCGATGCGGCTTTGATTGTCTTCGTCATTTTTTGCTACAACCCGGTCAATTACAATGTTACATGAGCCATTACAAAAATTTTCATCCCCTGCTTCCAGCAGTTCATCAATCCGAATTACTTTCTCATTCAGCTCCAGGCGCGAAAAACCCTGCTCCATGAGAAGCTCTGCTTCCTTTAGCAGGGATCGGTCGTGAAGTTGTTTTAGGGGAGCAAGAATCATCAGACGGGTTTCTGCCGGAAGAGTGAAAATGAAATTTACCACATCAGTAACTGAATGCCTTATTACTTCCTGTCCTGTAACCGGAGAAAAGGTTTTACCAATCCGGGCAAATAATAGTTTCAGGTAATCGTATATCTCAGTTGATGTTCCTACTGTTGAACGGGGATTCCGGGTGTTGACCTTTTGCTCTATAGCAATTGCCGGGGGAATGCCTTTGATAAAATCAACTTCAGGCTTGTTGATACGACCCAGAAATTGCCGTGCATAGGAAGACAGGCTCTCCACATACCTGCGCTGCCCCTCGGCAAATAAGGTGTCGAAAGCCAGTGAGGATTTGCCCGATCCGGAAACACCGGTAACTACAATAAATTGATTTAACGGAATATTTAAGCTGATGTTTTTCAGGTTGTTAACCCTGGCATGACTTATTTCAATATATTTTTCAGATTGCATGAAAATTAAATTAGTTGAATTCCCGACAAATATAAAATCAAGCGCAAAAAATATTTCCATGCTCAGATGGAAGTTGCATATTTAGTTTTCCCCTTTACGTGAAGCCTAAATATGCTTTATTCATGGCAACTTTAGTGAGAAATACTAGTTCGTGATTTGTATAATTTTTTCAAAAAACTTGTTTTTTAATATAAAAAGTACCATTTTTATGCCGACAAAAATAATAAATAGTTTTACTTCAATTAAATCAGTCGCCTATCGAAAAATTTTACTTTTTGTTTAAAAATAAATAGAAGGTAATGTTCAGAAATCAAGAACAGAACGACAATGAGCTCGTTCAATGTTTTATCGAAGGCGATCAAAATTCACTTGAAATTTTAATCCATCGTCATAAACGAAGGGTGTATTCCTACATTTTGTTGATTGTTAAAAATCAGGAACTGGCGGAGGATATCTTTCAGGAAACTTTTATTAAAGTTATCCGCTCACTCAAAAGAGGAAAATATGTCGAAAACGGAAAATTTATTTCCTGGGTTTTACGTATTTCCCATAATTTGATCATCGATCACTTTAGAAAAGAAAAACTACAGGGTGTTGTTTCTAATGACAGCATGGAGATGGATATTTTTAATTCCCAAAAGTTTTCGGAAAATACTATCGAAGATCAATTGGTAAACGATCAAATTCTTAGTGAAGTAAAAAAATTAATCAAAGAACTTCCGGAAGATCAGCAACAAGTGATCTATATGCGTCATTATATGGGTCTTAGCTTCAAGGAAATTGCCGAACAAACTGATGTGAGCATCAATACCGCACTGGGACGCATGCGTTATGCCCTAATCAATCTTCGTAAATTAATCCGGCAAAAAAAGATGAATTTGACAAGTATTTAACTCTTATTAACACAATATTGACAAATGACCAGCGTTCTTATAAAAACATTTTATATGAATGCCTATGAAAAAATATTTTACGTTAACTTATCTTGTAAAAAAATTTTACAAATCATCCGTTCTTCCATCAGATGTCAAAGCAAATGATTCCAGAAATGAGTGGTACGAAGAAGAGTGTTGGGAATTCTGTCCATCGGACCAGTCGGTTAACAATATCCTGGATTTTGCCCACGCATATGATGTTTTTCCAACAAAAAGTGCCGGGTATGTTGAAAGAATCTTAAATTGATTGCGCTTGTACTGAAAGAACTGCCTTAGAATTGAATTTTAAGGCAGTTTTTTTTTGATGATAGCAAAAAACGGGAAATGAGCCGTTGTTGTTTTCAAGAGGTAACCCGGGATTTGGAATTAAAATAAAATAGAATGAGTCTAAATAATATCTTTAATTTTTCCCGGTATAAATTTTAGAAACAAACGGTTGATTGTTTTAAAGTGTTGCTGTCATTGAATTTAATTTGGTTTTTTGTTGATAAATTGAAGAAATGGTTCACTCCGTTTGTGAATGACGAAAATGGAGGACAATTTTATCCTTTTTTTTCTCAAAAGTCAGTTTTTATATTTGTCATTCGTTATTTTGAAATGCACAGGTTGCGAATCAGATGTTATTAATCCATTTTCTTAAATAGCAAAAAGGTATGAAGATATTAGTTTGTTTGGGGAATGTGCCAGATACAACAACCAAGGTAAAGTTTGCTGACGGCGCAGCTCTTGATAAAACGGGAATCCAGTGGATCATTAATCCATGGGATGAACTTGCTCTCACGCGAGCCGTAGAGTTGAAGGAAGATTCAGGGAATGCGGTTGACCAGGTTACCGTAATTACTGTAGGTGGGAAAGATGCAGAGCCGACATTGCGTAAAGCGTTAGCCATAGGGGCTGATGAGGCCATCCGGATTGATGCTGAACCTGCAGATGCCTATTCTGTGGCTGCTCAGATTGCTGAAGCAGTTCGGGATAAAGGATTTGATCTTATTTTATCGGGTATAGAATCAAGCGATTATAATGGATCTATGGTCAGCGGCATGCTGGCGGAATTTTTAAATAATCCTTCTGTTTCTGCTGTTTCGGGGATTCTTATCCAGGGCAGCGAAGTGGAATTGACCCGCGAAATTGACGGGGGAAAAGAACAGGTAGTTGTACCGGCTCCTTTTGTTGCAGCTGTGCAGAAAGGGATCGCCAGGGAGCCCCGGATCGCTGCCATGAGAGGAATTATGATGGCCAGGAAAAAGCCTTTGACTGTTATTCCTGCTGTGGATGTTAACCCACTGACTGAATTTGTGAAATTTGAGCTTCCTCAACCGAAACCGCCATGTAAAATGATTGATGCAGAGGACATTGATGTTCTGGTTCAATGGCTTCAGAATGAGGCAAAGGTTCTTTGATGAATTTATTTTAAACAAAAAAATTGAGAATATGTCTGTTTTAGTATATACTGAAAATTGGGACGGTAAATTTAAGAAAGCTTCTTATGAGCTGGTATCCTATGCAACCCAGGTTGCTGAAATGCTGAATACATCGGTAACAGCCATTTCTATTGGTAAGGTAAACGATGATGAGTTACTAAAGCTGGGAGGCTTTGGAGCAACTAAAATATTGAAGGCAGATGATCAGCATCTGAATGGATTGGATAACCAGGCTTATACTGACATCATCGCCCGTGCGGCTATTGAAGAGGGAGCCGGAGTAATTGTGTTTTCGCATAATAATACAGGAAAGGCTCTTGCCTCCAGGCTTTCTGTACGATTGAAGGCAGCTGTGGGAGCCGGACTCATAAAATTGCCGGTTTCACTTTCTCCCTTTATTGTGTATAAAAAAGTATTTTCGGGGAAGGCTTTTGCTCAGGTTGAGTTGAAAACGGAGGTGAAGATTTTAACTTTGATGCAGAATTCTTTCGAGTTGGTGGAAGCTGACTCCAGGGCTGAAATAGTCTCTTTTGCCGGTGAAACAGGAGTCCCCAAAACGGTGATCAAGGATGTCCAGAAACAAACCGGGAAGATTTTGCTCACCGATGCGGAGGTTGTTGTATCTGGTGGACGGGGGATGAAGTCGCCCGATAACTGGGGAGTCATTGAAGAACTGGCTGATGCGCTGGGTGCAGCAACAGCCTGCTCGCGACCTGTATCTGACGAAGGTTGGCGTTCGCACGATGAGCATACGGGGCAGACAGGTAAAATTATTGCTCCCAATTTGTATATTGCCGCCGGTATTTCCGGAGCTATTCAACACATGGCAGGCATCAGCTCAACCAAATGCATTGTTGCCATCAATACCGATTCCGATGCTCCGGTTTTTGAATATGCCGATTATGGTGTTGTGGGGGATGCGTTAAAAGTATTACCGGCATTAACCCGGGCCGTGAAAGAAGCAAAAAGTAAATAATCCGGCTTCATGATTAAACAAATTCTTTTTGTACTTGCCCTTGTTCTTACGCTGGGCATTTTTGCATGGACTGTCAACAGACTGGCGGCCATATTTTCCCTGACAAAAGCGGCCTTCCCGGTTCGGGACATTGGGCAACGCATTCGCCTTACTCTGCAGGTAGCGTTGGGACAGTCAAAAATTCTCCGGCGCCCCGTGGTCGGTTCCATGCACGCTTTAGTATGGTGGGGATTTCTGTTTATCCTGATCGGTAGCATTGAAATGGTTATCGATGGTATTGCCGGAACCGAACGTATTCTGGGGAATCTGGGAGTTGTTTATGATGTTATTATTGCCTTGGGTGATCTATTCGCGTTACTCATCGCACTATTGATCCTCGCATTCTTGTTCCGCCGGGTTTTTATGCACATCAAACGGTTTAGCGGTTCAGAAATGACACCCCATTCTCATGTGGATGCTAAAATAGCCTTGACGCTGATCCTTTTCCTGATGATTACCCTACTGGGGATGAACACTTTTTATATTCTTGATGCCAGTCAGTCAGGCCATGAGGTGGTAGGATGTTATCCAGTCAGCAGGTTGCTGTCAGGATGGTTTGGAGGAGTTACCGGTCAAACCGCACATACCTTACACGAAATCAACTGGTGGGGGCATATCCTGGGGATTTTCTTTTTTGCCAACTACCTGCCTTATTCTAAACATTTTCATGTGTTTGTGTCGGTACCCAATGTTTTCCTGAGCAACCTGGCACCGCTGGGTAAAATGACTACCATGGCGAACATCACCAAAGAAGTGAAATTAATGATGGACCCTGACGCTGCTTTTGTTGAAACTACTGAAGATGAACCGGTTGAGCGATTTGGTGTATGTGATGTTGAAGATATTACCTGGAAACATTACCTCGATTCATTAGCTTGCACTCAATGTGGACGGTGTACATCGGTTTGTCCTGCTAATTTGACCGGTAAGCTTCTCTCTCCGCGAAAAATTGTGATGAATGTTCGCGAAAGGATGAAAGAAAAAGGGTTGAAAATGATTCAAAACGGGAAAGAATGGAGTGACGAAAAAGCTCTTTTAGGTGATTATGTCACAGCAGAAGAGTTGTGGGCATGTACTACCTGTAATGCCTGTGCCCGGGAATGTCCGGTGAATATCAACCAACCGGCTATCATTTTGGAAATGCGACGGTTTCTTGTCATGGAACAATCTGCCGCACCAGGTGAACTGAACCAGATCTTTTCAAATATTGAAAATAATGGTGCCCCCTGGCAATTTTCACAGGAAGATCGTATGCAATGGGCAGAAGAGCTTTATATGAACCAACCAGTAAGTTAACAGCAGAAAAATGGAAACAAATACAAGAAAAGTGGAAGTCCCGGTGTTAGCCGAGCTATTTTCACGAAATGAAACTGCGGAGTATCTTTTTTGGGTGGGTAGCGCGGGTGCTTTTGACGACCGGTATAAAAAGGTGACCCGGGCGTTTGTGAAAGTGCTGACTTTCCTGGGGGTAGATTATGCAGTTCTGGGTACAGAAGAATCTTCCAGCGGAGACGTTGCACGACGTGCCGGAAATGAAATGTTGTTCCAGATGCAGGCTTTAATGAATATTGAATTGCTTCGGAATTACGGGGTGAAAAAAGTAATTACCTGTGATCCCCATGTTTACAATACATTCAAAAATGAATATCCCGATTTAGGGGCTGACTTTGAAGTCATTCATCATTCTCAGTTCCTATCGAAAATGATAGAAGATGGAAAATTAAAATTGAGTCCGGATATTTTCCGGGGGAAGAAATTGACATATCACGATCCCTGTTACCTGGGAAGAGCCAACGGTGAATATAAGGCTCCACGACGAATTATTGAGAGTACACACGCTGAGTTAGTGGAAATGAAACGGAACAAAAGTTTTGCATTGTGTTGTGGAGCTGGTGGAAGTCAGATGTTTAAAGAAGCAGAAAAGGGAAATAAAGAGGTATTTATTGAACGAACAGAAGATGCACTCGAAACAGGTGCAGAAATGATTGTTACCGCGTGTCCTTATTGTATGGTGATGATTACTGACGGGTTGAAGTACAAAAATAAAAATGAAGAAATAACAAATATTGACCTGGCTGAATTGGTCGCCTTGTCGTTAAATTTATAATATTTCTCCTCCCGGTAGAGCAGTGAGGATTCACTGGCAGAAAATTCAGCATATTAGACAATAACAGCAAAGAATAAAGTAAAAAATAAAATTAAAAGCATAACAATGGAAACCAAAAAGTATAGTAGAGGGGGTGAGTTCATGGTGAAAGATATTGAAGCCGGTGACATATTCATTCCTGAAGAATTTGATGAAGAGCAGAAGATGATTGCAGAAACCTGTCGTGATTTTCTTGATACAGAAGTGATGCCAAACCTGGACCGTCTCGATGCGCAGGAGGAGGGGTTTGCCCGCAGTCTGCTCAATAAAGCCGGCGAGCTGGGATTGCTTGGTATTTCTATACCAGAGGAGTATGAAGGGTTCGGACAATCGTTTGTAACTTCCATGCTGGCAAGTGAAGTCATGGGCTCAGCTTATTCCTTTGCGGTAACGTATTCATGCCATACAGGTATTGGCTCGTTACCCATTTATTATTTTGGAAATGATGAGCAGAAGCAAAAGTATTTACCCCGGCTGGCTTCTGGTGAATGGGCCGGAGCTTATTGCCTTACCGAACCCGGTGCCGGCTCAGATGCCAATTCAGGTAAAACAAGGGCAACCCTTTCCGGCGACGGGATGCATTATATTCTGAACGGACAAAAAATGTGGATTACCAATACTGGTTTTGCCGATGTTTTTACCGTTTTTGCAAAAATTGATAACGATCGTGTGCTGAGCGCTTTTATTGTGGAGCGTACTTTTCCCGGTATTAAGTTCAATCCGGAAGAGAAGAAGATGGGTATCAAGGGTTCATCTACCCGCCAGATCTTTTTTGAAGATTGCATGGTTCCGGTTGAAAACCTCCTGGGAGGCCGGGGAAAAGGATTCCGTATTGCTCTGGATATTTTACACATGGGGCGCATAAAACTGGGCGGTAATGTGATCGGTGCTGCTAAGTTAGCTATTGATCAGTCTGTTAACTATGCCAATGAACGTAAACAATTCGGCCAGCTGATCTCCTCTTTTGGCTCCATTAAATACAAACTGGCTGAACAGGTCATCCGCACCTTCGCCAACGAATCAGCTGTATACCGCGCCAGTCGTAATGTGGATGAGTTTATTGAAGCTCATCCCGAATGGTCAAAAGAGGAAGCTATTGTGAAAGCTTTTGAAGAGTATGCCATCGAAGCTGCTATTCTGAAGGTTTATGGGTCGGAAGCACTCGATTATGTGGTGGATGAAGGAGTACAAATTCATGGCGGAATGGGTTATTCATCTGAAATGCCTATTGAACGTGGCTATCGCGACTCCAGGATCAATCGCATTTTTGAAGGAACCAACGAAATAAACCGGCTGGTAACCATCGATACCCTGAATAAACGTGGAGCAAAACATGACTTCGATTTGTATGAACTCGGAAATGAAATAATTCACGGACTTGATTCTTTGGAGGGATGCTGCTGTTGTGAACAGGATTATTTTAAAAATCAAAAGTCAGCTGCCAAACAGTTGAAGATTGTAGGTGTCATGCTCATGAAAGCTGTTTCGGATCATTTTGGTCGCCAAATGATGAATGAGCAGGAAATTCTCAATAACATTTCAAATATCGTAATGCGAGCATACGTGGCTGAATCAACCATGCTGCGAATTCAGAAAAAAGAAATGATGGGGCATGATATAGCCGTATACAAAGATTTGCTCGATGTGCTGGTTTACGATTCAGCTGAATATGTTCGCAAAGAAGCAATGGATGCAGTAAACTCTTTCCTGGATGGCGATACGAAAAAAAGGTTCGTTAAAGGAATCAAACATTATACCTGTGTGAAACCGGTAAATGTGAAGGATGCCCGTCGCCGTATTGCCGATAAATTAATCGAAGAGAATAAGTATTGCTTTTAATGTGCCGGAACAACACTTCCGGGAGATCCGGAATCAACGTATGTGTTGAATTTGGATGTTTCTTTTTTCGATACGATTCGTTTTTTACTCGTTCGTTTTTACTTTTACAAGTGGATTGAAGTGAACGCGGATGCTGCCTGATATTAATTTATCCTGTTGGCAAATATGAATTTATTTTCTATCTGAATGAGATAGATAAAACTTTCTTACTTTTGCACGCCTTTTAAGGACATGCTTCTATTCTGTTTGTTTTGCTTCCATGCAGGAATGAAGCGGTGCTTATGGAAATAATTCAGCTTTTAAGAAAACAGGAAAACAATGACAGAAATTAGAAATATCGCCATCATTGCCCATGTTGATCATGGGAAAACTACAATGGTTGACAGAATGTTATATCAGGTAAAACTGTTCCGGGATAATCAGGATATGGGTGAACTCATCCTTGATAGCAATGATTTGGAACGAGAACGTGGCATTACTATTCTGTCAAAAAATGTTTCCATTCGGTATAAGGATACCAAAATAAATATAATAGATACTCCTGGTCACTCCGATTTTGGAGGAGAGGTAGAGCGTGTACTGAATATGGCAAATGGGGTATTATTGATTGTTGATGCCTTTGAAGGTCCGATGCCACAAACAAGGTTTGTTTTACAAAAGGCCTTAGAGCTGGGGTTAAAGCCTATTGTAGTCATCAACAAAGTAGATAAACCGAACTGCATGCCCGACTTGGCTCATGAAAAAGTATTTGATCTCATGTTCAATCTTGATGCCACAGAGGAACAGCTTAACTTTCCTACAGTTTATGGTTCGGCAAAAGGAGGTTGGATGGGCCCCGACTGGAAGGAGGAAACTACCGATATAAGTTATTTGCTTGATGTAATATTAACGCATATTCCGCCTTCCAGACATAAGGATGGTTCTTTACAGATGCGGATTACTTCGCTCGATTATTCTTCCTATACCGGACGTATTGCCGTGGGAAAGATTTCCCGTGGACAACTGATTCCCGGATCTGCCGTATCGCTGGTCAAGCGTGACGGTACGGTCATTAAATCAGTTGCTAAGGAGGTGTATCTCTTTGAAGGCCTGGGAAAAGAAAAAACCAAACTACCGGTTCCTTCCGGTGAAATTTGTGCTGTGCTGGGGCTGGATGGTTTTGATATTGGTGATACTGTTGCCGATGCCCTGGAGCCAGAGGGTCTGAAACCCATTCAGCTTGATGAACCTACCATGAGTATGTTGTTCGTGTCCAACAATTCTCCCTTCTTTGGAAAAGACGGGAAGTATGTAACTTCCCGGCAATTACGTGACCGGTTATTTAAAGAAACCGAGAAAAACCTGGCATTGCGGGTGGAAGAGACCAATTCTGCCGACTCCTACCTGGTGTTCGGACGGGGGATTTTACATCTTTCGATTTTGGTAGAAACTATGCGAAGGGAAGGTTATGAGATGCAACTGGGACAACCCAAAGTGATTACCCGGGAAGTTGGCGGTGTGATACACGAACCTATAGAATTTCTGACCGTTCAGGTTCCTGAAACGTTTTCCGGGAAAGTCATCGAACAGGTTACCCAACGAAAAGGTGAAATTTTGCATATTGACATCAAAGGCGACAGAACTCATCTGGAATTTTCTATACCTGCACGGGGTATAATTGGATTGCGTAACCAGATGTTGACTGCTACTGAAGGAGAAGCCATTATGGCACACCGGTTTAAAGGCTACGAACCATGGAAAGGTTCGCTGGGTGTAACCCGAAATGGAGCATTGATATCTTTGGAAACCGGTACGGCTATTGCTTATTCTATCGATAAAATGCAAGACAGAGGCCGTTTTTTCGTGGAACCAGGTGAAAATGTATACGCCGGCCAGGTGATCGGTGAAAATACCAGACAAGACGATCTGACTGTTAATATTATCCGGACAAAAAAACTTTCCAATATGCGGGCTTCCGGTTCCGACGATAAAACCAGTATCGCTCCGGCAGTTAAATTTTCTCTGGAAGAAGCCATGGAATACCTGCGAAACGATGAATACCTGGAGGTAACTCCTAAAAATATGAGAATTCGGAAAATTTTGCTGAATGAACATGACCGGAAAAGACAAACAAAGGTGGTGACCGAAAACTAATTGAGACATTCCCTGATCTTATCTCTATCATTTGCGGGTACTATCCTTATTTCAAAAAGAGGACCTGCTTCGTTTCACATCAATGATCATCGGATGGGATTCTAAATTCCGGCCTGTTATTGTTAACGACTTCTTAATAAAATATAAACATATATTGCTATTTAGACATATAATAAATAGCAATTGTACATTGGATATGTCGGTTTTTGATTTTATTTTAGGCGATTAAATTAAAACAGGAATTCATGTTGAAAAAAGTCTTTATTTCGTTCATTTTTATTGTTTTTGTTGCAGGAATTTTATTTGCACAAACACCCACTCGCTGGCGTGGTCCCAATGGAAATGGGATTTACGAAGAAACGGGATTATTAAAGAGCTGGCCTGAGTCAGGACCGGAAATGGTTTGGCATTATGATGATTTAGGAGAAGGTCATGCCTCTCCGGTTATGGCCAACGGAATGATTTATCTCTCCGGTATGGTTGATCAGGTGGGTTATATTTATATACTGGATATGGATGGGGAATTGAAATTGAAGTTTCCCTATGGAGATGAGTTTACCGAGAGTTATCCCGGATCCCGGTCGTCACCTGTTCTTGTTGGTGATTTGCTTTATATTTACTCCGGCCTTGGGGCATTAAGCTGTATGGATGCAAAAACTGGTGAGTTGAAATGGCGTAAACATGTATTCAGTGACTTTGACGGAAAGAATATTACCTGGGGAGTAACTGAAACGGTTGTGGTTGATGGTGATGTGGTTTATGTTACTCCGGGTGGCAAAAAGAATAATGTGGTTGCTCTCAATCGTTTTGATGGTTCACTGATCTGGTCATCGGAAGGGAAAGGTGATCTTTCGGCCTACTGTACGCCTTTGTTGGTGGAGCTGCCTGCACGTAAAGTTCTGGTTACCATGACAGCCGATAACATCGTTGGGTTGGATGCGAAAGACGGAACAATGCTTTGGTCGCATCCTCAAACGAACAGGTGGCAGGTTCATGCCAACACCCCCATTTATCATGATGGTGGTTTATTCTGTTTTAGTGGTTATGGCCAGGGTGGTGTTAAGCTTGAGCTCAATGCCGATGGCAGCCAGGTTGAAAAGGCATGGTTTAGTGATAAACTGGATAGTCGTATTGGAGGCATGGTGCTGGTTGACGGATATCTCTATGGTTCCGGTGATAATAATCGCCAGTTTCGCTGTGTCGACTGGAAATCAGGTGAAGAAAAGTATGCCGTTACCGATATAGGTAAAGGGGTTACCATTTATGCCGATGGTATGTTATATTGCTATAGCGACAGGGGAGAGCTCGGAATGGCTGAAGCGAGTCCAAACGGATTTAATCTGGTAAGCAAAATCAGAGTAGAGTTAGGCTCCGGACAGCATTGGTCGCATCCGGTGATTCATGGAGGAAGGTTGTACCTCCGCCATGGGAACACCCTGATTGCTTATAAAATCAAGTAATTTCAGGTTGTTTTTGTCAAATTAGGAATCAAAAATTATAACCTGAAAGAAATGAAAATTCAAATAGTAAGTATTATTCTGCTTTTTTTTGCTTTGCCTTCTCACGCACAGGTGATTCAATGGCGCGGACAGAACCGTGATGGTATTTTTCATGAAACCGGTTTGTTAAAAACATGGCCCGATAGTGGACCCGGTTTAATTCTTGAGTCCGGGAATATTGGAAAAGGTTGGTCATCTCCAATTCTGGCTGATGGAATAATTTATGTTACGGGGATGATCGACACGTTAGACTACCTGACTGCCATGGATATCCGGGGGAACATAAAGTGGCAGGTTTCTTACGGAAGGTCATGGAACCAATCTTTCCCTGACACACGTAGTACGCCTGTTGTGGATGGCGACCGTATTTATGTGCAAAGTGGCACTGGCCGCGTTGCCTGCATTGACCGGGAAACAGGAAAGGAATTATGGGCGGTTCATGTTGATCAGGAATTCCAGGGTGAATATCATTCTTGGGGAAATTCAGAAACTCCGCTCATCGTGGATAATAAAGTCATATGTTCTCCGGGAGGAAAGGAAACCAGCATCATTGCACTGGATAAAATGACAGGTAATACCATCTGGAAATCTGTATCATTGGGTGGACCCCGTGCTTATCTTTCCGCAGCGCTCTATGAATACAAAAATTTTCGATATATCCTGGCTGCCATTGGCTCGCATATCCTGGCTGTCCATCCGGAAAATGGTGAAATAGCCTGGAGTTATAAATATCTTGATCCGGCTAAATGGGACCAGGACGGACTCATTTGGGCCAATACTCCTGTATTCAAGAATGATGAGATTTTTATCTCCATGGGTTATGATTATCCGGCTGTGATGCTGAAGATGGATTCTACCGGCACCTCTGTTACTGAAAAATTTGTCAGCCGGACGCTTGACAATCATCATCATGGCTTAATCCTATATGAAAACCACCTCTATGGTTCCAACTGGTTCGATAACCGGCGTGGAAGATGGGTCTGCATGGTTTGGGATACCGGTGAAATAAAATATGTGGATGATTGGGACACCAAAGGGACATTGGTAATGGCCGACGGGATGCTTTATGCCTATAATGAAAGGGGGAGTGTTGGCCTGGTGAACCCTACACCGGAAGGATTTGAAGTTGTAAGCCAGTTCAGGATAACCAAAGGTTCCGGCCCTCACTGGGCTCATCCTTTTATAGCTGACGGAAAATTATTGATGAGACATGGAGATGTGCTCCAGGTTTTTGATATTAAAGCTCAATAAAATCCGGAATTTTGTATCTTCGGGGGTAAAATTAACCCCTTAATATTTAGTTATAAAGATAAATGGAGAGCAGTCAATTTATAAGAATTATTTCTGTATCACTGGTAATTTTATTCCTGGTATTTCTTGTTTGGTGGCTGCAAACCGACCCTACAGCCGGATTAGATGTTAGCATGGAAGGTGCCGATAACCGTGGTGCAGGCGTTGAAGCTCAGGAAGTGGAAATTGGTGAGTATTTCAAAGAATTTTCTACAGGATACACAGAACTGTCGGAAATCTGGCCCCGGTTCAGGGGGCTGGATTTTGATAATATATCGAAGTCTCCCACAAAACTCATTGACGATTTCGGGAGTACAGGACCAAAAATTTTATGGACGAAAGACCTGGGCGAAGGACACTCTGGCGCCGCTATTTATAAGGGACTGGTTTACATTCTCGATTACGATGAAGAGAAACGTGCCGATTTGCTTCGTTGCTACTCCCTGATTGATGGAAAAGAAATGTGGGTGCGGGGTTACGGATTGAATGTGAAACGTAACCATGGGATGTCACGGACTATACCCGCCATTACTGATGATTATATACTTACCATGGGACCTATGTGCCATGTGATGTGCCTTGACCGGGAAACCGGTGAGTTGATTTGGGGACTGGATGTAGCCGGAGAATATGAGTCGGAAGTTCCCTTGTGGTATACCGGACAGTGTCCGTTGATTGACGGGGATCAGGCGATCATTGCCTCTGGTGGTAAAAGTCTGATGGTGGCAATAGATTGTGAGACAGGTGAAAAAGTTTGGGAAACACCTAATCCCGAGGGATGGAAAATGTCGCATTCTTCTGTGATCCCTTTTACATTTGGAGGTCGGAAAATGTATGTTTACAGCGCGATAGGAGCATTGGCCGGGGTAGCTGCCGATGGGGATGATGCAGGAAAAATACTTTGGCATACCCCGGTATGGAACCATTCAGTTGTGGCTCCGTCACCAGTATGTATGCCCGATGGAAAAATATTTATGACCGCCGGCTATGGCGCCGGTGCCATGATGGCTCAGCTTTCCGAAAATAACGGACAGTTTTCTGTAGAAGTTTTGTCGAAATATCCTCCCCGTGACGGACTGGCCTGTGAACAGCAAACACCTCTGTTCTGGAATGGACACCTGTTTGGTATTGTTCCAAAAGACGGCGGACCAAACCGAAACCAACTGGTGTGCGTCCATCCGGATGATCCACAGAAAATGGTCTGGACAAGCGGAACAGAAAATCGATTCGGACTGGGTCCTTATTTTATGGCCGACGGAAAACTGTTCATTTTGAAGGATGACGGGACCCTGTTTATTGCCCGGCCTAGTACTGAAAGGTATATTGAACTGGACCAGGTGAAGGTGATTGAGGATGGACATGACGCCTGGGCCCCGTTTGCTATTGCAAATGGTTACCTGATTATGCGCGATTCAAAAACGTTGGTTTGTATCGATTTAAACGTTTGATGTTTTTTTTGAAATGAGAGGATTGATTGAATTATGAATGACGAATGGGAAGAGAATGACGAATGACGAATGGGAAGAGGGCAACTGCCAATTAAGATGAGAATCCATTCTGTCTATTCTGCTATGTGTCATGGCGCCCGGGCAGTGAAAAATCTCTTCCATTGTATGCCCTTTGTGGTGTAAATAGGTAATTTTAATAAGATGAAGAATAAAGGCATTATCATTTTTCTGCTTGTACTGGCCGCGGTCATTGTGACTGTAATGGTGAGTGATTTTCTGTCGGAAAGGCCTGACCGAAGTCATCCCAACCCTTATGCATTTGATATAAACGCATACAAAACAACTGACCCGGAATTAATCCAATACAGAGAAACAAAAAATTTTAGAATAGGATTTGCCGAACCTGCCGCTATCCATATTCATAATCAAAAAATCTATGTTGCCGGTGACCGGCTGCTCAAAATAATTCAGTTGTCAGGGAACCTTGTTTCTGAATTCCCCTTACCCGAAAAACCTGTTGCTCTGGAAGTGTTTGGTGAAAGAATTTATGTGGCCGGGGAACATAAAATACGGGTGTACGATGAAGCCGGATCTCAAACTGCTGAGTGGCAGGAACTGGATGAAAAATCAAGAATCACTGCCCTGGCTGCCATCGAAGATATCATATTTGTGGCTGATGCTGGAAACCGAAAAGTGTTCAGGTACTCTAAGGAGGGTGAACTGCTGGGAGGTTTCGACGGAAAAGCAGATGCTGATGCAATGCATGGATTTATCATACCAAGTCCATGTTTCGACATGGATATCAACGATGAGGGAGAATTGTGGGTAGTCAATCCCGGTCTCCACGCGCTGGAAAATTATACCTATGATGGAAATTTGCGTTCTCATTGGGAAAATACCAGCATGAAACCTGAAGGATTCAGTGGGTGCTGTAATCCAGGCTATTTTGTTTTTTTACCTGACGGGCGATTTGTGACCAGTGAAAAAGGACTGGTGCGTATAAAAATATACAAACGTTCGGGTGAATTTGAATGCATAGTTGCTGCACCAGAGAAGTTCGCTGATGGGGGTAAGGCTCCCGATATTGCTGTCGATGATCAGAATAACATCTATGCACTTGATTTCGATCAAAAGTTAATCCGGGTTTTTGAACCCAAAAATAAGACGGGTGAGAACAAAACGGAGTAAGGAGCAAAAATATCAGTCGTTTGGAACAATGGCTAACCTTGTTCCACACAACGAAACGAACAGGATTCAAATGATGGGAATTCCAATTTATTCTCTAATCAGCAAACTATTTTAATAAGAAAAGTAAACAGACATGAACCGGAAAGTTTTTATTAGAACAACGGGAAGGATATTTTTCCTTGGCGGATTGGCAGCAGCAACCGGTTACCTGGTAGCCGGCGGGAAGGTGGATGCCACTTGCTCAAAGTCTGCCGCCTGCCAAAAATGCAGAAAATATACAGATTGTGAATTGCCCCTGGCTCTTGAAACGAGGCAAAATGAAAAGGAATAGGGGAATTCATGCTCAAATAATTCGGGTTCTTTTTTTATGAAAACCTTCTGAAGTCTGTGAGTCGAAGGGGAGGAGAAGAACAGCCAAAGGATTTGAATGGAAGGTGTAACACAGGAATGTAAAGCGGAAAGGATTTTTTATGGAAGATAACAGCAGATCGAAAAACCGGCGTGAATTCATCCAGAGCGGAATGCGTTTATCGCTGGCATTGGCGCTGGGAAGTGTCAGTGGACTGGCATTGAGTAAAGTGGTTAAAGATGAATACGTCTGGCAGATTGATCCGTTTGAATGCACGCAGTGTGGCAGGTGTGCCACGGAATGTGTGATGACACCATCAGCTGTAAAATGTGTTCATGCCTATGATCTTTGTGGCTATTGTGATTTATGTGGTGGTTATTTTAAACCCGATGCAAATCAGTTGAGCACAGCTGCAGAAAATCAGCTTTGCCCTACAGCTGCCATCGAGCGGCGGTTTATTGAAGAGCCCTATTTTGAATATATTATCAATGAAGATTTGTGTATTGGCTGCGCCAAATGTGTGGAAGGATGTACCGCATTTGGCAATGGTTCCCTGCATTTGCAGATTATTCATGATATTTGCCTGAATTGCAACGAGTGCGCCATCGCCCGTGTTTGTCCCTCCAACGCCATCAAAAGGGTAAAAGCGGAGAACTCCTATCTGATAAAAGGCGATTTTTCAAAAGAACAGGAATCCTGATTATTGTGAAACGAACAGCCCGATTTACCAGGACAAACCAATAGCATTAAGAAAATGAGGATTCTGCTTTATAGCTTTGAAAATTAACAATATGGATATGATAAAAAAAATGAAACTCATATTTTTCCTTTTCACCGTATTTTATCTTTTTTCTACCGGGATATCGGCTCAGCAGCAGCGCTTCCCCAAACCTGAGTTTGAATCAGGTTATGAACAACCTTCCACCATTACGCCGGAACCCCGTGCTCTGGCACTTGAATATTTTGATGTGCTGGTTTTACTTGTCGTTTTATCCCTGGCCACCTGGTTGGCTTTGAAAAAACGTTCACGGCAGGGTATTTTATGGCTTTCGGTTTTTACCCTGATCTATTTTGGTTTTTATAGAAATGGGTGTATCTGTTCCATCGGAGCTATTCAAAATGTAACCCTTTCGTTTGCTGACCCTGGCTATGCCATTTCGCTTACTGCCTTATTGTTTTTCATCCTGCCGCTGGCATTTACCCTGTTTTTCGGGCGTACATTCTGTGCCGGTGCCTGCCCGTTAGGCGCGATCCAGGATCTGGTGATTTTTAAACCCCTGAGTTTACCTAAATGGTTAAATAAAACATTGGGCATCATTCCATATATCTATTTGTCGCTGGCTGTGTTATTTGCAGCCACCGGAACTGATTTCATTATTTGTCGTTACGACCCGTTTGTTGGTATTTTTCGTATGGATGCAAAATTTCATATGGTCGTGTTGGGTATAAGTTTTTTACTGATGGGAATGTTTGTTGCCCGGCCTTATTGTCGCTTTTTTTGTCCTTATGGTGTGTTGCTTAGCTGGATGTCACGGTTCTCCAGGTGGCATCTTACGATTACCCCTGCCAGGTGCATTCAGTGTAAGTTATGTACCAACTCTTGTCCGTTTGATGCAATTGATTTTCCTACAAATGAGAAGGAGGTGGTTAAGTCGGGACTTGGCCCCAAAAAATTTTTGACCTATGCCCTGTTGATCCCTTTATGGATGATCATGGGTATTTTTGCAGGAGAACGCTCACATACGTGGCTGTCGAAGGCAAATCAGGATGTTTACCTGGCTGAACTGCTGATCTCCAATCCTGAAATGAAGAATGATCCCGACAATATTGATGTTCAGACTTTTCTCGCTTCCGGCAAAACGATGGAAACCCTGGTTCAGGAGGCTGAAGTTATCCGGAGAAAATTTTATTTTGGAAGCATGATTGCAGGAGGATTTATCGGTTTGGTGGTTGGAATGACCTTGTTGAATACTGTTGTATTCAGAAAACGTCAGGACTTTGAGCCACATAAAGGAAACTGTGTGAGCTGTGGTCGTTGTATGGATTATTGTCCGGTTGAAAAATAATTATATCATGAATACTGTTGATAAATTAAAACTTTCTCAGAATGTAGCCGTTATATCCGGCCTGTTTTGTTCGGTGGTTGCCCTACTGCTGCTGTTGAACTACTGGCAGTTTTCAAAAAATGACCCAATCGAAAGCAAAGCACTGGAGGTGCTTGTCCAGCGCTTGAAGGAAGATCCCAATAATGACGGATTGAAAACAGAAATCCGTAATTATGATCTGCTGGCCCGAAAGGCATATTTTAACAGTCAATGGCAGGTGAAAACAGGTGCTTATCTTTTGTTGTTCGGTGCGTTGGTATTAGCCTTGGCGTTGAGGATATACTATTCTCTGAAATCCAGAATTGAAGAACCGGAAAAAAAACTTGAAAATGAAATTGCCAGTCGTGTCCTCGCTCAAAAAGGGATATGGATTGCTGGTGCTGTCGTGTTTGGGCTGGCTATTGTTGCTTCATTTGCCACGGTTGATTATCTCGACAAGTACAATTGGGAGTCATTGGTGTTTGAAGAACAGGTTTCACCTGTTGAAAATGGAGTTGAGGTTATTGATGTGGGAGTTGTTTCGGAAGAACCGGAGGTTGCGGATGGAGTTTCAGCAACTTCAGAAGATGTTATCGAAGAAGTTATCGTAGAAGATACGCAACAGGAAGAGTTAACGGAATTAGAAGTTGCTGAGTCCGCAGCACAGGCAGAGCAGCCTGTTTCATCATCATCCGCTTCTTCAGCTGCAGATTTGACAGTTGAAACGATACGAAACAACCATAACTCATTTCGGGGACCGATGGGTCAGGGCATCAGTTACCACAAGAATATTCCTGTTCAGTGGGATGGCAAGTCGGGTGAGAACATCCTGTGGAAAGCACCCATTCCAAAACATGGATATAATTCGCCAGTGATTTGGGGTAATAAAGTATTTATTGCAGGCGCTGATAATCAGAATCGTGAAGTATATTGCTTTGATAGTCGCGACGGAAAACTGCTCTGGACGGGAAAAGCTGGTCAAATCCCCGGCTCTCCGGCTACACCTCCCAAGGTTACAGAAGACACCGGTTTGTCGGCCTCAACTTTAACAACCGATGGACAACAGGTGTATGCAATTTTTGCTACCGGTGATGTGGTTGCCTTCGACATGAATGGCAACCGGGTATGGGCTAAAAATCTGGGAGTACCCGATAATCATTATGGCCATTCTTCTTCACTTATCATATGGGATAATAAACTTCTCATCCAGTACGATACCAACAAAGCAGGGAAAGTGATTGCCCTGAATGCTGCTACCGGGGATCCGGTGTGGGAAACATCACGCCAGGCAAAAATATCCTGGGCAAGTCCGGTTTTGGTTCAGTCAGACGGGAAATTCCAATTGGTGCTCACAGCTGATCCTATTGTTGCTGGTTATGATGTACAAACCGGCAAGGAATTGTGGTCGGTAAACTGTATGATGGGTGAGGTGGGACCCTCTGTGGGTTATACCAATGGTGTGGTATATGCCGCAAATGAATATGCTACGCTGGCCGCTATTGACCTGAAAACCCGGGAAATTTTATGGGAAAACGACATGTTCCTGCCTGAAGCCGCAAGTCCACTGGCTCATAACGGAATCCTGTTTATTGCCACCAGTTATGGAGTGCTGGTTTGTTATGACGCAAAAACCGGAGAGGAATATTGGGAACACGACGTGGGGAGAACCCTTTATTCATCACCTGTATATGCCGATGGAAAGCTTTTCATGATGGATAACGACGGGGTGGTGCGTATTTATGAATATGGAAAAGAGATGAAACTGATTGCTGAAAATGAACTGGGCGAAACTACTGGAACAACACCCGCATTCGCCGAAGGACGAATTTTTATCAGGGGAGAGGAACATTTGTTCTGTATTGGGAAATAACAATGGGGGAAGATTGACCATAGATAAACACAGATTTGCACAGAGATTATAAGAGAAAGACAAACGATATGCCAAGCATCTGCTAAAAAGTTAAAAATAAGGATTTTTGTGAATTAGTTCCTTTGTGAGAAATAAATATGACAAAAAACTTTCAAAATATTGACCGGATAATTACTGAAAAAGGTTCTGAAAAAAAGAACCTGATACCCATTCTTCAGGCTATTCAGCATGAATATAATTACCTGCCGGAGGAGGCATTAAAATACCTGGCCGGGAAAACAACTATTACACCTGCTGAAATTGTTGGTGTTGCAGGTTTTTATAAGCAATTCCGGATGCAGCCTGCCGGGAAACATCTGGTTAAAGTGTGTATTGGAACAGCATGTCATGTGAAAGGTGCAGGACTGGTAAACGATGCTTTTCGCAGGTATTTTAATCTGCCCCATGGAACTGATACCGATAAAACGGGCAAATATACGCTGGAAAAGGTAAGTTGCCTGGGATGCTGTACCCTTGCCCCTGTAGTTCAGGTGGACGATATCACTTATGGACATGTAGCCCCTGATCAGGTTGATCAGGTGATTGCTGATTTTGAAAGTCATCAGGGACAAATAGGAACAAGGAAATTTCGAAAAGCTGACGGCTCTGAAATTAAGGGAGAAATACGTATCGGTTTAGGATCATGCTGCGTTGCCAGTGGCAGTGGGGAGATTGAACAGGAGGTGGAAAAAGTAGTGAGCCAGAGTGGTCTTCGGGTGAAACTGAAACATGTGGGTTGTGTGGGTATGTGCCATCAGGTGCCGTTGGTTGAAGTGGTTCCAAATGAAGGAGAGCCCACGTTGTATGCCAAAGTAAAACCTGAAGATGTGAAAAGTATTGTTGAGAAACATTTTGATCCACCAGGATTCTTTTCGAAAATCAGGAATAAACTTTTTCATTTTGCTGAGGAGATTCAAACGGACCGGAACTGGGACGGGGTTCAGCGATACGAAATAAGTATGCGGGAAAAACCTGTTGCTTCATTTTTGGGGAACCAGGTTCCAATTGCCACGGAGTTCCGTGGGATTATCAATCCACTTGATTTGGAGGAATATCAGCGCCGGGGTGGTTTTTCAGCAGTAATGAAAATGTTTCAGTCGCTTACTCCCGATGAGGTAATTGAAGAGGTAAAGAAGAGTGGCATCCGCGGACGGGGTGGTGCAGGGTTTCCTACAGGAGTGAAGTGGGAACTGGTGAAGCAGGAAAAAGAAAATAAAAAGTACCTGATATGCAATGGTGATGAAGGGGATCCGGGAGCTTTTATGGATAGAATGTTGCTGGAAAGTTATCCTTACAGGGTTATTGAGGGGATGATCATTGCTGCTTATGCAACCGGAATTCATGAAGGGTTTTTATATATCCGTGCAGAATATCCGCTGGCAGTTAACCGTATCAGAAAGGCATTGGAGATATGCCGGGCGCATCATTTTATCGGGGAGAACATTCAGGGATCGGGATTTGACCTGGACTTGAAAATTTATGAAGGTGCCGGAGCATTTGTTTGTGGTGAGGAGACCGCACTGATTGCTTCTATTGAGGGAAGCCGTGGGTTTCCGCGAATCCGGCCGCCATTCCCTGCCCAAAAAGGATTGTGGGGCTGCCCGACATTGGTGAACAATACAGAAACAATGGCCCAGATCTCTTATATTATCCGCGAAGGTTCCGGTAAGTTTAATGGCATCGGTTCCGATGGTAATACCGGAACCAAAGTATTTGCTCTGGCCGGTAAAGTGGCACGCGGTGGTCTGATCGAGGTACCCATGGGAATTACTATACGTGAGGTGGTGGAGGTAATCGGTGGGGGAATTGCCAACGGACGAAAGTTTAAAGCTGTGCAAATAGGAGGTCCGTCAGGCGGTTGTATACCGGCTGAACATGCCGATACTCCTATCAACTATGAATCGTTGCAGGCGATGGGTGCCATGATGGGATCCGGAGGATTGGTCGTTCTCGATGATACCGATTGCATGGTGGATATGGCTCGTTTTTTCCTGACATTCACACAGGATGAATCTTGTGGAAAATGTACTTTTTGCCGTATCGGAACCCGACGCATGCTTGATATTCTCGAAAACATAACCAGTGGGAAAGGCAAGCCAGGAGATATTGAAGAATTGGAAAAGCTGGCAGAATGGACCAAAAAAGGCAGCTTGTGCGGACTTGGCAAAACCGCTCCCAACCCGGTGATCAGTACCCTGAAATATTTTCGGGATGAATATGTAGCGCACATCAACGGTGTTTGTCCGACAGGAAAATGCATTGATATGATTACCTATTCGGTGAATGATAATTGTATCGGCTGTACACTTTGTGCTCAGAAATGCCCTGTGGATGCTATCCCGTTTACTCCGCATGAAAAGCATTCAATCAATACCGATTTGTGCATTAAATGCGATTCCTGTCGAGCTGCCTGCCCGGTTGATGGAATCGATGTCAGGTAGTTTCAGGGAATACCGGGGTGTTTATTCCTGACTTCAGAATGGCGGTATAAATCCTGTTGTTGTCTTGTTTTAAAAGAATTTCTGGTATTTTTACTTCATAGGAGAAAAAATAAATAAATTCAACTTACCATGAAAAAAATCATATTGCTGATTGTGTTGTTTTCCCCGGTATTTGGACTGGCTAATCCTGCCGACAGCCTGAAGTACACGGATGCATTGGCACTGCCGGTTATCGGCAAAGGATTTACCGAAACACAAAATCGGTATGAACGATTGCCATTGCACCTTGAAGGTGTGACCCGTGAACCTGTATGGAACTTATCCAAACATAGCAGCGGACTGGCTGTCAGGTTTCGTACCAACTCCACTACTATCGCGGCAAAATGGGAAGTCACAAACGATGCCGTGATGAATCATTTTGCCATGACTGGTATCAAAGGGTTGGATTTGTATTGTTACCAAAACGGAAAGTGGCAATATGTCCGGACTGCCCGTCCTACAGGTAAAGAGTCATCAGCAGTGATTATTGAAAATATGCAGGGCACGGAGATGGAGTATATGCTTTACCTGCCACTTTACGATGGGATTGAGAAGCTTGAAATCGGGGTTGCCCACGATTCGGACATCAAACCACCGGTGGTTAACTCTCCGCAAACCGGTCGTCCCATTGTCTTCTATGGCACCAGTATAACACAGGGTGGTTGCGCATCCCGGCCAGGCATGTCCTATTCCAGCATCCTTTCACGTATGCTTAACCGGGAGACTGTCAACCTCGGTTTTAGCGGCAACGGACAGCTTGATTATGAAATTGCGGAAGCGATGGCAACCATCCCGGCCGCCTGCATTGTGATGGATTGCCTCCCCAATGTTACCCTGCAGCAGATCAATGAAAAATATATACGTTTTCTGGATATTCTTCGGGAGAAACATCCCAAGACCCCCATCTTCCTGGTGGAAAATATTAACTACCCGTTTATGTATTTCGATCAGCAGGTTTATCTGAATATCAATGAAAAAAATAAAGCCCTGTCCCGGATCTTTAAAGAACAGAAAAAGAAAGGCGATAAAAATATTTTCTATATCAAGGCAGATAACCTGGTAGGGGATGACCAGGAAGTTACGGTTGATGGAATTCATTTAACAGATTTGGGATTTTTACGCATGGCAGAAAATCTATATCCCATGATCCAAAAACGGATAAAATAATTTCAATTTTATGGGCCTTCTACCGGAAATTATCGGTATCGCCATAAAAATATAATTTGAAACTGATGAGAATACTCAAAATAAACAATACAGAAATCCAGGTTGAAGAGGGAACTTCCGTAATGCAGGCGGCTCAAATGTCTGGAATTCATGTTCCCAATCTTTGTTGGCATGACGAGCTTGACCACTTTACTTCGTGCATGCTCTGTCTGGTTAAGGATCAGAAGACTGGAAAGCTTTTTCCTTCCTGCTCTGTCCAGGCAACCGATGGAATGGAAATAGTCACTGACGATGATGAAATTCATGAAGCCAGGAAAACAGCTCTGGAGTTATTGTTGAGTGAACACGTGGGTGACTGTGAGGCTCCTTGTCATATTGCCTGTCCGGCTCATATGAATATTCCACTTATGAACCGGTTGATAGCTGCCGGAAAATTTGATCAGGCTCTGGAAGTTGTGAGGCATGATATTGCCCTGCCGTCTGTGTTGGGGAGAATTTGTCCTGCTCCCTGTGAAGGGGCTTGCCATCGCAAGTCACTGGATGAACCGGTTTCCGTATGTCTGCTCAAACGTTTTGTGGGGGATTCAGGTCAAATGGCGGCTAAGGTTTCAGCACAACCTACAAAGTGGAATATAGCTGTTATAGGAGCTGGCCCGGCAGGATTGGCCGCTGCTTATCATATCCGGCTGAGGGGGATACATGTCACGCTCTTTGACCAGGCTGCTCAACCCGGGGGAATGCTTCGTACCGCCATTGCTGAGGAGGTTCTGCCTCAACATGTGCTGGATGATGAGATAGAGTTTATTCTGAAAACAGGGGTGAAATTTCTGGGAGGTAAATCGATTGATCCAGAGGAATTTGCAACAATGCAGAAAAGCTACGATGCTGTTGTGGTGGCTACAGGGACTGGTGCCGGTGAACAACAACCATTTGGTTTGAAAGCAACACCCAAAGGCATCCTTGTTGACAGGAATTCATATCAAACCGACGTGGAAAATGTTTTTGCCATAGGCAACGCACTTCGTTCGTCGCGACTGGCAGTTCGTTCTGTCGGTCAGGGAAAAGAGGTGGCTTTTTCAATCTGGCAATACTTGAACGGGAAAACTTTGACGGGAGAACCGCGCATGTTTAACTCCAGGTTTGGCAAACTGGTGAGTGATGAATATTCCGAATACCTGAAAGAGTCGGTCCCGGCAAAACGTATTGTTCCGGGAGGTGGAGGCAGGGAAGGTTTTTCTGCAGATGAAGCCATTGCGGAAGCAAAGCGTTGCCTGCATTGCGACTGCCGGGCAATTGACAATTGTAAACTCCGGGTATATGCTGATGAGTATGAGGCCGACCAGAAACGGTTTAAAACAAGTGATCGCAGGAAAATGACAAAGCTGAATACCCATTCTTTTTTGATTTATGAACCTCAAAAATGTATAAAATGCGGAATATGTGTCAGATTAACAGAAAAGTACGGTGAGAGATTCGGTTTTACTTATATTGGCAGGGGATTTGATGTAGTCGTGGGTGTGCCATTCCATGAGGAGTTGAGCAACGCACTCACAGAAACAGCCATCCGCGTGGCTAAAAGTTGCCCTACTGGTGCTATTGAATTAAAGGAAAATGGATCCATTGGAAACGTAAATGCTGATGGTGAAGAAACGAGAACGAAATATGAATCCTGAAAGGATTTTAATCCAGGAACGATATGAATAAAATTAGTTTGTTGTTTTTTATAGTTGTATTATTTGGGAATCAGGTATTTGCTCAATCAACCGACTCCTGGCCAATTTTTCGGGGAGACGCGCAGCTGCGTGGAATTTCAAAAGCCTCCATATCGCAAAATCCAAAATTGCTCTGGACCTTTCAAACCGAAGATAACATCAAATCCTCCCCGGTTGTTGACCAGGACAGGATCGTTATGGGTTCAACCGACGGGTTTGTTTATTGTATTGACTTACAGGGAAATCTTCTTTGGAAATTTGACACAGGGAACGCTATAGAAGCATCCGCTCTTATCCATAAAAATGTGGTTTACATGGGAAACCTCAATGGTACCCTGTATGCTATTGATTTGATGTCGGGAGTTCAATTGTGGGAATATGAAACCGATAATCAAATTATTGGATCAGCAAACTGGTGGGAGGTGAATGGCTCAACTTATATATTGGTTGGCAGCTATGACTACTTTCTGCACTGTGTCGATGCCAAAACCGGTAAGGTCAACTGGAAGTATGAGTCGGATAATTTTATTAACGGGGCGGCTGCATGTGCTGCAGGGATGACCTACTTCGGGGGCTGTGACGGATTTCTCCATGTGGTGGATATCGCTACCGGTGAAGTTAAAAAGAAAATCGATGTGGCTACTTACGTCCCGGGATCTCCGGCATTGGAAAATAACAAAGCTTATCTGGGCGACTACGACGGACGTTTTTTCCAGGTTGATATCCCCGGAGAGAAAACAACCTGGGTGTGGGAACATGAAACTACTAAATTGCCATTTATCGCTTCCCCGGCCATTGCAGGAAACCGGTTGCTGACAGCTAACCATAATAAATTTCTCTATTGCTTTGATAAGAATACCGGAAAGTTGCTTTGGGAATATAACACAGGAAGCAGAGTGGAAGCTTCTCCTGTGGTAGCCGGAGATATGGTGATTGTTGCCAATATGCGCGGAGATCTTGCGCTGGTGAACCTTTCCGATGGGAAAACTGTTTGGAATTATGAGATTGGCAGTCAGATTATCAGTAATCCTGCCGTGACAGACGACCGGATTTATGTGGGTGCATACGATGGGAATGTCTATTGTTTCGGGAACGAATAGTAATGGGAAAGAATGACGTATGACGAATGAAGAGAGGACCTTGCAATTTTAGAGGAGAGTCAATCCAATCTGTTCGTTTTGCGTTATTGAATCTTTTGTTTTGAAAAATAACAGGATGAAACGAGTATAACAAGTCATGCCACAAGAACATGATGCTGGTTATACAAGTTCCATGGAACACCTTATAAAGTAAACAATTATAGTGAAATGAATATTATCCAAATTATTCCGGGATCAGGAGGAAGTTTTTATTGTGGCAATTGTCTGCGCGACAGTAAATACTTCAATGCATTACGTGCCAGAGGACACCAGGTTACAAAAATACCCATGTATCTGCCCTTATTTGCTGATGAACACGACATTTCTGATATTCCTATTTTTTATGGGGCTATCAGTACGTACCTGAAGCAGGTATTTCCTGTTTTTCGGAAAGCACCCAAGTGGTTCGATAATGTGCTTAATTCCAAGCCTATGATGAAGCTTGCTGCTTCCATGGCAGGTTCAACCCGTGCCAGCGGTCTGGAAGATATGACCATTTCCATGTTGCTGGGTGAGCAGGGTGAACAGAAAGAGGAACTGGAACATTTGGTTTCCTGGATTGCCGAACATTGTAAGCCCGATATTATTCATCTTTCCAATGCCCTCCTGTTGGGTCTGGCCAAACGGTTGAAAGAAAAAATTGGTGTACCGGTAATTTGTTCCTTACAGGATGAAGATGTTTGGGTGGATGCTGTTCATCCCTCTTTCCGTGAGAAAATCTGGAAATTAATGCACAAACGAGCCGAAGATGTGGATGCCCTGGTTGCTGTTAGTGATTTTTTTGCAGAAAAAATGAAGACAAGTATGGAACTGCCTTCAGAAAAGGTACAAACCATTCATCTTGGTGTGGAGGTGAACGATTATACCTATATCTCTCCCCGGGAAAAACCCCGTCATGTGGGGTATATTTCGCGAATGTGCTATGAAAATGGATTTGATATTGTGGTGGATGCATTTATCAATCTGAAAAAAAACCCGGGATTTGAAGATGTAAGGCTTATAGCTACAGGTGGTTATACAGGTGACGATTCTAAATTCATCAAAGAACAAAAACGAAAATTGAATGAGAATGGGTTATCCGATGCTTTTGAAATAATTCCTGAATTTGAGGATAAAGCCATCCATGAATTTTTCAGGAAAGTATCTCTTATCTCAGTTCCTGTTCGTATTGGAGAAGCATTTGGTATTTACCTGTTGGAGGCGATGGCATCGGGGATTCCCGTTGTACAGCCTGCCCTGGGCGCATTTCCTGAGATAATAGGATTGTCGGGTGGGGGAGTTACCTATATGCCTAATGTTCCTGGAAAAATGAGTGAAACATGGGCTGAGCTGCTTGCTGATCCGGATAAGCTGGAACGGTTAAGTGTTGCCGGCTATGAAGGTGTCAAAGCCAAATTTGATATTCATACGAAGGCTCATGATATTATTGAATTATACGAAACCCTTTCTGATCAATTGCACAAAAGGTAGTGAACATGATGCAACTGGAACTGAAAAGAATAGTCAAGGGCTACGGTAATCCGGGTACTCATAATTACCGTCAGGTGTTGAAAGAGCTTGATCTGGAAGTGGATAAGGGTCAAAAAATAGCTATTGTCGGGCCCAGCGGATCGGGAAAAACCACGTTGTTGAATCTGATTGGTGCCTTAGACCAGCCCGAGGAGGGCAGGATATTGTTTGAGGGGAAAGACATTACCGGTTATTCCAAAACTGAGCTGGCCAATTTTAGAAACCAGCATCTGGGTTTTATTTTCCAATTGCACTATCTCATGCCGCAGCTTACGCTTATGGAGAATGTCCTTTTGCCTGTACTTCCTCAAAGGAAGAATATCCGGAAGGAGCAAAAGGAGTGGGCTGAGCACCTGATCCAAAAAGTAGGGATCTGGGAACAACGTGAGCAGAAACCCTCACAGCTTTCGGGGGGGGAATGCCAGCGTACAGCCGTGGTGAGGGCACTGATAAATAAACCGGAACTGCTGTTGGCCGATGAACCCACTGGTGCTCTCGATGAAGAGAATGCCGATGGTCTCACCCAGCTACTGATGAATTTGAGCGATGAGGAAGGGGTGACCCTGATCACAGTAACCCACGATTCTGCACTTGCTAACCGGATGGACATAAAATACACATTGAGAGGGGGAGGGATTCATAAAACCGGGATTCAATCCTGATAAAACGACCATTTAGGTGACAAGATTTAGTTACATCATCAAATCATTTTTTCATTACCTGAAGGCCAACTTTCTTGTGGCTGTAGGTGTGGCAATCAGTACTATGGTACTAACCGGTTCGCTCATCATTGGCGACTCAGTCAGGTATAGTCTGGAGCAATCGACCTATTTTCGCCTGGGTGAAACGACCCATCTTGTTGCTGTGACTGAGCGTTATTTCCGACAGGAGATGGCCAGTGAGATGGAATCCGGTAACCCGCAGATGAAGGCAGCACCCATTCTGTTGCTCGAAGGATTAGCTGTAGGTGATGGTGGTGAAAGACGGGTGAACCGGGTGCAAGTGATAGGTGTTGACAGCAGTTTTGAGAAAATTTCCCAAACCGCTATATACTCAGCTCTGCAGGAAAATGAAATCATGATCAGTAACAACCTGGCTGAAAGGCTGCAAGTGGGAGAAGGTGACAACATCCTGGTCAGAATAAAGAAAGCCAGTCTTATTCCTATGAATGCTCCCTTTGTTTCGGCTGAGGAAACAAGTGTCTCCCTGCGGGCAACCATAAAAAAGGTAGTTCATAACGAGGAGTTGGGGAGGTTTAGTTTGAAAACTTCACAATCAGCGCCATATAATATTTTTATATCGCTTAACAGGCTGAATCGGTTAATGGAGTTTGAAGGTAAAGCCAACCACCTGCTGGTATCAACTGATTTAAATACCGAAGCTGTTAAGGAATTGGTTGAGAAATGTTTAACGTACGTCGATGCAGGCTTAAAAATAAAGTATGCCGATGCTACGAAAGAGTGGGAAATCTCCACCGAACGTGTTTTTATGGAGCCGAAAATTTCAGAAACCCTGGAGTTGCTTCCCGATGCCAGGCCTCTGATAACTTATTTTGTGAATAGGATTGAGAGAGGAGAAAGTATGACAACCGGAGACGGAAGTAAAGAAAAGGAAGGACATTTACCGGGGAGCATGATTAAGGAAGCTTTTTCCGGGTCGGTCGGTCAGGAGCCGTTGCATTCTATTCCCTATTCATTTGTTTCATCCCTGGGAGTTGAAAGTTTGGCTGATAATGAAATCATTTTGAATGAATGGGCTGCTGATGACCTGAAGGTGGAACCTGGTGATGAGATCACCCTGAAGTATTTGGAAATTGGCCCGTTGCGCCAGCTCGTCGACCGGCAGTCGGTATTTATCCTCAAAGAGATTGTTCCCATGACAGCCATATGGGCTGATTCCAGTCGCATGCCCTGGATCCCCGGGTTATCGGATGCTGGCCATTGCCGGGAGTGGGATGCCGGGGTACCTATCGATCTGGATGCCATTCGTGAAAAAGACGAGGATTACTGGAATGAATGGAGTGGAGCACCCAAAGCATACGTTTCCTTGAATAAAGCGTTGGAAATGTGGAAGAACAGGTTTGGCATCTATACTGCTGTTCGTTATCCTGGCCATTCTTTTGATGAGAGGAAATTTCAGGAGGTTTTTGCGCAGAATATACGATCAGATGATTTGGGAATGGTTGTTGAACCGATACGGGAAGCAGGAATAGATGCTGCCCGTAATGGTACCGATTTTAGCGGACTATTCATCGGCCTGAGCTTTTTCATTCTGGCAGCTGCTATTCTTTTAACTGCCCTGCTTTTTCGTCTTAACCTGGAAACCCGGTCGTCAGAGGTGGGTGTTCTTTCTGCCCTTGGGTTCAGAGAAAGGCAGGTACGGCGTTTTTTCCTGTTGGAGGGATTGGTGGTATCCCTGACGGGTGGGATGATCGGAATACTCCTTTCGTTGGCTTTTACTGCCAGTGTATTTAAAGTTTTAAACAGCCTTTGGTTCGATATTGTACGTACAAATGTTTTGTTGATTCAGGTCAAATCCCATACCCTGCTGTTAGGATTGATCATTAGTTTGCTTGTTTCCCTTGGCGCTATTTTATTTTCTATTAACCGGTATTTGAATCAGAAAACTGCTGAATTACAAAAGCGTACAGATATGCCCCAAAAGGAGAGAAGTCGTTTGGCGTTGGATGTTATAATGTGGATTTCACTGGTTGTCCCGGTAGTTATTCTCTTGATACAACTGCTCCATCCGGGGGCACTGACGCCTATACTTTTCTTTGTGTCGGGTGGAATTCTTTTACTTGGGTTATTGCTGGTGTATCGAAAATTATTGGCAGCAATGAATCGTCAAAGAGCCGGGAAAATCCGGCTGGAGCGTCTTGCACAACTAAATCTTGCACGGAACAGGGGCCGTTCTCTAACTGTTGTTATTCTGTTTGCGCTGGGAACATTCCTGGTTATTTCAACCGGTTCCTATAAAATGGATTTATTTGCCAGTTCACAGGAAAAGTCGAGTGGAACTGGAGGATTTATCTATTTTGCAGAAACCACCATGCCTGTGTTATATAACCTGAATGATCCTGAAAAACGATCGGAGGAAGGTCTTTATGAGGATTTTTCTGCGGTGCAATTTCGATTGGTGGAAGGTGACGATGCCAGTTGTCTTAATTTAAACCGTATAGAACAGCCGGCAATAATCGGCGTGGATCCGTCTGCATTAAAGGGGAGGTTTTCTTTTGCTACACGAATGAAAGGATTGGATGTGGAAGATCCTTGGAGTGTTTTAAGTGAGTCGATGGATGATGGTTCGGTTCCTGCTATTGCTGACCAGACTGTCATTCAATGGGGGTTAGGGAAAAAGCCAGGAGATGAATTACTCTATCAAAATGAATTAGGTGATACCCTGCGGCTCAAGCTTATAGCCGGAACTACACCTTCCATTTTCCAGGGTTATGTAATGATTTCAAATGAACATTTTTTGAAAAATTACCCATCCAGCAGTGGTACAAATATTTTTCTTATTGAGGGTGACACTGAACAGGCTAAGGAAATAGGAGAAGAGCTTCGTATGGTATACCGTGATTATGGCTGGGAGATGGAGTCTACAGCCAGACGGCTTGTTGAATTCTATTCTGTTACGAATACTTACCTCAGTATTTTTCTGGCGCTTGGCGCGTTGGGAATGGTTCTTGGTACAATAGGACTGGCGGTTATTTTGGCACGTACTCTTATAGAGCGCCGGCATGAGATAGCCCTGATGCAGGCTATTGGCTTTGGGAATCGACAGCTTTTTTGGCTGCTGGCTCATGAGTATCTTTTTATGTTGGTTGCAGGAGTTCTAACCGGATTTATTTCAGCTATTGTGGCAACATTGCCCTCTTTCATTTCTTCTAATACCGATGCCTCGTTGACAACTGTGGCATTGATCACCGGATTTATTCTTCTTAACGGGATGATATGGATTGGTGTATTGAGTTGGGTTTCACTCCGGGAAAAGAAATTAGTGACCGGTTTACGGATTGAATAATTGGGAGGATCGGTTAATTATTTAAAAGTTCCTGCGCTGTTTTTATGGTAGTGTCAGTTATTTTTTCTCCTCCTACCATTTTAGCCAGCTCTTCCACACGCTCTTTTTCATTAAGCTGTTTAATCCCTGTGAAAGTTTTCTCGTCTTGTTCGTATTTATAAACCTTAAAATGAGCATTTCCCTTGGCTGCAATTTGAGGCAGGTGCGTGATATTGATGATCTGGGTTGAAGTAGAAAACTCTTTCAGGATATTCCCCATTTTCAATGCGATTTCGCCGGAAACCCCCGAGTCAATTTCGTCAAAAACAACAGTAGGCAGAGCCCGTGAAGTGCGAAGCAGGTTTTTTACGGCCAGCATGAGACGTGACATTTCACCTCCGGAAGCAATTTTGGAAATTTCAGCTGGGGGTATATCCACATTTGCACTAAAAAGAAAGGAAACAGTATCTTTCCCTGATGGGGAAAAATCTGCTAAATATTGATGTTCTACTTTGAACTTTGATTTGGGCATGCCGAGTTGTTGCAAGTCTTTCATTACTGTCACTTCAATAAACTGAAATGAATTTTTTCGTGCCTGGCTCAGTTCCCGGGCTTTATGATCCAGTTTCGACAGGAGGGCGGTCAACTCGTTTTTACAGGCTTGTGTTTCCTGGTCGTAGCCGGTTACCTGATTGATTTTTTCCCCGAATGATTGTTTGAGACCAATCAACTCTTTTATTGTTGCTACACGGTGTTTTTGCTGGAGACTATAAATGAGATGAAGCCGGTCGTTAACCTGTTCAATTCTGACTGGGTTGTACTCGATTATATCAGCAAGCTTTTTCAGTTCATCGATTGTATCTTTCAATTCGAGCAAGCAGCTTTGAACCCGCCGGGAGAGTGCTTTTGCAGGAGAAAGATAAGAAGAGATGCTCTCCAGTTTTTTACTGCTCTCTTTCAGGTTCTGGATCATCGAAAACTGTTCGTCATCTAATAAGTGTTGTACTTCGGTACAAACACTTTTTATCTCTTCTGCATGGGTGAGCTTTTCCAGTTCTGTTTCCAACTCTTCCTGCTCATTTTCATTCAATTTGGCATCATGCAGCTGATCATATTGAAATTGCCAGTAATCCAGGTCTGCTTTTTCTTTTGTGCTTTTTTCAGCCAGCTCATTCAGTTTTTTTTTCAGCGCTACAAAACGGTTATATAATTCGCTGTATTCCAATAGGTATTGACTGGTTCCGGCAACAGTATCCACCAGCTCAAGTTGAAATGTATGGTTTATTAATTCCAGGTTTTGATGTTGCGAATGGATATCGATCAGTTTTAAACCCATTTCGCGCAGGGTTTTCAGGTTTACGGGGGTGTCATTGATGAAAGCCCTTGATTTCCCTGTTGGGTTGATTTCCCGGCGAAGAATGGTTGAGTCATTATAATCGAGGTCATTTTCAATGAAAAGAGGGTGGAGGTTATAATGTTCGATTTCGAATACTCCTTCGACTATACATTTTTCCTGTTGATTTTTGAGGACTGATAAATCAGCCCGGTTCCCCAGGATTAGGGACAAAGCCCCAAGGATAATTGATTTTCCTGCCCCTGTTTCACCGGTGACTGAGTTGAGACCCGGGTGGAAATCAACCTCGAGGTTGGTTATGAGCGCGTAGTTGGAGATAGTCAGTCTGTTCAGCATAACCCGGAGAGATTATTGATCTTCGCTTTGGGATATTTTTTTATATTTTGGTCCGTTAGACGGATCAACTTCGTTTAGAATTGCCAGAACACGGTTTCGTTCATCGGGAAATGACTGGGAGAAAACATTCACAATTTCATCGGCTTTGGCATCGAAGAATACCTGAAGAATATACACCGATGGCCTTCTACGGAATACATTTTGGATGTTCCGCAGGGATGTGGCAATATTTGCTCTTCCTTCCTCGGTTTTTTCTGCCATCATATCCAGGCCCGTTCGGTGATAAGAATACATGCAGTTTCGGAAATCGGAGTAAGATTTATTCATGATATTTTCGATCAGCCAGTATCTGTTTCGCTCGCTTTCAAACGCTTTCCATCCTTTCTGACTTGCATTTTGTGAATTATTCACAATGGCCTGGGCTTTTTCAAAATAGGGTGTACCCCCTTCCGGGGAAAAAGTATCGTAATCGAATCCTAGAATAACATAGGCATAAAATGCGAGGATATTGGTCAGGTTTTCCCTGTTCGATGTTTCATTAAACTCAAGCGATTGAAACTCTACATAACGGCAATGGAAATCATTGTCTTTGATATTCAGAACGGTTGACTCATAGCTGGCCCCAAATACCGGACGAAGCAGTTGAACCTGAATGGATCCCTTGAACTCATCGGATGAAAGTTGTTCGGTAAGACGGATCATGATATTACAGCGGATTTTTTCATCGTAGGAGTAAACATGGTCGGTCCATTTCCGGTTGTTCATGAACTCATAAATATCGGCTTGCATGGTTCGAAAGAGTTGCTGGTTTGCTCCCTGTATCTGCTGGGCAGTAACGGTAATATTACATCTCAACTCCTGGGCCGACATGGTATATGCTGAAAAGAATGCGATCAGTATTGCAACTGTTTTTCTCATGAGAATAAAATAATTTTATATCTGTTAATGAGCTTGTTCTACTTTTTATGTATTTGAATTATTCTATTTATCTTCATTGGTCACTATTCAAAAATGGATTATCCCGACAGGTAAAATTAATAAAATCACTGGAATAGCATTCATCCTATTGCATTAGAGCAATTATTTTTTTTACAATATCGGTTGCCACTTCTCTTTTAGATTTTAACTCAAAAGCCTGATATTTATTGTTTTTTTCGATAAAAGTTATCTTGTTTGTATCACCTCCGAAACCGGCTCCCTTGTCGTTGAGTGAATTCAGTACAATAAAATCCAGGTTCTTTTTGAGGAGTTTCTCCTCTGCGTTTTTCATTTCGTTGGAAGTTTCGAGTGCAAAGCCTCCAAGTAATTGGCTCTTTTTTTTGATATTTCCTAAAGCGGCAGCAATATCATTGGTTGGTTTAAGTTCGATGGAAAGGTTTTTATCTTTTCGTTTTGTTTTGTCGGGTTGGATGGTTGCAGGGGTAAAATCGGCTACCGCGGCGGTCATAATCGCCCCGTTGCAACCGGGGAAATTTTCCAGGCATGCTTTATACATTTCTTCGGCTGACTCGACAAAGATTACCTGAATATTTTTGTGTTGTGTGGTTAATGCTACCGGGCCGGAAACGAGGATTACTTCAGCTCCCTGTTCTGCCAGTTCTTCTGCAATAGCATATCCCATTTTCCCGGATGAATAATTTCCGATAAATCTTACCGGATCAATTTTCTCGTAAGTGGGACCGGCAGAAACAAGAAATTTTTTAGTTGTTAGTTTTTTTTTTCGTTGAAAAAGTCTATTATTTTTTTCAGAATTTGATCTGGTTCTTCCATGCGTCCTTTCCCTTCGAGTCCGCTGGCAAGTTTTCCTTCCACCGGGTCAAGAATAATATTCCCGAATGATTTTAGCAGGAAAATATTCCGTTGAGTTACGGGGTGTAAAAACATATCCAGATCCATTGCCGGTGCAACGAAAACCGGGCACTTTGCTGATAAATATGTAGTGATCAATATATTATCGGAAATTCCATTAGCCATTTTGCCTATGGTGTTTGCTGTAGCCGGAACGACCAGCATGATATCGGCCCAGATTCCCAGATCGACATGGCTGTGCCATTCGCCGGATTGAGCATGAAAGAACTCACTAATCACTGGCTTTCCTGATAGTGCCGACAGGGTTACCGGTGTAACAAATTCTTTTCCGACAGGTGTAATCACCACCTGAACTTCGGCTCCTTCTTTTTTTAAAAGCCTTAATAAGAAAACGGCTTTAAATGCAGCTATGCTTCCGGAGATTCCTAGAATAATTTTTTTCCCTTGAAGCTTCATGGGCCGGTTTTATAGATTAGTTTTGTTGACTTTCCCGTGCCGGATTACGATGGTATATCTGACCTTCCTCCAATTCCTGATATGCAATTAAAGAAGGTTTTGGCAACCTTTCGTAGAATTTTGAAATCTCAATCTGTTCCCTGTTTTCAAAAATCTCTTCCAGATTATCAGTGTAGGAAGCAAATTCCTGTAATTTCTGGTTCAACTCTTCTTTCAATTCAGATGATATTTGATTGGCCCTTTTCGCCAGGATCATCACCGTTTCATAAATGTTATTTGTTTCATTTGACAAGATATCCAGATTACGGGGAATCGTTGTTTGAGCTGCTTTTGTTTTTTTATAATCCATATTTCAATTAATATTTGTTTCCAGTTGATTGTTATAATCCAATAAATCGGACAAGGTCTTGTAAAATCTATCTACCTCATTTTTGTAACGGCTTTCGGGGAATTCATCAATAAATGAAAAATATTCATCAAGGGCATCCGAAAGTCTTTCCGTTTTTTTGTCGGCAATACTATTTATTGCCAGCAGGTATTTTGATTTCATTAACATATACATCAGTTCTTCCCTGTAAGGTGTTTCGGGGTATTCTTTCATGCTGTTTTCCAAAGATATCACTGCTGCTTTATAATTTTGAAAATCGTAATAAAGCCTTGCGTTTATGTACGATTTATGCATTAGTTTAGCTTTCAGTTCATCGATCAGTCGGTTCGCTTCGTCAACCCTGTCGCTATATGGGAACAGGTTAATGTAAAGCTGGAGTGACTCAATTCCTTCCCGGGTAACGGTCTGATCGAGTTTGGAATTGGGTGAGAGCAGGTAGGAGCAATAACCGATCATAAATTGAGCTTCCTCCACATACTGGCTACCCGGAAATTCTTTGATCAATGATTTGAAATAGTGAGTAGCCAGCAGATAGTCCTTCTGACCGACCATGCTTTTTGCGTAGTAATAATAAATCTCGTCGGCCCTGCTTGTTCCCCTGTAAATATTAACCAGTTCCTGGAAAAGGGTTCCTGCTCTAACATACTCCCCGTCTTCATAGTAATCGATTGCTTTTTTATATTTAAATTCGTAATCGGTACTTTTTAATATTTTATTATAGTCACCACAGGCCGATAATATTATTACGGCAACGATTCCGGTTAAAAAAAGTTTCGTTTTCATTAACATGTGGCAAAAATAACCTTTTTTTAGATACTCCTACAGGTATTTAGAGGATTTTAACACCATTTGTCAGAGTTTTAAAAAAGGTTACATTTGCAGTAGTAAATTTTAAATAAACTAAACGTGGATATATTTCAAAAGTTCAGAGCTAACCAGGGCGACATTGGTCAGCACATGAGTAAGATACATGGATATTTTGCTTTTCCAAAACTGGAAGGTGAAATAAATGCGCGCATGAAGTTCAGGGGGAAAGAGGTTCTTACCTGGAGTTTAAATAACTATTTGGGATTAGCCAACCATCCGGAAGTACGGAAGGCCGATGCAGAAGCGGCTGCGGCATATGGATTGGCTTACCCGATGGGGGCCCGGATGATGTCGGGACAGACGGTTAAGCATGAGCAGTTGGAGCGTGAGCTGGCTGCTTTTGTCGGAAAGCCCGATGCTTTTCTTCTCAATTACGGATATCAGGGGATGGTATCAATCATCGATGCGATCTGCGGACGAAACGATGTGATTGTTTACGATTCCGAATCGCATGCCTGTATTTTGGATGGTGTACGGCTTCATATGGGTAAGCGGTTTGTCTTCAACCACAATAATATGGAGAGCCTGAGGAAGCAACTGGGGCATGCTACCCGGCTGGCTGAGAAACAGAAGGGAGGTATCCTGGTGATCACCGAAGGTGTTTTCGGCATGGCTGGTGATCTTGGCCAGCTGGATGAGATTGTTAAGCTGAAAGATGAGTTTGAGTTCCGGTTGCTGGTGGACGATGCTCATGGCTTTGGTACCATGGGAGAAAACGGTGCTGGTGTTCCGGAGCATTTTGGTGTTGCCGATAAGGTGGATCTTCATTTTGGAACGTTTGCCAAATCGATGGCCGGTATCGGTGCATTCATCGCCTGTGAGACAGATATCTGCTACTATCTGCGTTACAACATGCGTTCGCAGACCTATGCCAAATCCTTGCCCATGCCCATGGTTTTGGGGGCGCTAAAGCGGCTTGATCTGGTGCGTACACAACCTGAATTGAGGGAGAAGTTGTGGACGGTAGTAAATGCCCTTCAGAAGGGACTGAAAGATGCCGGCTTTGATCTGGGAAGAACCAATTCGCCGGTGACGCCGGTCTATATGAAAGGAGGCCCCGCTGAAGCTACCAATATGGTATTTGATCTCCGCGAAAACTACGGTGTATTTTGTTCTATCGTAGTCTATCCGGTTATTCCCAAGGGTGAGCTGATTCTTAGGCTTATACCGACAGCGGTTCATACCGTTGAGGATGTTGACTATACAGTTAAGGCATTCAAAGCGGTTCGTAAGAAACTGGCCGATGGACAGTACTCGAAAACAGAGTTTGCCAAGGTCGATGTTGATATGTGAAAAAATAAGAGGCTGGTGATCACCAGCCTCTTATTTTTTCGTGTTTATCCATGTTTTTCGGACAGGTACCGCTCTGCATCGATGGCGGCCATACATCCGGTGCCGGCGGCAGTGACAGCCTGACGGTAAACCGAGTCCTGAACATCGCCACAGGCAAATACACCCGGTACTTTTGTTTTGGATGTTCCCGGAATGGTTTTAATATATCCTACTGCATCCGTTTCTATATAGTCTTTGAAGATTTCCGAATTGGGTTGATGCCCAATGGCCAGAAAGAAACCATCTATTTTTATTTTTACTTCCTCTTCATTCTCTTTTCCCTTGTGTTTAACAAGGGTGGCTCCCTGCACCACTCCATTCTCTCCAAACAGTCCTTTGGTCTGATGGTTCCATAGCACTTCAATATTTGGAGTTTTCATTACCCTTTCGGCCATTACCCTGGATGCTCTGAAAACATCCCGTCTGACAATCATATATACTTTTTTGCAGAGGCCTGCCAGGTACATTGCTTCTTCGCAAGCTGTGTCTCCGCCTCCAACAACAGCAACATCTTTTCCGCGATAAAAGAATCCGTCACAAGTGGCACATGCCGATACACCTCCTCCGGCATATTTTTTTTCATCTTCCAATCCTAGATATTTGGCTGTGGCTCCTGTGGCTATGATCAACGATTCGGCTTCAATCCGTTTTTTATCATCAATCCACACTTTTTTTATTTCACCTGAAAGGTCTGTTTTTGTTGCCATACCCCAGCGGATATCGGTGCCAAAACGCTCTGCCTGCTTTTTAAAATCTTCCATCATCACCGGTCCCGTGATTCCTTCAGGATATCCCGGGAAATTTTCAACTTCCGTTGTGGTGGTTAGCTGTCCGCCGGGCTGCAGACCTTCATACAATACGGGATTTAAATTGGCCCGGGCTGCATATATAGCTGCAGTATAGCCGGCTGGTCCTGATCCAATAATCAGGCATTTCACCCGTTCAACATCAGATGGATCAACAGGAATTTCTCCTGGTTTGTTCGAAAGATCAAGTGGTTTAAACATATCAGTATTTTTTTGGGTACAAAAATAAAAAAGTTCCTGCCAGAACAACCAAAATTCCAATCGATATTTATCAGGGGGGTATAGATATAAACTATGGTATAAAATCTCTTCGGTGGAGATACACTCCCATAGCAGGTTCGGAACAGGCTTTCCCGATTGTGTTCATCTGATTGTTTTTTGTTGGGTTTATTATTTCTGCAAATTTCCAGTGGGTTCAAATAAATCGACGATGAACTGCAATTTTCCCAAAAATCGTGTTTTTATTGGACAGTCTTTCTTTGTTGATTTTAGAAATAATACTATTTTTGCAGGCGCAACCAGAGCAGGGTATGTTCCTTACTCAGGTTAAAAGAAAAAAGTTTTTTGGGGTTATCTGGTGGATTCATGTAATGCGAGACCATTATTTGTTTTACCAGCTACGAATATCGGGGTGTGGCGCAGTTGGCTAGCGCACTTGCATGGGGTGCAAGGGGTCGGAAGTTCGAGTCTTCTCACCCCGACGGATAGGAAATCCAAAAAACACCAAAAGCCTGTAAATCAAATAATTTACAGGCTTTTTTATTTTGATTGATGCCACCTGTTTAATAATAATGTAATCGTTATTGTCCTTTTCGAAGATATATTCAGCAATGTTTAGTTCATGAAAACTTGATAATGAGAGTTTTTTGGCTTTTGGCCAGATAATGGCTTTGAGAGGTTTGTTTTTTATTTGATAACTATTAGCAAAAGCAGGACAATGGGTTCTATTTTTTAAAATATTTTGAAAGCTTACTCATTTAACTTTATTTCTTCCACGTTAAAGCCTTGCAGCACCACTTGACAATCCGTATTTCTTGCCGGATATTCAATGGTTACTTCTTTCGATTCACCCGGTAACAACGAAAAATAATTATCACTGTAAAAGGCCGGGGAAACCAGATTGCCATTTTTTGAATCAACTAGCTTCAACCGGTTGAAAAAAGCCAGCTTGTTCGTTTTGTTGGTTAGTTTGACGGAATAGTTGGTTTGTCCGTTTTCCTGGTCCTTTTTTACATGGTAGTCCAACGTAGTTCTGATAGGCTTTCAAAACCTCCGTGCAAAGGTCCGCCAACCGTCCATGGCCCTTCATATTTATCTTTCGAACGCCAGTAAAACGTGTCCGAAACCAGGTTGCCGTCTTTATCATACACTTCTAGTTTGATAAAATGTATCGGGCTCAATTTTTCCGTGGGAATATCAATCTTCAGTATGTCATTGGCCACGGCATCTTCTTCTATGTTGATATGGGTTTCTTCTTCCAAAACTGTTTCCATATCCATGTTCAGTAAGCGAAAATTCACCCTCAATCCTTCAAAATATTGGTATAATTCGTTGTACACACTCACCGTGTTTTTTAAAAAATCGAACTGCGCATTAATTGGTTCCAATGCATCCTGAGTAAGGTACAAAGCTGCTGTGGGCTCCAGGTACCAGTCCCACATGCGGGAACAAACCTGTGGCACCGGGCTGTTGTGGTACCAAAACAACACGCCTGAAGTAAACCGATCGCCGTACTCATACTTATTGTAGTTCCAGTTTTCCCATATGCTCCTGTAGGCCACTGCACCAACCAGTTGTCCTTTCTCAGCATAACCCTCTATCGTCTCAGGCTTTCCGTATTGTTCCACCGCAGTTTTATACTTGGTGGTCATATTGTGAAAACCATTTTCATCCAGATAATCCCAAGTATTTTTATTTATTGGCCATAAATCCTCTTTGGGCATCATTTTCCGTAGGGATTCGATCACCGGCAAGCAGGCGGTTCCGTACTCCGGACAAAAACCATCAATCCGACTGCCCCGAATAGAGGCTGTGTTATCATAGTACTGCATTGGATTTTCATATTTATACGGACTCCCATCGTGTACACCACAGCATTCCGACTGGAATTGATAACCACGGGTATCGTCCAGATTATCAAGGATCGGTTTTATGTCCAGAATATTGTCCTGCTCATTGGAGGATACGTAATACGCTAAACTGGGATGGTTACGTATTCGCTGGATTGTAGAACGGACATTATCAAAATATATGGCTGTGTCAACTGGTGGATAGGTGTCGCCAGTCATCCAGAATTCGTGCCAAACCAAGAATCCCATCTCATCGCACAAATCAAAGAAATAGTCTGATTCACTAATGCCGCCACCCCACAAGCGGAGCATGTTGATACCGGTTTGTTTTGTATAACGGAGCTGGGCATATGTCCGTTCTTTTGAGGTACGCTGCATAGCTTCCGGAATCCAATTAGAACCACGAATAAAGAGCCTTTTGCCGTTGACATAAAAGATGCGTGAATGATCCGGTGTATTCCGGTCAGACCGGATATCGCGGATACCAAAACGCCTGGAGATGATATCCGAGATTTTTCCATCTTCCCTGACTGTCAAATTTAAGGTATAAAGGTGTTGCTCCCCTTTGTTGACCGGCCACCAAATTTTTGGGTTGTCAATAATCAATTCTTCAAATTCTTCAGGCGTGAGCTTTACCATTTTTCTCTCGCCACCTTTTAAATTTATTTTTTTATTGATATTGATGGTTGTATTTTTAATATCGGCAAATAATTCAACCGTTTTTTCTCTATTACTATGATTGCATACTTCCACAGAGATAGTTTCTTTGGATGAAGATAGGTCAGGAACAGGAAGGGTTGATTTGACAAAGGGATGCTCCAAGGTAACGTCTCCAGTGGCAAATATTTTTATTTCACGCCAGATGCCGGTATTCCTGTCGCGGATGCCATCCAGAAAGGTGAAATCCCATCCTGCGGTCATTAATTGTGTTGTGTTTTTTCCAATTTCTCCGTCACCTCCGTTCTGAAATTCATCATTCAATGCACCTATGGCTTTTTCACCCCTTGGCTTGATGGTACCTGGAACATCCACCGGATAAACTTTTACTGCCAGTATGTTTTTCCGATCAAACAGGATATAATCAGAGATATCAATATGATCTTGATAAAACATACCTGCAATATTTCAAGGTTTGAATTGACTATTTCCATGCAATCCAATCCTAAAACAGGGGGGTCTTCCTGCTTCCTGTGCATTGACCTTAGATAAAGAAGTTACATAATTCAAAAATCGCCAACACCCCGGTATAAGAGATCAGGCAGGAAAATATAAACGCGGTTATCAATCCCACGTTCATCAGGATGCCTGCCTTGTGTTTCCCCATTAGTTTTTTGTTGTTTATCAGGAAAATAATCCCCCCGACAACAATCGGCAGGATAAAGACATTGACTACCTGTGTGGTAATCTGTGCAGCAATGGGATTGCTTCCTAAAACGGGGACTAATAATCCCAGTACACCTGCTATTGCGGTGAACACTTTAAAATGGCGTGATTTTAAATCCAGTTTATCTCCTTTGAAATCGCTGTAAAGTATAGGGGCTACCATCAGGATAGGGAAGATAGAGGAAAGTCCGGCACTCAATGCTCCCGTCATGAACAAGGCTACCGCGAATTTCCCGGCAACCGGCTCAAGGGTGGTCACCATATCCATTACTTTAGTTACCGATTTTCCTGTACCATAAATAACACCGGTAGCGCATATCATCACCGCTGCACTGATCAGAAAAATAAGTATTCCCGATATCAACGCATCTTTTGACTGTTCTTTCATGTTATTTTTGTTCCACCCTTTTCCAAGGACAATAAGCGGACGA
>JAQVON010000014.1:52118-59862 GCA_028702595.1 Mariniphaga sp. | reverse complement strand
ATCTGTTTTTTGCTCAGACAAGGCAAAATTGACGCGAATAGCCATAGCTATTTAAGGAAATTTTGCAGCAGTATGAGTGAAAAAGACGCAAAATAGAATAAATGGATAAATTTAAAACAGTCTCTAATATTCCTGTGATTTTCTATTTTTGCAGGAAATTTGCATCAGCAGAATGAGTCTGATGTTAACAAAAAACCGTGATTTGAACCGAGATTATAAATATTTGTTTGGCCCTGTACCTTCCAGGAGGTTGGGTATGTCATTGGGGGTTGATCTTGTTCCTAAAAAAGTGTGTTCGCTGAATTGTGTTTACTGCGAGGTAGGTCAGACAACCAAACTGACCACCCAACGGTTGGAGTACATACCTGCCGAAAAAATAAAAATAGAATTGGAGGGTTATTTTTTAACTGGAGTAAAGCCTGATTATATTACTTTTTCCGGATACGGTGAACCAACACTGAATACTGCTTTGGGCGAGGTCATTCACTTTATTAAACAAATTCAACCTGACATACCGGTGGCTGTTTTAACCAATGGAACGCTTCTTTCATCTTCCCGGGTCAGGCAGGAACTCTATGAAGCCGACCTGGTTCTTCCTTCACTGGATGCTGCCACCCAGGAGATTTTTGAAAAAATAAACTTACCAGCTTCGGATTTGAAGATAGAGGAATACATCCAGGGGCTGGTCGATTTTAAAAGGGAGTTTAGTGGGATTGTTTGGCTCGAGGTATTCATTCTGCCTGGTTATAATGATTCCATCGAGGAACTTGCCGGGCTTAAAAAAGCTATTGAGCGAATCAATCCTGACCGTGTACAGCTGAATACCCTCGACAGGCCGGGAATTCTTCAGCATATCAAAGCAGCTACATATGAAGAGCTAAACCTTATTATGGATTTCTGGCAGTTGCCCCACATGGAGATTATATCCAAAGCGCCAGAGCGGAAGAATATGGCTGCTTACCGAACCGATGTTGAATCAGCCATTCTTGGTACCATCGCCCGCCGCCCCTGCACTATTGATGATTTGGCCAGAATTTTGGGAACACACGTGAATGAGATTAATAAATACCTCGATATTTTGGAAAACGAGGGGAAGATCATTTCAACCCGGCGGGAGAGGGGATTGTTTTATCAGGTAAAAGAGCATGATTGAAATCAATGGCAAATTTTTTCCGGTTTTGTGTTGCGGGATGTGTGAATCCCAATGATGATGCATCGAGCAACAATTGTTTGATCCCTATTTTTCAGCCATGATTTTTTTGAGTGTAAAATTACCATGAGGAGGGTTTCCAATCATGTCAAAACGGTTTTTAGCATAATGCTACCGGATATGATGCCTCCTGCCGGTTTCTGAGAGTACTCCACCTGAAACAGTTTACGGCTCCTTTTTTATAAATTCAACCCAATCCTGAGCAAATATTTCACCTGGTAACCAGGAATTTTGCCCTTCGTTTTGCTGGCTTTCAATTGCCAGGTGGTAGTCTTTTGTAATCATATTGCCGATACATCCTGAATTTTCAGGAATATTTTTCAGCACATCAGAACATATGCAATCCGGCATACGCATTGGAATAATTTCATTAAAATAAGTAATGGCCAGTTTCCTTGACTGTCCCCACTCATGGTGTACACCCTGCTCTTCGGCAAATGTCCATACTGCTCCCAGTTTTCTGTTCATAGAAAATATGCCTTTCACGATGTTTTTTCTATATTCCATATCCTTCTCACCGGTAAAAAAGATCCCTGGCACATTCCGTGTTTCCCGGGGTGCAAACGCGGTGTGATAAAACCCGCCTTTATTTACAACAAAAGCGATAACCCGTTCCGGGATCCAGCAGGCTAATTCATAATTGAACTGTCCTCCTGCAGAAAATCCCCAAAGGAGCAAAGATGCACTTGCCAGTTCCTGATGTCCCGATTTATGGGCAAGCTGATAAATGGCATCCAGCAATGCCTGACCGCTACCAAATTTTACATTGCAGTATCTTTCGGTATCAAGATCTGTTTTTTGATAGTCGGTAAAGTAGCAGCCAAGCAGGGCAAACTCATGTTTCCGGGCCAGTTTTAACCACAAGGAGTCCCGGACAGCATTTCGGCCATCTGAGTTATAGCCGGGCATGAGCACCAGGATTCCCCTTATGGAACTCTCGTCGTCGGGATACCAAAGAGAAAATTTTGCCGAATTATAATTTCTTCCCGGTGGGATTGAGTCATTGATTATTGCTGCATGAATATTGGTTTGGCAACCAAACAAGAGCAATAGTAAAGAAAAGAGTAGTTGTTTCATTTTACACCGGTTAATTTTTCAATCAGCCATTTCCGGGACAATTCAAACTGTTCAGGATAGGTCCAGTGCCCGGTTTCCTGGAAAATATGAAGATTTTTAGGCGCCTGAATCACATTGTATGCTGAGAAGGTTGATGTAGGCGGACATGTGGTGTCGTTGTAACCCCAGGAGTAAAATCCGGGTACGTTAACCTTCCTTGCAAAATTAACCACGTCATAATATTTTGAAGTTTCAATTTTATCGGGTTTTATGTGGAATGATTTGTTGTAATCTGCAAACAGGTGGGGCCATCCTCCTGCCCGGCCATGCAATGGGCCTGTGAGATCGCAAAGGGCCGGATAAAAGGACGCCAGGTATTTCACCCGAGCATCGAGGCTGGCAGCTACAATGGATAAAGCGCCTCCCTGACTACCTCCTGTGACTGCCAGGGAAGAACCGTCGAATTCGGGCAATGAATACAGAAAGTCGATCGCCCGGACACAGCCCAGGTAAACCCGTTTGTAATAGTAATGATTACGATCGTCGAGATTGTAATTCCAATATCCGGATACCACAGATCTTCCCATATCAGTATATATTTCCGGCTCCATTGTGACCGGAACGCCATGGATTCCTATCTGTAAGGTAATAATTCCCTTTTCAGCCATTTCTACATTGCCATAATAAGGTCGCACCCCGGCTCCTGGAACCTCGAGCAATGCAGGATACCTGCCTGCCTCTTTCGGCAAGCATAAAATTCCATACAGACGGGTGCCCACCTTGTAATTCTGAACGTTTACCTGATAAACATTTACTTTCTCGGTGCACCTCCCGGGCAATAAGGTGAGTTTCGTGTCGAGTGGAATTTTTGCAGCTTCGGCTTTTGCCTTTTCCCAAAATTCCATAAAATCGACTGGTAATCCGGTGGTCGGCTTGATTTGATCCGGTGCATAGGCAGCTGTAGCCAAACCTTCATAAAGTACACCATCCACTTCAGCTACCACTTTGCAACGCAGAAATCCGGCTTCATCCATCGTTCCGCCATGAATATCGATCTGTCCGTTTTTAAGTATCGCCGAATCCTTCAGAACTGGAGGCATCAGTTCCGGCCCCACTTCATATTTGATTTTTACCTGAGGAATTGGCTCACTGTTTTTCATCACGGTCACCTGAAAAACTGCTTTCTCACCGATTTGATATTCCCAATCCGGCTGGTTCGGTGCTACAACAATTTTAACAAGTCTTTCCCTGGGTTGAGCAACCAGGTATTGAGCATTCAGCAAAATGAGCAGAAAAACAAAAAAGTTGATTTTATGAAGTCTCATTATGATTTAATTTTAAATGAATTCATCCGAATTACAAAAGTAAAAAATAATAGCCAGATAGTTTATTTTATTGATCATTCAGGGATGGCTCCTTTTTCCTTATCCATTTCAGAACTGTTGGATTGTTATGTTCCGGCCTCCTTCAACAGGAAAAAAGTCATCACCGGGGGGAAACCCGCAATGCCATCTCAGGTAGCCGTGCAACCGATTTTCGGGATCATATACGCCGAATTTCATGATGGATACTTCGGGCTTTGTGCCCTTGCCTGCTTCAAAATCTATTCCTTCTATCCGTAAATAAATTTTATCTTTTCTTGTTCCAAACAGTGCCTCCCGTGTTGATGTTAATATTTTTTGATTGTGCTGGGCAACAATATGTTGAATGTGGCTTAGGTGTGTGCTGTCGTGAAAAACAATAGCTTCTTCGCAGTTATGCACATACAGGTAATCGGCTACCGTATGTTCTCCAAACAGAAAACCATAACGGTAACCTTGCACTGCTACATTGCGTAACACCTGGTTATCATTCTGATCGCCTGAAGTCATCAGACCTACCACATGATTTGGATTGGGAAGCAGCTCTTTATTCAAATCAACATCACCTACGTTTTTATCGAGGCAGATTTGAGAATCCTGGATATTTACCCTGGCTGCATTTTTCAGAAACAAACCACTGGATGTTGGGTACATTTTTTCGGTATTCATGAAGGTTCTAAACTCGAGGTTTTTGACAGAAACCTGTGTAACACCAAACCTTCCTCTGAGCGAATCGCCCTCAACAGCTGACAATAACGACCAGGGACGTGCTGTTGGATCAGTCTCTTCCGGGGCTTCCCAGGTTGAAAACAAAAAGGTATTAATTTTTCGCATTTCAAAACGGGTATTCGTTCTTACCTGGTAGGTGTAAAGCAGAGAACAGGGTTGTTCTCCTTCCAGGGCAATATTATACGTGCCGTTGGGAAAATACAACTGGCTTCTGCAGGGTTTCCCATCAACGGTTTCCATGGCAGGTCGGGCAATTTTGTAACCATTGGATGTATAGGGAAAATATATTTTTCCTCCTCCTTTTTTGGCAATAAGCAGGATGGCCTCCTGGATTGCCCCGGTATCATCGGTTATACCATCGCCTTTTGCTCCTGCATCCAGAACATTTAGAAATGAACCCGGGTTACTGTTGGGCAGCTTCGTGCCGTGAGCATCAGAACCCAAAGGCATAAAAGCAGCCCCTGATGCTAAAAATCCTGACTTTCTAAAAAACGATCTTCTTGATAAAGGATGTCCCATAATCTTAATTAACCATTAAAGTGAATAAACGAAAATAATATATCGACGTAATATATATGATAATCAGAGTTTAATAAGATGTTTAGTGATGTTTTGTGCTTCCACGTCAGATAAAGATAAAAAATTACCAGCAGAAGGATTGTTCTGATCGAAAGGCTAAATCGGTGTGTTTTTAAAGTAAAATGAATAAATTTAAAACAGTCTCTTAAAATTAATTCCATTTTTTTTGAAGTCAATAACGTTCACAAAGTGAATTTTTTTAGAAATTTGCAGAAAAGTACGGATTCTTCAGGAAATCTGAAAAATAATCAGTGAATAACAGTTACTTTTAAAAACAATATCTAATTATCCGAATTAAATTAAAACGCATGAAGAACCTTCTTATAGTCCTGCCTCTATTTGTTTTTATACAGTCATTTCTACCATCCAGCTTATTAGGTCAGAACGGAGAGAAAGCAGGGAACAATTCCATCGGCTTAAATCCCAATTATGACAAAAAATTAGCTATAAAATTTGGAGCAGATGATTACGGTATGAAGAGTTACTATTTAGTAATTCTGAAAACAGGAACCAATAAAAGCACAGACGATGAACTGGTGCGCAAAAGTTTTCAGGAGCATTTAGAAAACATTCAAAAATTGGTTGATGAAGGTAGACTTGTTGTAGCAGGCCCCTTAGGGAAAAATGATCAAAATTACCGAGGTATTTTTATTCTGAACAATATAGATTCAATCGAAGAAGTAAAGGAGTTGTTGTATGCCGATCCGGCTATAAAAAATAAGTTATTGGATTATGAAGTTTTTAACTGGTATGGTTCGGCTGCACTTCCTGAATATTTGCATACATCTGATAAAATATGGAAGCTGAAACCATAATAACGCAAAATATAATCGTAGAAAAAGGACCATGAAACCTAACCAGACAAGAATTAGTTTTAATGAGTTTGACGATGCACCCAAAACAGAATATATGTACCTATTTTTTGACACAGAAACAACGGGATTACCACGAAACTGGCGGGCGCCGATAACTGATTTGAACAATTGGCCCCGAATGGTTCAAATTGCATGGATATTAAGTGACAAGACCGGAAGTCGTATTGAAGCAGGTGATTTTATTATCAAACCTGAAAATTTTGTGATTCCTTTAAATACAACCAGAATACACGGTATATCCACTGAAAAAGCCTTGCATGAGGGGAAAAATCTGTTGGAAATACTGACGAAATTCAATGATTTGGTGAATGAAGCTGAATACCTTGTTGCTCACAATATTAGCTTTGATGAAAAAATTATTGGTGCAGAGTTTCTACGAATGGGCATGGAAAGCAACTTTTTGAAAAAAAGAAAACTTTGTACCATGAAGTCATCAACAAATTATTGCCGGATCCCCGGTCCCTATGGATTCAAGTATCCCAAGCTGTCGGAGTTACATTTCCGGTTATTTGGTGAGGATTTTGATGAGGCTCATAATGCCGCTGTTGACATCCACGCAACAGAAAAGTGTTTCTGGGAAATGAGAAAGAGGGGATGGATATAACTGACAGCGGGGTTACCCGTGACCGTTTTTTGCCGGGAAGCAAAACCAAATCACTATAAAGTAACGAACTAGTTAAATGCTGATGTCTTTTATCAAATAAACACAGTAGTTTTTCAATCAAACGAGTAGATTTAGAATGATGCGAGTTCTATTTTATATCCTAGAAAACAATTAATTTTAATAAGATGAAGCATCTTTTTACCCTGATCAGTGTGCTGATCTTTATCCCATTCGAATTTTTTGGTCAGGTTCAGGATAGTTGTAGTTTCACATCAGAAGAGATTACGCTACAGACACCAACAGGTGATATTTATGGGACATTAACCATGCCCGTTGGTCTTGAAGCCACCCCGGTTGTTTTGATTATTGCTGGTTCCGGGCCTACCGACAGGAATTGCAACTCACCCCTGGGGGTACATACCAATGCATATAGAATGCTGGCTGAGGGCCTGGCCGGACTTGGTATCTCCACCTTGCGTTTTGACAAGCGCGGAATTAGGGAAAGCCATGCTGCCATGACTGCTGAAAATGATTTGCGATTCGAAACCTATGTTCAAGATGTTGTTTCCTGGATTTCTTTGTTAAAAGCTGATTTGCGATTCTCCAATGTAGTTTTGCTTGGCCACAGCGAAGGATCCCTGGTTGGAATTGTGGCTGCCCAACTGGCTGATGTAGACCGGTTTATTTCTGTGTCGGGGGTTGGTAGATCTGCTGATCAACTGCTGCAGGAGCAATTAAAAAGTCAGTTACCCCCTATGCTGATGGATGCGTCCAATCAAATTCTTGACAGCCTCAGGGCTGGCCGGACGGTCGAAAAAGTAAATCCTTTTCTGGCAACCCTCTATCGCCAAAGTGTCCAACCCTACCTGATATCCTGGATAAAATATAATCCTGCTGTGGAAATCAGCAGACTAACCATTCCCGTACTGATCATTCAGGGAACCACCGACCTCCAGGTAACCGAGGAGGATGCCAAACTTCTTGCGGCAGCAAAACCGGAGGCAAAACTTCTGCTGATAAGCAATATGAATCATGTGATGAAAGAGTCGGATGAAGATATTCAAAACAACAGGGCAACCTATTCAAAACCAGACCTGCCCCTGAAATCAGGGCTGGTGAGTGAAATCGTTCATTTTATTTCAGGAACGGATTGATAAGTTGCATCGAAAGTTTGAATTTGCTATTGACGAAGAATCAGGAAAACGATATATCTTTTTCCGAAAACCATTACCTTTGTCTTTTGGATTAAAAAGCAAGCATTATGAAGGCATATGTTTTTCCCGGACAGGGAGCTCAATACCCCGGCATGGGGAAAGATTTGTATGAAAGA
>JAQVON010000014.1:0-52018 GCA_028702595.1 Mariniphaga sp. | reverse complement strand
CGATATATCTTTTTCCGAAAACCATTACCTTTGTCTTTTGGATTAAAAAGCAAGCATTATGAAGGCATATGTTTTTCCCGGACAGGGAGCTCAATACCCCGGCATGGGGAAAGATTTGTATGAAAGATCATTTGAAGCCAGGGCATTGTTTGAAAAAGCCAATGATATTCTGGGTTTTAACATCACAAAGATCATGTTTGAAGGTTCTGCTGATGATTTGAAGCAGACCCGGGTTACACAACCAGCAATATTTTTACATTCGGTTGTATTAGCCAGTACCATAAAATATTTCAATCCTGACATGACAGCCGGCCATTCACTGGGTGAGTTTTCGGCTTTGGTGGCTGCTGGAGCACTCACTTTTGAAGCCGGCCTGGTGTTGGTTTCGAAACGTGCGACGGCTATGCAGAAGGCTTGTGAAGCGGAACCTTCTGCCATGGCTGCTATTGTTGGACTTGATGATGAAATTGTTGAGGAGTTGTGCCAATCCATCGATGAGGTTGTTGTGGCTGCCAATTACAACTGTCCGGGGCAGCTGGTTATTTCCGGATCAATATCAGGAGTAGACAAAGCCTGCAGGCTGCTTTCGGAGAAAGGTGCTAAAAGAGCATTGAAACTGCCTGTTGGAGGTGCATTTCACTCCCCGTTAATGGAACCTGCCCGCGATGAACTGGCTGCAGCTATTGAGGCTACTAATTTCAGCAAACCCCTTTGTCCGGTTTATCAAAATGTAAATGCCCAACCTGTTATTGATCCGGTTGAAATGAAGAAAAATTTGATCGCTCAATTAACCTCTCCTGTGAGATGGACCCAAACTATCCGAAACATGATAGCCAATGGGGCTACTTCATTTACAGAAATTGGTCCGGGAAAAGTGTTACAGGGATTGGTGAAAAAGGTTGACCGGGAAATGGTAACTGTTGGTGTTGATCGATTGACAGAGTAATTTATATTTAAGTGACCTTGAGCACTCTTTGTTGAGATGGTGTTTTGAGGGATGAACTATTCGTATCTTTGGGAAAGCTGTTTTCTATTATTTTTGAGATTGATTACATCATCTATTCTTCTGAATTACTGGTTAGCAGTCGGTATCGCAAAGTTCCCGGAGGTTTTTGTTTTCGATTTGGAAGGTTGTATGCTCAATATGAAATCTTTCTTTGAGTTCTGCCTGTAGATCAGTAATAAACCTGTCGTTGTTTCCATCAGGCATAACCAGATGCGCCGTAAGTGCCACCTGGGTTGTGCTCATAGCCCAGATGTGCAGGTCATGCAGGTTTTCAACCCCCTTTTTTGATGCAATAAAATTCCGGACTTCCTCCACGTTAATATTTTTTGGAACAGCATCCAGGGCGAGATTTACAGAATCAGTGAATAATCTCCAGGTTCCCCAGAGGATAACAGCAATAATAATAATACTCATTACCGGATCAATCCAGTTTTTCCCGGTGACCAGGATAAGTAATCCGGATATCACTACCCCAAGAGAAACGGCTGCATCGGCAGCCATGTGCAGGAATGCCCCACGCAGGTTCAGATCATGTTTTTGCCCTTTCATGAATAACAATGCAGTAAAGGTGTTGATGAATACACCTATGCCAGCTACAACTATGATCTGTATTCCCCCGACTTCTGGTGGATACTTAAGCTTCTCTATCGCATCGAGGGCAATAAAGATTGCCGCAATAAAAAGTAATACGGCATTTACAATCGATACCAGAATAGTTGTTTTCCTCAGACCGTAAGTGTACTTTCCGTATGGACGAATTGTAGCCAGCCAGGATGCCGTCCAGGCAAACGAGAGCCCTAGTACGTCACTGGCATTGTGCCCTGCATCTGCTAAAAGTGCAGAGGAGTTGGCTATCAGTCCGAAAAGAATTTCAACAACAACAAAAATAATATTCAAAATAACACCCAAAGCAAAAGCCTTGTTATGAGGTGGGGTATGAATATGTCCATGACCGGATGACATACAAATTTATTTTTTGACAAAATAAATACATTTTTGTCTTTAATGTCCTGTTTTCGATGAAAGAGCACGATTTTTTTAACACAAACTAAGAGACTGTTTTAAATTTTAACAACAATTTATGCAGTGTGCCATGGAATATGCTTTCGAATTCAGAGGAACACGGTTAAAATAAAGATTAATAATAAAAAGATAAATACCGCTGAAATATTCTTCATTCCGGCAATTTTTTATGAATTTTACAGTTAAAAGGAAAAAGTCAAATTGAGCTCACAGGGAAAAAAACGGATTATTGTTTCAGTTACCACTGACCTGGTTTCTGACAACCGGGTTTATAAAACCTGTAATACGCTTTATGAATCCGGATTTGAGGTGTTGTTAGTTGGCAGGCTTTTACCCTACAGCCTTTCTCTTTCTCCGCGATCCTACCCGGTTATTCGGATGAAGCTATTTTTTCGCAAAGGTCCGATGTTCTATTTTTGTTATAACACCAGGCTTTTATTTTTGCTGTTGTTTTCAAGGTTTGATCTGCTTCTCTCGAATGATTTGGACACCCTGCCGGCCAATTTTATCGCTTCCAAATTAAAAGGGAAGCCCTTGATTTACGATAGCCACGAATTTTTTACCGAAGTGCCGGAATTGAGTGGAAGGCCTTTTGTGAAAAGTGTTTGGGAGTGGTTGGAAAAGTTGATGGTTCCCCGGCTGAAGTATGCTTACACGGTTTGTGATTCCATTGCGGGGATTTACACTGAAAAATATAACGTTAATTTTCGTGTGGTAAGAAATTTTCCACTTTCGGCTCAATATGAAAATATTTTGGATTCTGAAAGCAGTGCCGATAAGTTTATTTTATATCAGGGAGCTGTTAATATGGGCCGTGGACTGGAGCAATCCATTCGTGCGATGAGGTACCTGGAATGCGTCAGGTTAGTTGTTGCCGGCGACGGGGACAAACTTGATGAACTGAAAGAAATAGCCGTCCGGGAAGGGGTACAAAACAAAGTTCAGTTTTTAGGAAGATTACCTATCGGGGAGCTTTCCCGGCTTACACCGCAAGCATCACTTGGTCTCTCAATCGAAGAAGACAAGGGACTAAACTACAGATATGCCCTGCCCAACAAATTGTTTGATTACATCCAGGCTAATGTGCCGGTATTGGTATCGGATTTGCCGGAGATGGTTAGGATTGTTCGCACCTATAAGGTTGGAGAGGTAATTTCCTCACTTGATCCTGAAAATCTTTCTACATTTTTTAGGGAAATGTTGACGAATAAAAAGAAAAGAGAATTTTGGAAAGAAAACCTGGTAAGGGCTGCGCAGGTATTAACCTGGGAGAATGAGTCAGCCAGATTGAAAGAAATTTTTGATCCGTTGAATACTAACGAAAAGAAATAAACAGTTTCATGTTAAGAAAATGCATTGGATTTGAACCCAGTATAATAATGATTATATTTATTTTAGGATTTTTATTCAAAAAGAGATATAGTTTTGGCACGGTATTTATAGATTGTGCTGGTTAAGCTGGTTTATGATAAAGAAAAAGGAAGACATGAAGACAATACGTACCATTTTTATCCTATTCATATTTGTTCTGTTTTCGACTCATTCGCTCATTGCCCAAAAGACTGCTTACTTTGAGGATGTAGCTGAGGAGGTGCAACTTGCCCGGGAGCTATTTCGGCTGGGAAAATATAACGCAGCCTTTTATGCGTTTGAAAAAGTTCAGCTAAAGGTCGAGAGCAGATCTGAGCTTTTTAATGAGGCAGGTTATTACAAAGCCCTGTCTGCGTTGAAAGCCGGACATGCATCTGGTCACAGGCTTGTTGAGCAGTTCATTGAAGATTACCCCGATAGCCCTTACTTAAATCATGCCATGTATTATTTAGGGGATTATCAGTTTGAAAAAAGACTCTATCCGGCAGTTATTCGAATCTATAGTAAGGTCGATCAAAAAAGATTAACTGAAAATGACAGGTTAAAGTTAAAATATCAGAACGGATACTCTCAGTTGATGGTCAACAATACAGAAGAGGCTTTATCTGAATTTTATGATATCAAAGACCGGAATAATCTTTACAGCAGACCAGCAACTTATTACTGGGCACATATCATGTATCTGCAGGAAAATTATCAATCGGCCCTGGATGGGTTCAGAAAGCTCGAAACAGATCCGGCATATTCACGGGTAATACCATTGTATGTCAGTCATATTTTTTACAAGCAGGAGCGGTACAGTGATGTAGTAGAGTATACGGAAACAGTTATTGATGAGGTTGAGGAGGAACACAAGACTGAACTCTCCAAGATTCTGGGCGATTCATATTTTCATATCCGGAAATATAACCAGGCCATTCCTTATCTTGAGAAATACTACAATACTCCTGGTCCCAAAACACGTGAAGACAGCTATCTGCTTGGGTATAGCTATTACCATGTCGGACAAAATGAAAAGGCTGTTCCTTTGCTTGAAAAAGCGTCCGGGGGAAAAGACGAAATGGCACAGAATGCATATTATCATTTGGCTGACAGTTATATTAAGCTGAACGACAAAGAGAAAGCAAGGGTAGCCTTTGGTGCGGCTTCTGAATATGATTTTAATGCCAGAATAAAGGAAGATGCGCTTTTCAATTACGCCAAGCTAACCTATGAACTTTCTTACTCTCCGTTTAATGAGACAATTAAAGCTTTTGATCGCTATATTTCACTTTATCCAAATTCGGAGCGAAATGCTGAAGCCTATCGCTATTTAACCGACGTATTTATGGTAACACGAAATTACCGCGATGCCATCCAATCAATAGAGAAAATAGATGTAAAATCATCTGACATATTGCGTGCATACCAACGGGTGACCTTTTATAGGGGATTGGAGCTTTTTAATAACCTTTCCTATCAGCAGGCTATCGAACATTTTAACCTGTCGCTGCAGCATGGTTCCCACAATCGGGAATTGAATGCAAGAGCCTTGTTTTGGAAAGCAGAAGCATTATACAGAACAGGCGATTATAAGAGTGCTGCGGAAGCTTATTCCCAGTTCCTTCGCACAGCCGGTGCTTTCTCTTTGCCGGAGTATAAAGACGCTGAGTATAACTTGGCTTATGCGTGGTTTAAATTGGAGGAATACAATCAGGCAGCTGCTCATTTTAGAAATTATATCAACTCAATAAAAGGAGGTCAATCTGATCAGCTGGCTGATGCATATAACCGGCTGGGTGATTATTATTTTTTCATCTCAGAATACGGTTTAGCCCGGCAAAATTATCAGTCTGCTTACGATATGCGTCTGTTTGATGCTGATTACTCTCTTTACAGGATTGCTTTTTGTCAGGGATTGCAGCATGACCAGAAAGGGAAAATCAATTCGCTTCAGATGTTTCAGAACCATTTCCCCGATTCGGAATATATGGATGACGCTTTATATGAGCTGGGGCGAGCATATGAAAGGTTGGGAAGTTACACCGAAGCAGCCAGGAATTATAAAATAATTACTGAGAGGCATACTCAAAGTACCTATTTTCCCAGAGCATTACTGCAGATGGGTTTAATTCAATTCAATAGTGGCGATTTTGGCCAGGCTCTTACCTATTATAAACAGGTTGCTGAGGACTTCCCCGGTACACCGGAAGCCCAGGCAGCTATGTTGGGAATTAAAAACAGTTATGTGGAAATGAATAATGTAGACGGTTATTTTTCCTATGTCCGTAATCTTGGGGGAGGCACTAATTTAACTACTTCGGAACAGGACTCCTTAACCTATATGGCTGCAGAAAGACTTTATATGGCAGGAGATATCAAAGCTACTGGACAGTTGCAGCGGTACATAGACCAGTTCCCAAACGGAAGTTTCTTCACCAATGCTAATTTCTATCTTGCAGAATTGCTATACAAAGAAGGCGATTTTTCTAAAGCGAATGATCATTATTCTTTTGTTGCCCGCCAACCAGGGAATGTGTTCACTGAACAAGCCTTGTCCCGGGCATCAGAATTGACTTTTAATGCGGGAAAACCAACTGAAGCCCTGGAGTTTTTTATTCGGCTAGAAAGTGTGGCGGGTAGCAAATGGAATCTTTTAAAGGCATATACGGGTCAAATGAGATGCTTCTTTCAGTTGAAACAATATCCAGAGGCAATTACTGCAGCAGGAAAGGTTAAAAAATCAGAGGTGGCCAATGAAGCCTGGATGCGAGAAGCCGACTTTGTGACGGGTAAATCACTTTATGCTGGAGGTGAGCTCTCTGCTGCCCTCGATGCTTTGAAAGAAGTAGCTGTCGACACTAAGCTGGAACACGGGGCTGAGGCCAAATTTCTATTGGCTGACATTCACTACAAACAAAACCAGATAAAACAGGCAGAAGATGAAATAATGGATTTTATTGCTAAAGGTACACCGTTCCAGTTTTGGCTGGGTAAAGCTTTCCTGCTCCTAGCTGATATTTACCAGGACAAGGGAGATAGTTTCCAGTCAAAACATACACTGCGCAGTGTAGTTGAGAATTACGGAACGGATAATGATGGCATCAGGGATGAAGCACTTCGGAAACTGGCTGCCATCGAAAAAGGAGAAGAGGCGAATCAACAAAACGCCAAAGACAGCTCTTTTCAGTTACAAATTCACAATAATTAAAAAGGAAGCATATGTTCTTTAAAGCAATCAGATATCTTTTTATTGCATGTGTGGTGTTTATGGCTCACGTTGCTTTTGCTCAGCGAGACACCTCCCTTATTCAGGAGGTGGAAGTAGTTAAATCATACCAACCCACCATTTCCGATGCCAACAAAATTAGCTCTTTGCCTCGCATCGAAGATGTTGAGCATGAAAAACCAACGTTTAATTACAGTATTTTCAGTCAGCCTGTTTTCAATACTTTTTCTGTTAATCCTCTGAAAGCAGCCACCTTTGTAAGCCAGGTCGATAGGGAAACCGGATACGGACTTGTCAGAGCAGGCCTCGGGAATTATAACCGTCCGTACGGTGAGGTTTTTTTTAACAGTCAAAATATACGTAATACCTTGTTCGGATTACATGGAAAACATCTTTCATCACATGGAAAGCTTAAACTTGAGGGTGGTGACTGGGTAAAAACTCCATTCTCTGAAAATCAAGCTGAAATGTTTGTGAAGCATTTGTTTCGTACTTCCATCCTTTCACTTAATCTGGGATTCGATCACAATGGATTCAATTACTATGGCTATCCAGTAGAATCCATCCCGGCTGAATTGAAGAATGAAAATCAACAGATTAATTATCTGGGATCCAGACAAACCTTTTCTAAAGGTTTAATCCATATAGGTTTGAAAAATGAGGTGGCACGGAAAAATGATTTTATTTTCGATTTCCATTTTAAATACCACTATTTTGGTACAAAAACCGGGCAACGGGAACATCTTGGCGAATTTATGGCCGACTTAAAAAAACCGTATTCTAATGGAACCGGTTTCCTGCAAGCAGGGATAACTTTTGTTCGTGCCGATTCCGTTTTAAATATGCATCATTTGGCCATTGGTAAAAGCCAGCAAACATGGCTTACTTTAAAACCTTCTTATCTGATTAGCGGAGATATTGCATCTATTCGTTTTGGACTAAATTCATGGTTTGTTATAGACAGCAGCGACGACATGATGGCAAAAATTGCCCCGAATTTGAAAATGAATTTTACTCCTGTGAAAGATGTTTTAAATATTTTTGCTGGCATTGATGGGAATTATATACAAAATCATTATTCCAAAATAGCATACGAAAATCCATTTGTTGATCCATATCATCACGTGAAAAATACGTTTGAGCGTTTGCGGATATTTGGCGGGTTTGACGGAAAATTAGCAGCAAAAACCAACTTTAAATTATCTGCAGATTACTCTGTAATCCGTGATCAACCATTCTATTACCTCTTTAAATATTTTATTCCGGGCAGTGCGTCAGGGAGACCACTGGTTGATAATGATTTTGATGTAATCTACGATAACCTGAACCGTTTGAAATTTAATATTGAGGTATTTCACGCATCCGTAGAAAAATTAAATTTATTGTTATCAGGAAATTACTATTTGTATGACATGGAAAGTATTGATAAAGCCTGGAACCTTCCTGTTTGGGACGCAAAACTGTCAATCGATTATCCTGTAAGCGATCAATTAAGTGTGTCAACTGACCTTTTCCTTACCGGGCAGCGTACTGGTCTGATTCTTTTTGTTCCATCAAATGATCCCCGTTTCCCGAATCCATTGACAAATGCCCAGTTGTTGAATATTAGTAATTTACAGTGGGAATCATATGACTTGACTCCTGTTTTTGACCTGAACTTTGGAGCCAATTATAAATTGACCAGCCGGTTCTCATTATTTGCCAGATTAAATAACTTTGGATTTCAAAAATACCAACAATGGCTGGGATATCCGGTACAAAGGTTTAACCTGATGGGTGGATTGAGTTATGCTTTCTAAATCCATAGTCGACTATTAAAAAACAATAAAGTATTTTTTACTTTTCATTAACAGTTTGAAAGTTGTTTGTGTGCTCATTTTCAGGTTAATAAAATGTTGAAAAATTAGGTTTTAAATGCTCTTTTTTCCCATCTTCTTCGGTAAATTTTATTATCTTTGCTCAATGCTTTCCCATCAAATATGACAATCGGCAAAGTATCTGTTTTTTAGTGTTTTGGTTGTGGAATTAAGTTTTTCTTTTTCCATGAAATAGTTGATTTTTGACAAAATTGTAAGAATAATAGTTAAGAAGAATGAGTGAGAATATGAATCGGGTAAATCCAACAAACGGTAATGGTAATTATTCTGCTTCAAGCATACAGGTTTTGGAAGGATTGGAAGCAGTAAGAAAAAGACCTTCCATGTATATTGGTGACACTGGTGAGAGAGGGTTACATCACCTGGTTTATGAAGTGGTTGATAATTCCATAGATGAAGCTTTGGCTGGTTATTGCAGTCGTATTGATGTCGTAATTCATGCTGATAATTCGGTTACCGTTATGGATGATGGTCGTGGAATTCCTACGGAAATGCATGAAAAAGAGAACAAGTCGGCATTAGAGGTCGTGATGACTGTTCTGCATGCAGGAGGTAAATTTGATAAGGATTCCTATAAGGTTTCTGGAGGATTACACGGTGTTGGCGTTTCCTGTGTTAACGCACTTTCTTCCTATATGAAGGTGGAAGTACACAGGGAAGGTAAAATGTGGGTGCAGGAATATTCTATTGGAAAGCCCATATCAAGTGTTGATATTCGTAGTGAAACGGATAAAACAGGAACAACTGTAACATTTAAGCCTGATGATTCTATTTTTCAGGCTAGAGAATATAAGTATGAAATTCTTGCTGTCAGACTTCGCGAGTTGGCTTTTTTGAATGCAGGAATCCGGCTATCTTTAATAGATGAACGTTCAACGGATGAAAACGGTCAGTATAAATCCGAAGTTTTCTTTTCGCAGGAGGGGTTGAAAGAGTTTGTTGATTACCTTGATGATACGCGGATGAAATTAATACCTGAAATCATTCATATTGTTACTGAGAAGAACGATATTCCCGTTGAAATAGCCATGCAGTACAACACAACTTTTTCCGAGAATATTCATTCTTATGTAAATAATATCAATACTATTGAGGGAGGAACGCATCTTACTGGTTTCCGGCGTGGATTAACGCGTACATTGAAGAATTATGCCGAACAGTCGGGGATGCTGTCGAAGTTGAAATTCGATATCAATGGGGATGATTTTCGCGAAGGGTTAACAACCGTTATATCAGTGAAAGTTGCAGAGCCTCAGTTTGAAGGACAAACCAAGACCAAGCTGGGAAATTCAGAGGTGAGCCTGGCAGTTGATCAGGCGGTGAGTGAAGCTTTGGCTCACTATCTGGAAGAAAATCCCAGATCAGCCAAAATTATTGTAAATAAAGTTATACTGGCAGCTCAGGCAAGGCATGCAGCTCGAAAAGCCCGAGAAATGGTTCAGCGGAAAAATGCCCTTTCTGGCGGTGGCCTGCCAGGAAAATTGAGTGACTGTTCTGAAAAAGATCCTTCTCTCACTGAAGTGTTTCTGGTGGAGGGAGATTCTGCTGGTGGAACTGCTAAACAAGGCCGGGACAGACGATTCCAGGCAATTTTACCCTTGAGGGGGAAAATTCTGAACGTAGAAAAAGCAATGCAGCACAAAGTCTTTGATAGTGAGGAGATTAAAAATATTTTTACAGCACTTGGCGTTACTATTGGTACGGAAGAGGATTCCAAAGCCTTAAATATGGAGAAGATCAGGTATCATAAGATTATAATCATGACCGATGCCGATGTGGACGGAAGCCATATTGCCACATTGATTATGACATTCTTCTTCAGGTATATGCAGGATCTGATCAAAGCCGGATACCTTTATATAGCCACCCCTCCTCTCTATCTGCTGAAAAAAGGAAAAAAAGAAACTTATGCATGGACAGAACAACAACGCCGACAAGTTATTGATGAATGGGCCGATGGAGTGGAAAGCAATATACATACCCAACGCTACAAAGGGTTGGGTGAGATGAATGCCGAACAGCTGTGGGAAACAACAATGAATCCTGAAAACCGCACATTGCAGCAGGTAACCATTGACAATGCTGCTGAGGCTGATCACATATTTTCTATGCTTATGGGAGACGATGTGCCGCCACGGAGAAAATTTATTGAGGATCATGCTACTTATGCAAATATTGATGCTTAACGTCAGACGAAATGAACATCTGCGTTTTTTCTTCTTCCAGTAATGCCATCGCACAAGTATATGTTGAAGAAGCGAAATTGTTGGGGAAATTAATTGGTGAGCAAGGGCATACATTAGTGAATGGAGGAGCTAATGTGGGATTGATGGAAATAGTTACCCTGGCTGCAGCAAATGCAGGTGCCCGGACTATTGGAGTCATACCGGAGCGGTTCGTTAAACGATCTCTGGCTTCTGGAAATGCTCATGAAGTTATTACTACCGGCGATATGCAGGAAAGAAAAGCAAAAATGCGTGAAATATCTGATGCATTTATTGCGCTCCCGGGAGGTTTTGGTACTCTCGAGGAAATCCTTGAAGTTTTAACTTTGCGGCAGCTGGATTATCATAAAAAGCCAGTGGTTTTCGTGAATACCAATAGTTTTTTTAACTACCTCTTGCAACAGTTTGAACATTCATTTGACGAGAAGTTTTCAAAAGAGATATACAGATCCCTCTATTTTGTAGCTAAAGATGCTGTAGAAGCCCTGGAATATATTGCTGGATACGAACCTCCTGAACTGGATTCCAAATGGTTTATTGTTCCTGAATTATAAATCCTGACGATTGACTGACAAAGTTTCAGGTAAATTTTTTTTTCGCAGTTTCTATACGCAAATAAGGCATTGAGTTGTTAAAAATTGCAAAATCAACTGAGATGTCAGATAATTGTAAAAACACTGGCAAATTATTTGCGTTATACCCAATACTTTGAAAAATTAAAATTTATACTATGAAAAATACAAGAAAATATACGTTGATGTTTTTACTGGTTTTAACCAGTGCATTTTTGGCTGTCTGGCTGTACAGTTCATTTTTTAGTAAGGCACAGGTGATTACTGTGACAGAAGACCAGCCAATGCGTTTTGTAAATCTTCCGGCCAACAGTCAACAGCAACTTCCCGATTTGACATTTGCTGCTGAGAATTCAGTCCATGCTGTGGTTCATATTGCCACGCAATCATTACGAGGAGGAGGATGGTCGAGTGGAAATCCGTTTTTTGACGAATTTTTCGGATTTGGGCGTCAGGAACCTCAACTGGCTATGGGATACGGATCAGGTGTGATTTTAACAGAAGACGGTTACATTGTAACGAACAATCACGTTATTGAAAACTCACAGAAAATTAAAGTCATATTAAATAATAAGGAGGAGTATGATGCCCGACTTATTGGAGCAGACCCTTCTACAGATCTGGCTTTGCTTAAAATTGAAGCTGAAAAGCTTCCTTACCTTACTTACGGGAACTCAGATGATTTAAAACTGGGGGAGTGGGTACTTGCTGTGGGCAATCCATTTAACCTTACTTCTACAGTAACAGCAGGTATTATCAGTGCCCGGGCTCGAAATTTAGGCATCAATACCGATCAGTATTCCATTGAGTCATTTATCCAGACCGATGCAGCGGTGAATCCTGGAAACAGTGGCGGAGCATTGGTTAACCAGCAGGGGAATCTTGTAGGGATTAATACAGCTATTGCATCACGTACAGGGTCTTACACTGGGTATTCCTTTGCTGTTCCGGTCACCATTGTAAAAAAAGTGGTGGAGGACCTGAAAGAATTCGGGGAGGTTCAGCGTGCTTTGCTTGGGGTGAATATTACTGATGTGACCTCTGCAATTGTCGAAAATGAAGGCCTTGATAAATTAGAAGGTGTTTTTGTGGCTGCGGTAACTGAAAATGGTGCTGCTAAGGCAGCTGGAATCAAGCAGGGAGACATCATTGTAAGTGTGGCAGGTGAGCCTGTAAATTCTTCTGCCGAATTGCAGGAAAAAGTAAGCCGGTTCCGTCCGGGCGATGATGTAAAAATTGTGGTAAAAAGAAACGGAGACCGGAAACAATTTTCAGTAACCTTACGTAATAGACATGGTGATACACAAATTGTTCGCGATAACGTTACTGTTTTAGGTGCCCGTTTTGAAATGATTAACAGCAAGGATAAACAAAATTTAAACTTAGATTTTGGAATTAAAATAACAGAATTAAACAGGGGCAAGCTCATGGATGCAGGGTTAAAAAAAGGATTTATTATAACTCATGTGAACAAAATACCCATGTATGAGGTTAATGATTTCAAACGAGAGATCGGAAACGCAAAAGGCGGTATTTTGGTAGAAGGTGTTTACCCCAATGGCGAGTTGGCCTACTTTGTTTTTGGTGTGGAATAATAATTGTATAAAGTACCTTTAACAAACCATTAAAAATGACATTTTTGGATTGCCTGCTCCCTTTTTGAAAAGGATTAATGTTCTATATTTGCACGTTTTTAAGGAGAGTTTATGAGACAGCTAAAGATCACAAAATCTATCACGAATCGTGAAAGTGCTTCACTTGATAAGTATTTACAGGAAATTGGAAAGGAAGAGCTTATCACAGTTGAAGAAGAAGTTGAATTGGCCCAGCGCATCAAAAAGGGTGATCAGGCAGCTTTGGAGAAATTGACACGGGCAAACCTTCGTTTTGTCGTTTCGGTTGCAAAACAATACCAGAACCAGGGATTGAGTCTTCCTGACCTGATTAATGAAGGAAACCTTGGACTGATAAAAGCCGCTGAAAAGTTTGACGAAACGCGCGGATTTAAATTCATATCCTATGCCGTTTGGTGGATTAGACAATCTATTTTACAGGCGTTGGCTGAACAATCGCGTATTGTCAGGTTACCATTAAACCAGGTTGGATCACTGAATAAAATTAATAAAGCTTTTTCAAAATTTGAGCAGGAACATGAACGAAAACCATCTCCGGAAGAGTTGGCTGACTCAATGGATCTACCTGCCGAAAAAGTCTCAGATACACTGAGGGTGTCAGGTAGGCATGTGTCTGTTGATGCACCATTTGTTGATGGTGAAGACAACAGTTTGCTCGATGTATTGGTCAATAATGACTCTCCGAATGCCGACAAATCATTGATTCAGGAGTCTCTTGCCCGCGAAATTCACCGAGCTTTAGCTACCCTCACCGAAAGGGAAGCTGATATTATTCGTCTCTTCTTTGGAATTGGATGTCAGGAAATGACGTTGGAAGAAATTGGCGAAAGATTCGCACTTACCCGCGAAAGAGTCAGGCAAATAAAAGAAAAGGCGATCCGACGTCTGCGGCATACTTCAAGAAGCAAATTATTAAAAACTTATCTTGGGTAGTGGTTTTTTTTAATATAAATAGGGTGGTCAAAAAAATGGCCACCTTTTTTGTATTATCCTTCTCGTTCCAGCCATACAACATTTTCAACATGATGGGTATGTGGAAACATATCAACCGGCTGAATCTTTTTGATGACGTATTTCTCGTTTAATAGAGAAATATCCCGGGCTTGCGTTGCAGGATTACAGCTTACGTACACAATTTTTCTTGGTAAAATGTCGAGCAATAACTTGATTACATCACCATGCATACCAGCACGTGGCGGATCAGTTATGATGACCTCAGGATGCCCATGTTGCTGTATAAATCCAGGAGTCAGGATATCTTTTATGTCGCCGGAATAGAACGCTGCATTTGTAATACTATTCAATAAGGCATTCTCTTTTGCATCTTCGATGGCTTCCGGAACATATTCAACTCCAATTACTTTCATCGCATGTTTTGCAATGAACCCAGCAATGGTTCCGGTTCCCGTATACAAGTCGTAAACGATCTCGTTTCCTGTTAATCCGGCAAACTGAAGCACTGTTTGATACAATTTGTAAGCCTGCTCTGAATTGGTCTGGTAAAAACTTTTTGGCCCAACTTTAAATTTCAAAGACCCCATTTCTTCAATAATTTGATTCCTTCCCGAGAAAGGAATAATCTCCTGGTCATAAAGGGTGTCGTTTCCTTTTTTGTTGATAACATACAGGAGGGAAGTTATTTCAGGGAATTGTTTATGTAACGTTTGAAGAAGTGCAATCCTTTTTTCCGGGTCTTCTTTGAAAAAAGAGAGAATGACCATGATCTCCCCCCGGGAGCTGGTGCGGATAATTAACGTGCGTAAAAAACCTGTTTTTTGTTGGATGCTAAAAAATTCCAGGTTATTATTCAGGGCATATTGATAAATAAAATTTCGAATCTCATTGGATGGTGCAGGCTGAAGCCAACATTTTTCTATGTTGACTACTTTATCGAATCTTTCAGAAACATGAAATCCCAATGCATTGGTATTCATGATTTCATTTTCTGAAGTTATTTCTTCATCCATGAGCCACCTCTTGTCTGAAAAGGTAAATTCAAGTTTATTCCTGTAAAAGGTATGATGGGCTGAACCTAATATGGGATTCACAGGAGGAATGTCAACCCTGCCAATTCTTTTTAACTGGTCTTCAACTTGTTTTTGCTTATAATACAGCTGTTTTTCGTAAGGAAGGATCTGCCATTTGCATCCTCCACATATTCCAAAATGACTGCAAAAAGCTTTAACCCTGTCTTTTGAGTATTCATGAATTTGAGTAACCAGAGCTTCCTGGTACTTTTTGCGATTGCGTATGACCTGCAAATCAACGATATCGCCTGGTATTGCCAGTTTTGTGAATACAACCAGATCATTCACTTTTGCAAGGGCTCTCCCTTCTGCCCCAATATCATCGATCCTTATTTTTTCGTAGAATGGTTTTTTCTTTTTTCTTGCCACTTTTTTTTGGCAAAGATAGTATTTACAGGGTTTTGAGCATTAATTTTAAATCAAATCTGATTTCTCTAATTATGAATTGTATCCGGATTTTTCAAAAAAATGTGTTTTACAGCAATAAGTTTGTATTTTTTTGTAAAAAAAATTGCATTAGTAGAAACTTTTTCTTTACATTTGAATGATTTAATGTTTGGTTTTATTTTCAGTAATAAAATTATAAGGGGAAAGCATCTTCTGTATTTATGATTGGTTTTGTTTAGGGGTTTGTAAATCATCAATCATCTTCAAAAAGCGTCCATCGCTTTCCCCTTTCTTCTTTTTCATCCGAAAGTTTTATTGATTCTTTGACGCTCACTCTGATTCATCTATAATCGTTATCTTTGCCTGCTTTTATCAGGAATAATGATTTCACTAGAAAAAATACAAGTCAGCTTTGGCGGTTTCGATTTGCTCAGAGAATCAAGTTTTCTTATCCAACGGGATGATCGAATCGGCTTAATTGGGAAGAATGGAGCCGGGAAAACAACCTTATTGAAGTTGATTGCCGGGTTACTTGCCCCTAACCAGGGGGAAGTGATTATACCAAAGGATACCGTTGTGGGATATTTGCCACAAGAGATGAAGACTGTTGATTCCAGAACAGTATTGGGAGAAACTGTATGGGCATTTGAGGAGATTTTGGAGATAGAGAAAAAAATATCAACGGTTCAACATGAAATTTCTGTTGCAACAGATTATCATTCGGATGATTACCTGAAGAAACTGGATCAGATAGCCGAATTAAATGAACGGTATTCGCTTCTCGGAGGAGACACCTACCATGTAAACATAGAGCAAACTTTACTCGGGTTGGGTTTTGAAAGAAGTGATTTTGAGCGGCTGACTTCTGAGTTTAGCGGAGGGTGGAGAATGCGTATTGAACTGGCTAAATTGCTATTAAAAAGACCTGATGTTATTTTACTTGATGAACCAACCAATCATCTTGATATTGAGTCCATCCAATGGCTTGAAAACTTTTTGAAAAATTATAAAGGAGCCGTGGTATTGGTTTCGCATGACAAAGCTTTTCTCAATGCGGTTTGCACGCGCACGCTGGAAATCACATTGGGGAAAATTACAGATCAAAAGATGAACTATTCCTCTTTTGTGAAATGGAAAGCTGAGCAACGTGAGGTTCAGCTGGCAGCATACCGGAACCAGCAAAAAATGATTGAGGATACAGAAAAGTTTATTGAACGGTTTAGGTATAAGGCTACCAAAGCCGTTCAGGTACAATCGCGCATTAAGCAGCTTGGAAAACTGGAACGTATTGAGGTTGAGGATGAGGACAAGTCAGCTATCAAAATTAAATTTCCCTCTGCTCCACGATCGGGGCGCGTTGTTCTTGATGCAAAAAATATCAGCAAATTATATGGGAATCATCTTGTTCTGGATAATGTCAATCTTCTGATTGAGAGTGGAGACAAGGTTGCATTTGTGGGGCGAAATGGAGAAGGGAAGACTACCTTGGTTCGTATCATTTTACAACAAATCGGATATCAGGGAATCATGAAGGAGGGGCATCAGGTGAAAATTGGTTATTTCGCTCAAAATCAGGCTCAGTTGCTTAATGAGGAAAAGACAGTCTTGGAAACAGTTGATGAAGTGGCTACAGGTGATGCGCGAACAAAAATAAGAGATTTACTTGGCGCTTTTCTTTTTTCAGGAGATGATACGGGGAAAAAAGTAAAAGTACTTAGTGGTGGTGAAAAATCGAGGCTGGCAATGATTCGCCTGATGCTTGAACCTGTTAATTTACTAGTCCTTGATGAGCCTACTAACCACCTCGACATGAAATCAAAAGAGATTTTAAAGGAAGCACTGATCGATTTTAATGGAACTTTGATTGTTGTCTCACATGACCGGGATTTTCTGGATGGCCTGGTTAGTTGTGTTTATGAATTTCGCAATAAAAAAATAAAGCAACATTTAGGAGGCATTTATGAATTCTTGCAGAAAAAGCAAATGGTTACCCTGAAGGAACTGGAAACAGCAAACCGGGCTAAACAAGCTGCCTGGAACCTTCATGAAAATTCAATCCTTCAAGCCGGAGCAATCAGTTACGAAGAGCAAAAAAAAATAAACCGGAATATTTCACGATTGGAAAAGCAGGTTTCCCGGACAGAGGAGATTATAGGAAAGCTTGAAATCAAGATCTCTGAAATGGATGAAATTCTGGTTTCAGCAAGCGGAGAGGATCAGAACAGTTTTTTTGAGCAATACGAAGGCTTAAAAAAAGAATTATCCCTGGTTATGGAGAGGTGGGAAGAGGAGCATGAGGAATTGGAGAATTGGAAATCAAAAAAATACTGGTAATGAATAAAGATGATTTTATTTATGGTACCCGGGCAGTGATGGAAGCTATCAGAAGTGGACGGTCAATAGAAAAAGTCTGGATAAAAAAAGGCCTTGACAATGCTCTGTTTACAGAACTTTTTCGAATGATCAGAGAGAATGAGATCTCTTTTCAATTTGTTCCGGTTGAAAAAATAAACAGGATTACCAGAAAAAATCATCAGGGTGTTTTGGCTGTTTTGCAAGCGTTGGAATATGCAAATGTTGAAATACTGGTGCCAGGTTTATTTGAAAAAGGTGTTGATCCATTTCTTTTGATTTTAGATCAGATTACTGATGTCAGGAATTTTGGAGCTATTGTACGAACAGCTGAATGCGGAGGAGTTCAGGCCATAGTAATACCTGAAAAAGGAACGGCTCACATAGGTGCTGACGTTGTAAAGACATCAGCAGGTGCTATTCATTCCCTGCCTGTATGTAAAGTAAAAAGTTTGACTTCAACGATTCGGTATTTGAAAGAATCAGGTATACGGATCGTAGCTGCGAATGAAAAGGCTACTGTTAATTATACCTCTTCAGAAATGAGAGGCCCCCTGGCCATTGTAATGGGAGCTGAGAACATGGGAATATCCGATGCGGTGCTCAAAATGGTTGATCAACAAGTTTCTATCCCTCTGTTAGGTACAATTGAGTCGCTGAATGTTTCTGTTGCTGCCGGTCTGATGATCTATGAAGCAATCAGGCAGCGAAACTAACTATTCACTGGAATTTCCCGCTTGAAAGTTTGTTCCAGTGAGATAAATGTTTCTGTACTGGCAATCCCCTGAATTTTTTGTACCTGACTGCTCAGTATGTTTTTAAGATGCTCATTATCCTTGGCATATACTTTTACAAAAATTGCATACTGACCGGTTGTGTAATGGCATTCTACAATTTCCGGGATTCTTTTTAATTGTTCAACCACTTCAGTAAACAGGTCACCTTTTTCCAGATAGATACCTATATAACTGCAGGTTTTAAAATCAACCTTATTGGGATTGATGTGATATCCCGAACCGATGATAACCTCGAGTTCAATCATACGGTTTACTCTTTGATGAACAGCTGCTCTTGAAATACCCACCTCACGGGCAACATCTTTAAATGGGATCCGGGCATTTTGTGTGATTATGTCCAGTATTTTCAGGTCGACTTCGTCTAAATTGTTTCTGAGTGTCATTTTTTTTGTTTTTACATCAGATGAAACGAGCATGATTAAAATGAATTTCTTACCTTTATTTTATTGGTACCTGACGTTTGAAATTCATTTCCAGAGACATATAGGTTTCAGTTCTGGCTATTCCTTCAATTTCCTGAAGTTCTTCATCGATAAGTTTTTTTAGATGCTTGTTGGTTTTGGTCTGTATTTTAATAAATATTGCATATTGTCCGGTGGTATAATGGCATTCTACTATCTCCGGAATTTTGCTCATGGCAGCGACTACCTGTTTGTGGAATTTCGCTTTTTCAAGGTAGATTCCCATATATGCGCAGGTATTATATCCCAACTTTTGAGGATCAACAATGAATTCACTTCCTGTGATAACCCCAATGTTCAGCAGTCTTTGCACCCGTTGATGAATGGCTGCGCCAGAAACGCCACACTCTCGTGCAACTTCCAGAAAAGGTATGCGCGCATTCCGGGTGATCAGCTTGAGTATTTTTTCATCCAGCTGATCAATATCGGCTGGCTGTTCGAGGTAATCTGCATTATTCATGTTTCAATAGCATTACTTTATTTACAAATTGTAACGCAAATGTATTAAAAAATTACAATTACTAATCTCAATAGGGATAAACCTGCTCATAATTGCATACTCTATTAGCGATCTCTGTTCATGGCGAAAAATTGTCACGGGTCTATTTTATTCAATACGTGAAAAAGTACAATTCATGTATCGGGGTGAAATCTGAGTAATGAGTTTATTTACCTGGTTTAAATCGTTTAACCAGGGTGAAAGTATTCCAATTAATTTACAGGCTGGGTTTTGTTGGCAAGAAATGCTCTTGAAAAATCGGAGCCGGTAGGTTCCTGAAAAATTCGCAGATCGAATTCAGAAATAACGGCCAGGATATGGTCAAATATATCTGCCTGAATGGATTCATAACGTGCCCAGGCTTTGTCTTTACAAAAAACATAAATTTCCAGAGGAAGTCCTTTTTCCGTTGGATGAAGATGTCGAACGAGAAAAGTCATATCATTGTTTATCATGGGATGTTGATGTAAATACATTTCCAGGTATTTTCTGAAAATTCCAATGTTTGTCTGTTTCCTGCCACTCACGATATCATCTTCTGATATATTTCTTTTTTGATTGTATTCTCTGATCTCTTTTTCTTTCTCTTTTACATAATCTCTGATCAGCAGGAATTTCTCCAATTTGTTCAAGAGGGCTGTATCACAAAGTTTGATGCTGTTCATATCGATATTAACTGCGCGTTTAATTCTTCTTCCTCCCGATTCTTCCATGCCCTTCCAGTTGATGAATGAATCGCTTACCATGGCATAGGTCGGGATGGTTGAGATGGTTCGATCCCAGTTTTGTACTTTTACCGTATTCAGGGTAATATCGATTACTGTTCCGTCAGCTCCATGGCTGCGCATTTCAATCCAATCGCCCATTTTTACCATGTTATTTCCTGATAGCTGAATAGAGGCGACAAATCCCAGAATAGAATCTTTAAAAATTAAAAGCAAAACGGCTCCCATAGCTCCGAGTCCGGCAATTAATACCGTAGGATCCCTGTCCAGCAGAATGGATACAATCAGAATTCCTGATAAGGAGAAAATTAGTATTTTAAATAACTGAATATACCCCTTAATTGGTCTGTTCTTGGCAAAGGAGGTGGTATTGTATATATCAAGTGTCGCGTTGAGAAAAGAATTCAGGGAAAATATGAAAATAAAAATAAAATAAATTTTGGCTATGGTGTTTAGAAAACCGGATAGTGAAAAGTAATAATCTCTTGAAAGCATGGAAATTGCTGTATCACTAAGTTCATTTATATTCTGATGAATTTCAGGGTAAGCAAAATCGGCTGAATAATAAATAATTAAGGCAGGAACCAGGTGAGCAAGATTTCGGAATACCTTTCGGTTAACCAAAATGTCATCCCAGGTGGTTTTTGTGCGACGGGCAATACGGGAAAAAATGCGTACAATAACATACCGGGTTAAAAAATGTCCGATCCAGGCTAAAAGAACAATGATGATCAGTACTGATAATGCCGATACAGGTTTGGCCACTGATGTGAACTGGTCTATTTCACGGATATTTTCAAGAAAAAATTTATAAAGCGGTCTCATTATCTATCTCCTTATATTATTTTAGCCAAAAATACTAAATGCTTACGGAAATGATCAGGATATTTTTATTAATTCTCATTTTTTCTTCCTTTCAGTCGACTGGTCAGATTATTTTTTCAGAATTTTTTTGTGCAAAATCACTCCGGTTTGATTTTTTGTTGGGTGGAAACGCGAACCAGGTGACAGTATATCCTGCTCAATTAAAGCAGGAACCATACTGGGCTGGTTCCCAGGTTAATTTAATTGATAGCCTGCAATATGGGAATTGTCGTTTTCGTGTATCCGACAGTCAATCGGGAAGGCTTATCTATTCAAAAGGAATGAGTACTCTTTTTCAGGAGTGGCAAACCACACCTGAGGCCAGGGAGTCATTCAGAACTTTTTATCATGCAGCCATATTTCCATTTCCCCAAAAAAAGGTTCTGCTTGAGATTGATATTCGGGAATGGGAGGGTGGATTTAAAACCATTTATTCTACTGAAATTGATCCGGATGATTATTTTATCATTCGTGAACATGGGATGACTTATAAGACTGAATCGATACTGGAATCAGGGAAGCCTGAAAACAAAGTTGATCTGGTCATTTTGGCAGAAGGATATATGGCTGGGGAAATGGGAAAATTTGTGGAAGATGCCCGGCGGGTAGCTGGTTATTTATTTGAAGAAGAGCCATTCCGTTCGGAGAAAGAAAAATTTAATGTGCGAGCAGTGTTAACGCCTTCCCTGGAATCGGGGACAGACATTCCCGGCGAGGGGATTTATAAAAATACAGTGTTCAATTCATCCTTTTTTACTTTTGATGTTCCCCGTTATTTAACCACCAGCGACATGCGTTCCATTTACGATGCTGCAGCGACAGTTCCATACGATCATATATACATCCTGGTCAATTCCGAGAGGTATGGAGGGGGAGGTTTTTATAACTTTTTAAATGTTTGTACTTCCGATAACCGACTTACCCGTGAGGTTTTTGTGCATGAATTTGGACACGGGTTTGCTGGACTGGGAGATGAGTATTATAATTCATCGGTAGCCTATGAAAATTTTTATAATCTGGAAATTGAGCCCTGGGAACCCAACTTAACCACTTTGGTTGATTTTAACTCAAAATGGAAGAATATGATGGGCGATTCCATTCCTGTTCCCACTCCCCGTGAGTTGAAATATAATCAGTCGATTGGTGTTTTCGAAGGAGGTGGATATATGGCAAAGGGTATTTATAGCCCCTTTATGGATTGCCGCATGAAAAGCAACCATGCCAGAGAATTTTGCCCTGTTTGTGTGAAGGCTATACAGAAAGTGATCGATTTTCACACGAAATAAATACAGGAGGATATTGGTTGTTAATCCTTCTCACAAGATCTTCTGAGAATAGAAAAATATGTTAATAACAGCTTTCCGAGACTAAATATTTATTAACATACAAATCAACGCCTTCTTCGAGCTCGGTAAAAGGTTTCGTGTAACCTATTTCCCGTAATTTAGCTATTTCTGCCTCGGTAAAATACTGATAACGTCCGCGTAAATCCACAGGAGTATCAATAAATGAAATTTCCGGATTGATTTGAAGGCTATCAAAAACAGCATGTGTTAAATCGAGGAATGAACGTGCCTTTCCTGTTCCCACATTGTAAATTCCTGAATTCTTTTGATGGTGCATGAAGTAAATCATAACTTCAGCAATATCATCTACGAATATAAAATCGCGGCTTTGTTCGCCATCTCTATAATCTTTGTGATGAGACTTGAACAGCTTCATTTTTTGTGTTTTCTGTATGGTTTGATAGGCGTGAAAAATGACTGAAGCCATTCTTTTTTTATGGTACTCATTTGGACCATAGACATTAAAAAATTTTAGTCCCGTCCAAAACGGGGGAGTACGGACTTGTTTAAGTGCCCATACATCAAAGTCGTGCTTTGACCAGCCATAGAGATTTAACGGACGCAGATTGGTAACATTGTTGTGTGAATCGGAGAACCCCACTTCGCCGTTTCCATAGGTGGCTGCAGACGACGCATAGAGCAAAGGAACCTGAATCTCGGAACAGATATTCCAAAGCCTTTGCGAATAGATCAGATTCAACTGCTGGTAAAGCTCAGGCTCCTGGCCAACGGTATCGGTGCGAGCACCCATGTGGAAAATAAACTCTACTTCTGATGCATGCTTGATGAGCCATTTGAAAAATAAAGTACGATCAATGAATTTCAGGTACTTTTTATTGAAAAGATTCAGGTCTTTTGAAGGGTCGTCAAAACGATCAACTAAAATTAAATCTGAATATCCGGCTTGATTTAGTTTTCCGACTAAATAGCTGCCAATGAATCCGGCGGCTCCTGTAACTACTATCATTCTAACAAAGTGGTTTAATTTGGCAAAGAAAAACAATTAATTTTCTCATACAAAATGGTCAAGATAATAACTTTTATAATTTCATATTATTGTGTGATTTTAAAATATTTTATTGGCAAATGATCATTTTTTTTAAATGTGTGATTTATTACTGGCTATTTTTCTCCATTTTTTTTTTATTTTACCATATTCTCTAAAAAAATATCAATCTTTGTATGAAAAGAAAATGTATGTGTACATCAGAGGTGAATCATTCGAACGGTTACGAAAAGATTGAAGTTTTTGACGCAGAAATTACGAAAGAACTTTCGGAAAATTATCGTAATATATTAGCTATTATTGGAGAAGATATATCGCGCGAAGGTCTTGACAAAACTCCTGAGCGAGTAGCTAAAGCCATGCAATTTTTATTGCAGGGATACAAAACCGATCCGGTTGAAATTTTACGTTCAGCTATGTTTAAAGAGGATTATCGGCAGATGGTTATTGTGAAAGACATTGAAATTTATTCCATGTGTGAGCATCACCTTTTGCCTTTTTTCGGTAAAGCACATGTTGCCTATATTCCGAATGGAACCATTACCGGATTAAGTAAGATTGCACGTGTGGTTGATGTTTTTGCGCGAAGGTTGCAGGTACAGGAACGGTTGACTTCTCAAATTAAGGAATGTATTCATGATACCTTAAAGCCTTTAGGGGTGGCTGTTGTTATTGAGGCTCAGCATCTTTGTATGCAAATGCGCGGAATACAGAAACAGCATTCCATCACCACTACTTCCGATTTCACCGGAGCTTTTCAGAAAAACGCTACCAGAGATGAATTTATCAAACTCATCAGCACAAAATTCAGTTAAAGTGTATTCTGATTGCTTCGATGTAAAACTAAAATGAAAAGTGTTTGGGATGAGTTTCCCCGGGAGAACAGAGTGAAGAGTTTAATAAAATGAAAATCATATGGAAAAACCAAAAATTGCGGCAAAAGTACCTGTAAAGGTTACCCTGGAACCCGGCACGTATTACTGGTGTGCTTGTGGGAAAAGTAACAATCAGCCATTTTGTGATGGATCGCACAAGGGGTCAGCGTTTGCTCCACTATCATTTACCGTGGAAGAAAAAAAAGATGCATGGCTCTGTCAGTGCAAGCAGTCGAAAAATAAACCTTATTGCGATGGAACGCATCGCGGATTATAGGGTAGGAGGCCAGGCCTGAAGATTAATCCTTCCTGAAATAATCTTTGCCAGCATTGCAAATAGGACATTTATAGTCATCGGGTAAATCATCAAAAGCTGTTCCGGGAGGTATACCCAGAGCCGGGTCACCCTCTTCCGGGTTGTATTGAAACCCGCAAATTGTGCATGTATACGTTGCAGTGGATTTTTCTGTCTGTTCCCTTGCAGCAGGTGTCGGTTCATTTTTATGTTGAGTCTGATCTAACTGTTCTGAATTTTGAGTTTCTGCTTCGGATAGATTTTTCTCCAAATACGTAGGAGCATTTTTGGGCGCAAGCATTTTGTATTTGGCACGATAGTAGTCGTAGGTGAGTGGATCTTCGTCTGAAATGATATCATAATTCAGTACCTTTCCAATTATGAGAATATGTGTTCCTACATCGTGTGTTGAAATTACCTGGCAGTCGAACCAGGCTATGGTTGAATCCAGCACGATGGGTGCTCCTGTTGTCGCGGTTTTTGTCATGAGGTGAAGGAACTTGTCTGTTTCATCGCTCGACATAAAGCCAAATTTTCCAATCAGGGAAGTGTCAGTCTCTTTTTTCAGTACAGAAATGGCAAAGCTTTTACTTTGTAAAATTTTTTCAGTAGATGCATTTTTTTTGTGGCAACTGATGGCTATCTGAGGAGGGGCTGAAGTTACCTGAAATGCTGTGTTGCCAATGTATCCTGCATCTTTCCCCTGGAAATGGGTAGAGATAATATACAACCCGTAGGATAGTTTATGAAAAGCTTTCTGTTTCATTTTATCGAAATTATTTTCTTTAAAAGGTATCAGATGGAATTTGCATAGGTTTATTATGCTCGTTTCATCAGATATTCATATAATTTTTAGGAACGGTGGTTTTTTAGTAGCGATCAATATAGAATGCTTACATTTTCGCAGATAATGAAAGGGCAGCTATCTGGCTGCCCTTTCATTCATTGAGATATTATTTTTAAATATTAGCCTGTGCTGCTGCAACTCTGGCGATAGGTACGCGGAAAGGAGAGCAACTAACATAATCCATTCCAACAGAGTCGCAGAACATAACCGAAGAAGGTTCTCCTCCGTGTTCTCCACAGATTCCCACTTTAAGTCCGGGTTTTGTTTTTCTGCCTTTTTCGACACCCATTCGAACAAGTTGTCCCACACCTTCCTGGTCGAGGATCTGGAAGGGGTCATTTTTCAGGATTCCTTTGTTGATGTAAACCGGGAGGAATTTTCCGGCGTCATCGCGTGAATAACCAAAGGTCATTTGTGTCAGGTCATTGGTTCCGAAGGAGAAGAACTCAGCTACTTCAGCGATCTGATCAGCTGTAATGGCAGCCCGTGGTACTTCAATCATGGTACCTACCAGGTAATCTACTTCAGAACCTTTTTCCTGGAATACTTTTTTTGCAGTTTCGTGGATGATATCGGCTTGTAGTTTGAGTTCTTTCACAGTACCGATCAGGGGAACCATAATTTCAGGCCGTGCATCCACTCCTCTTTTTTTCAGGTTAACAGCTGCTTCGATGATAGCTCTTGCCTGCATTTCTGTAATTTCAGGATATGTATTTCCCAGGCGACACCCGCGGTGTCCAAGCATCGGGTTTAATTCATGCAGGTCATCGACTAAAGCCTTAACCTGTTCAGGGGTGATTCCCATTTCCCTGGCCATTTCTTTTTGGTTTGCTTCTTCTTGAGGTACGAATTCGTGGAGTGGTGGATCGAGCAAACGAATAGTAACACCATAGCCTTCCATAGCCTCAAGAATTCCCTCAAAGTCTTCTCTCTGGTAGGGAAGAATTTTTTCAAGAGCCCTACGTCTGTCTTTTTCTTCTTTAGCCAGGATCATTTCGCGTACGGCTTTAATTCGTACACCTTCAAAGAACATATGTTCGGTGCGGCACAAGCCGATTCCTGTTGCTCCGAATTTACGTGCTATTTGTGCATCTTTTGGAGTATCTGCGTTTGTACGGATGCTCATACGTGTGTATTTATCGGCCAATTCCATAATTTTCCCGAAGTCGCCGCTCAGTTCCGGATCTTTTGTATCTACTTTTCCTTCGTATACTTTTCCGGTAGATCCATCGAGAGAGATCCAGTCTCCTTCCTTAAATTCTCTCCCATCGATGGTCATGACCCGTGTTTTGTAATTTACCTTTACTGAGCCAGCTCCGGAAACGCAGCATTTCCCCATTCCGCGGGCTACGACAGCAGCATGTGAGGTCATCCCTCCTCTGGCAGTAAGGATTCCTTTTGCTATATGCATTCCTTCCAGGTCTTCGGGAGAGGTTTCAACTCTGACAAGTACAGAGGCAGGATATTTATCTGCTTCATCGGCAAAGAAAACGACCTGCCCGGTAGCAGCACCAGGTGATGCTGGTAATCCTTTGGCCAGTTCATTGGCTTTCTTTATGGCAGAACCTTCAAAAACAGGGTGTAACAGTTCGTCCAGCTTATTTGCGTCAATTCGTTTGAGTGCTGTTTTTTCATCGATACTTCCCTGGTTTAACATATCTACAGCAATTTTAACCATAGCTGCGCCAGTACGTTTCCCATTTCGGGTTTGCAATAACCACAATTTTCCTTCCTGAATGGTAAATTCGAGGTCTTGCATATCCTTGTAATGGTCTTCCAGCTTTTGCTGAGTTTTTTCCAGTTGTTTATAGATGGAAGGCATAGCTTCTTCCAGTGAAGGATAATTTGCTGCCCTGTCCTGTTCTGAAATGCCCTGTAATTCGGCCCATTTTTTTGAGCCTGCAAGGGTAATTTGTTGAGGAGTCCGGATTCCTGCCACCACATCCTCGCCTTGTGCATTGATCAGGTATTCTCCGTTAAAAACATCCTCTCCGGTTGCTGCGTCACGTGTAAAGGCTACACCGGTTGCTGAATTTTCGCCCATATTACCGAACACCATAGCCTGAACGTTTACTGCTGTTCCCCATTCATCAGGAATTTGTTCCAAACGGCGATACAGGATAGCCCTCGGATTATTCCAGCTATTAAATACGGCAGCGACAGCTCCCCAGAGTTGCTCCCATGGGTTAACAGGAAAGTCTTTCCCGGTAACTTTTTTTACAGCTGATTTAAAACGCCTGACCAGTTCCTGCAAGTCTTCGGTAGAAAAATCAGTATCCAGTTGTATTCCTTTTTCTTCTTTTAGTTCATCAATAATTTCTTCAAATGGATCGTGTTCCTCCTTGCTGGCAGGTTTCATTTCCATAACCACGTCGCCATACATCTGAACAAAACGGCGGTATGAATCCCATGCAAAACGCGAATTTCCTGATTTTCTTGCAATTCCTTCCACTGCATCATCATTCATCCCCAGATTCAATACAGTATCCATCATCCCCGGCATCGATGCTCGGGCACCGGAACGAACCGACAGTAAACAGGGATTGTTTTTATCTCCGAATGTTGTTTCAGTCAGTTTTTCAACCATAGCCACAGCTGCTTCCACTTCCTGCTTGATCAAGTCAAACGTTTTTTTCTGACCTTGTTCGTTGTACAGGGTACAAACTTCAGTAGTAATTGTAAAACCGGGAGGTACAGGTACTCCGATCAGATTCATTTCTGCCAGGTTTGCTCCTTTTCCGCCCAGAAGGTTTTTCATATCAGCTTTTCCTTCGGCTTTTCCAGCTCCAAAAGTATATACATGCTTTGTCATAAATTATTTTTTTTATAAGTATGTAGTTAAAAATCAAAAAAATCAGTTACAAAAATAACGCTAATTTTTTATAAGAAAAAGTATTACGGGATTTTGCGTTTCAGAAATGAAAAGAATAGCATACGGTTAATACTTTTTTCTATATATCGCATGAAATTTTTTGTTTTATCATGAAAAAAAGGGAGGAGTTTTAAAACGTACTCATCGCCCCAAAACAGTAGAATAAGCAGAATTGTTTCAGCGGAATGATTTCCTGGTTTTGGATGGTCAAAACACCTTTTTATCGTTTCGATTTTCCCCACCATCGTCCCGCTTTGCGAAAAATTTTTTTTGTGACTTCTTCAAACGACTTATCCGCTTTCCTGTAGGTGTCACTATTGTATATTTTTTCAGCAGATTCGTCAATATATTTTTCTGCTTTATCCACCCATTTTCCCATGGTTATTCCAGTATATTGGACAATTCCTCGGTTAATTTCGATTGTAGATCTTCTTCTGAAATACCCTTTTCTTTCATTGATCTTTCCCGACAACGGCTGCACAACTCCGTTATGTTTTTTAATTCTCTTGCGCTGGCTACAGTTCCTTCAAAAATTTCAGCAGTTCTGTCGGTATTAATATAGGAACAATCCGGGTAAAGGTGATACCTTGTACCTGAGGGAGTCCAGTATACATTATTAAAACCGTTGTTAAGAAGTTCAATTTCCTTTGTTTGCTCTGTATATTGCTCTACAGAGGGTGGATTGAAGTCAACCCCAGTAATGCCTGCTACCAGGAGTGCAACAACTGCAATGGTGCCTGCAATTCCTTTGGTTTGTTTGCTTAAATTTTTGTTGGTGAAAATCATGATCACCAAAGGTAAAAATGCCAAAACGCCCATAATGGCGCCTAACTGATTTTGAATAAAGAATTTAACCTTCTGTTTTTCGGATGCAGGATCGAGCCTGTTCGCTTTTTTCCATAGATATGAACCGGTTATCGCCAATGCTAAAATGACAACAATGGCAATAATTAAATAAACCAGGTACTCATCATTGAGCAGTTTCAGTATGGCAAAGATTTGTCCTGCCATAGCAAGGATCCACGCTAAAAATGCAAAAAGCCTGAGTTGTTTGGCTTTTGCTTTGCTTTCAGCGCTGGCTTCGAATACTTTGCCTCCCCTTGGGGTGCCGGAGGACTCAACATCCCCTACTTTAGTTATTTTTTTCTGTGTTGCCATGTTGTATTTTAATCAATAGGTTTATTGTTATTTTATATTATTGTTTGATGTTTATCCACAAAATAAATTATACTCACATCAATAACACATTTCATTCACCTTAGTTCATTTCATTTTTACCTATATACTAATTGACTGCAAGGTAGTAAAAAAATGAATGAAAGGAGTGTTCCGGTTTGTCGTATTTTTTACTGTCAGGGCGGGGATCGTGCTTCTTTAGTGTGAAACTGCTTTTAGTCCGATAATCGAGCCAATTAAAGTAGTCAGGAAGAACAACCGCAGAAAGGTTACCGGTTCTTTAAAAATCAGAATACCTATCAGGGCTGTTCCAACAGCTCCAATCCCTGTCCAAACAGCATAAGCTGTACCAATGGGTAAGGTCTGGGTTGCTCTGATTAAAAGTCCCATACTGATTGAAAGTGCCAAGAGAAAAGCTGCATACCAGATTATCATTTCTGTTCCCGTTGTTTCCTTTGCTTTTCCCAAACAAAAAGCAAAAGCTACTTCAAATAAGCCTGCAATGATTAAAAGAATCCAATTCACTTCTATTTTTTAAAATTAATTGAGCCTGGAGAGCAGGGTGCATAATAAATCCCCTTAACCAGCCGCATGTATTTGGAATAAAATTTTATGTTGTTCTCTGTTTTCGTGGACACAAATCCTCCATTGGTTATCATAACCAGCGTTTGTCAGAATATGTTTTCGATTTATATGCAATTATTCTGAGAAGGTTATTCCTTCAGGCATTTCGAATATTTTTTCATCGATATTTGATGTTGAAATTTCAATTACCTCCATAATCATATTATTTCCTGCATAAACAGCTTCTGTTCTCAATGGAATGTTGTTCCATACCCAGGAAGTAGATTTTACCGGTTTCTCAGTAGTAACCTTCAGGCATTTTTTCCCCATTATTTCTTCATAACCGTGCTTTTGGATGCCGTATTTTTTAATATCCTCATCAGATACTTCATCGTAATTCGTGGTAGCATGATAAAACCTTGATTTGGTTCCTGATTCATCATCGAAATCCCAGTTGTATTTATATCCGTCTAACACCAAAGATTTTGATCCGGTTTTTTGTCCCATTATGTCTCCGTAATATTCTTCATATTGTCTGTTTCCATATTGGTCGAACCACCATTCCCTGATTAGTTCCTGTCCAGCAACATTATTTTGGTATTTTACATAAGCCGCTTCAATACCAAAAAGTTTGTTCTGCTTGGGAACAACAGCTGACGGTTTTTCTACTTTTGATTTGGGGTCGGTTGACTCATCTTTCGACTCATTTTTTTGGGTCCTGTTACAAGAAACAAGAATTGCAAATACTGCAATTACAAGGAATGTTCGTTTCATGATTATTCTTTATTAAAATGAATTATAATCAATTTATTATAAATACTCAGAATAAATTCGATAGGTTGAATCAATACTATCAAATTTACAAAAAATAATGACTATTTGTATTTTTTTTTCTGAAAATGCATCCCTCGTAAAAAAATATGGCCTTCGGCATCTTTTATGTGGTTATGGGGAATTCCAAAATCAATACCCGGGAGTTCATAAGTAACCTATTCTTTTTAAGTTTTGTTTTGTCTGACAGGAATAATTACTGATTTTTGGAACTAATCATTGTTCTGTGTTCTGATTTTATCCCAATTTGGTTAGTTTTGAGGCGAAAATTAGGAAATGATAACATTAAAAATTTCAGAGAAATTAAGGGCTTTCCTACCGGAGGTGGTGTTATCTTGTATTGAAAGCGATGTAATGGTTTGTGAGCACTTCCCGGATCTTTGGGAAGAGATTGCTATGAAAACCGGAGAGTTAGCTGTTTCTCTGCGGGTGGAAGATATTAGCCGGATACCGGCAATTGATGCTTCTCGCCGGGCTTACCGGTTATGTGGCAAGGATCCTGCCCGTTACCGACTATCTGCCGAGGCTCTGTTGCGACGAATTATTCAGGGGAAGGGGATTTATCAGGTAAATAACGTAGTTGACCTGCTTAACCTTGTGTCGGTTTCCAGTGGTTATTCCATTGGCGGATATGATGCAGACAAGATTGAAGGGGAGGTAGAATTTGGTGTTGGGGTTGATCATGAACCTTATGAGGGCATTGGTCGTGGGGAATTGAACATTGAGTCTCTGCCTGTTTTCCGTGATGCCAACGGTCCATTTGGAACACCTACCAGCGATTCGGTACGAACCATGGTAACCATGTCTACCCGAAGGTTTTTCATGGTGATCATCGATTTTGGTGTACCTGAAGAACTGGAAAAAACAACAGAATTGGCGATACGCCTCTTAAAGAAATATGCCTTTGCGCAGCACGTGGAAACGAAATTCATTAAAAATTAAGTATCATCATGCTTCTTCAAAAAATTTGTAAATGGATTCTCCGGGTATTGGGCTGGAAATCCATCGGTGAGTTAAGCACCGATCCCAGAATAATTATTATAGGATTTCCGCACACCAGTGGTTGGGATTTTATTATCTCATGGATTTTTTACATTTCGCTGGGAGGAACAGCTAACATCTTGATAAAAAGAGAGTTTTTTTTCTGGCCGGTAGGATTGATTCTGAAGAAAATGGGAGGCATACCCATTGACCGGTCGAAAGGGGCCAATGTAATCCGGCAGGTAATCCGGCAGTTTAATGAACGCGAGTATATGCACCTGGCGATTACTCCTGAAGGGACACGAAAACGAACTAAAAGATGGAAGGCAGGATTCCACACGATTGCCCGCACTGTAGGCATACCTGTGTTTTTGAGTACTTTCGATTGGGGGAGAAAGGAGATGACCATCTGGGGGCAATTTGAGCTTACCGATGATGCTCAGGCTGATATTCAGCGACTTAAAGATTTTCTTCGCGAAAAAGGTATCCGCGGGAAACACCCGGATCAGTTTACCACAGATTATTAGCTTACAACGTTTCTTTTTAATATTCTTTTGAATACGTTTCCAGGAATTTTCCAGCTCTTTTACTTTTTCAGGAAGATCATTTGCCAGGTTTTTGATTTCGGTTGAGTCGGTTTTCAGATTATAGATTTCCCAGGCTTCATCATTGGTTTGTAACTCCTTTTCAATCAGGATTATTAAAATGTATTTTGAAGCCAGTTGAACATGGTATGTCTCATTTCGGGAGAGAACCGGTTAATGTCTTCAGGTTCATAAAATTTCATTTGGTTGGGTGCATTTAGCCATTGGTATAGTCCACCAACCTGTTTCATACAATTTTTGATATCCTGGTGGTGTGCATCTTTATCGAATTGTGGGGCGATGATCAGGAGGGGACGTGGAGCGATGCATGCCAGTATTTCGTGAAAATCATATGGAATTCGTGATTCATTTCCAACAAAAAATCCCAGTCGGGGCAATAATCCATGCAAATGGGAATAGGTCATGATTCCCTGGGTGCCTCTTTCGGGAGTATTTGTTCTCATGGGGGTAAATCCTGCAATGGATATTACTCCGGCAATCCGGTCATCGGTTGCGGCAGTATAAAGTCCTACCGTTGCTCCCAAAGAATATCCTGCCACAATTATTTTATTTTTATCAATAAAATCAAGGTTTTGCATGGCATCTACTGCTCCTTTGGCATCGGTAACCATTTTCCCCATTTTTGACCAGTTTGGATACCTGTTATAAAACCGGGTTCCTTCTTCAATTCGGTTAGCGAAGCCCAGCATATCGAAAGTGAATACGGCGAAACCTTTTTCTATGATACCGTGCAGAATGGATTCCATCTGATGGATAGAGTTGAATCCTTTTGAGTAATCGTATTCATGCAAGTAGATCACGACCGGCAGATGATTGTTTTTTATTTTTCCGTTTTCGTCTAACGGGTAGTAAAGGTATCCATAAAGCTGGTCACCAAATCCATTGTATGGGCTAACAGGCATGACACCCATTTTTGATGTAGCCTGAGGTCTTACCAGGAATGTTCCGAAGCTGATTTCTCCTCTTCCTGATTTTTTCAGACTTCCCGGGCCGGGGTTGGTTACTCCTGGAGGTTCGTCTCCCATTGCCCAGGTTATTTTTTCTTTAAGACTGTTTTTCTTTTGTTCCCATTCATTGGTTGATATGATTTGTTTCCCCTCGGTGCTGGTTAGCAGATTATCATTTATTTTTTCAGAGAAATGGTTGATATGGATATTTTCTCCGCTAAGTTTTTTCCATTCATGAAAGGAGTAGTTGAAGTAGAGGCGGGTTTTCGGTACAACATTGCTTCGTTGAAAGATGAAGTCGAAAAAGTCGATATAATCTTCCATGTCGCGTGCTGCCACTCCATGTTCACCGTATCGGGTTCGCAAGGCAATGTTGTTTTCGGCTTTCAGGAAGGCATATACTTTTCGGATGGAATGGTATGCTTGTTCTATTCCCCAAAGGTTACTGGCTTCTTCGGTAAGTGCCGTGCTAAGCATGAGTCCGCGGGGAGCGATCAGTGCCATAAATGAATGTTGGTCGACCGGGAGTTTATGTTCCCGGCCAATAAAAAATCGCAGTCTTGGGTGCAGCCATGATGGTCGTGCACTTGCCAGCAGGGCAATATCTTCCACATCATAGTTATGTGAAGTATATCTCCAGGGAACTTCGGCTCCTGATCCTCCGCTGCTTGGGATACACGCTGTGATTCGATCGTCAAAAGCGGCTGCCATAAGCGATGTTTTGCCATTTCTGGAATGGCCGGTCAGGGCAATTTTTTCCCGGTCTGTTTCTGGCAGGGTGTATAGGTAATCGATTGCTCTGGAAGCTCCCCAGGCCCTACGCATGAGCCGGGTGAAATCGTATTGTCCCGACCATATCTCTGCATATTTTTCTGTATCGTCCCATTCGTCGGCACCGGCATATATGCATCCAATATAGCCACGTCGAACGGCTACCTGTGCCCATTCGCGGTGATTCCACTGGGTTAGGAATACAGGGAAAGGGCCTTCCCCTGGTGGGATCATGATTTCCAGGTTCAGTTTTGCCTGTTGATCTGGTCCAAAGGAAAGTTCAACCCGTTGAAGTTTTACCTTCCCATCTATTCTCTCATCCAGTATTTGTGCTTTCAGGTTGTCGGGTGGAGGGGGGAATGTTCCCGTAATATAGTGTTGTAACTGCTGTTTCATCCATTCTCTTTTTTCCTGCCACTGAGCAGGCGACTGTACAGGGATATTCTGACCTCCTTCGTCAAGAATGAGTGGATTGGGAAGGAAGGGTATCGAAGGCATTTGGTGAAAGTGTGGTGGAAGTTCTCCTGTCCGTTTTAACCAGTCGTTAAAGGTTTTGTCTGTAAAGGAAACCCTGCCCCGGTCATCAAATGTTTTGCCCTCATTTAGTTGGTCAGGAGGAAGCACTTTTAGAATCAGCTTTAAATCTGATATTCGTTTGTCAGAATTAATTTCTGGTGTGTTATTTACAGTCTGTGCTGCAGTTTGCTCCCGAAGGGATAACAACAGCACCAAGCTAAAAGCCACGCAAAAGATGCTTTTTTTTGCCAATAAATGCCACGTTTTATACTTCATCTTCGCAATAAATATTTATTTTGCTCACAAAGTACTTCGTGAGCAGTTATTCATGTTTTGCAATATAATGTGCAATCCAGTCGCCTACCTGTGATGTTTTCCATGCCTGTCCGGTTGCGATATCTTCAGTTACAAATCCTTCAGCCAAAGATGCTGCCACTGCTTCTCTGATCATTCTTCCTTCTTCGGGAAGGTTGAAAGCATATTCAAACATCATTGCTGCTGACAAGATGGTAGCGATGGGGTTTGCGATGTCTTTCCCAGCTGCTTGGGGGTAGGACCCGTGGATCGGTTCAAAAACGGAAGTGTGAATTCCAATGGAGGCGGAGGGCAATAATCCAAGTGACCCTGTAATTACACTTGCCTCGTCGGTTAGGATATCGCCGAACATATTTTCAGTAACCATCACATCGAAATTTTTTGGCCATTGAATGATTTGCATGGCGGCATTATCTACAAACATATATTCCGTTTGAATATCCAGATAGCGGGGAGCCATTTCCTGTGCTATCTCTCTCCATAATCGTGAACTCTCCAATACGTTTGCTTTGTCAACAACGGTGAGTTTTTTTCTGCGTTTTCCAGCAAATTCGTAAGCAAGTTTCAGTATTCGTTCAATTTCCTCACGGGTATATGTATTGGTGTCAAATGCTGTATTTCCATTATCTTTTCTTCCCTTTTCTCCAAAATAGATACCTCCTGTAAGTTCACGGATACAGACAAAGTTTGCACCTTCAACAAGTTCACGGCGCAGAGGTGATTTATGGATAAGCGACTGAAAAGTTTCTACCGGACGAATATTCGCATAGAGGCCTAATTTTTTGCGCATAGCCAGCAATCCTTGTTCCGGGCGCACTGTTGCCCTGGGATTATTATCGAAACGCGGATCGCCAATGGCTCCGAACAGTACAGCATCGGCATTCATGCAAAGCCGGTGTGTCTTTTCGGGGTAGGGATCACCTGTCTGGTCGATTGCGGTAGCTCCTGTTAACCCCAATTCATATTCCAGTGTGTGTCCGTATTTTTTTACCACAGCTTTTACTGCTTTTATGGCTTGTTCAATGATTTCCGGACCGATTCCGTCACCGGGCAGTATTGCGATTTTAAGATTCATGATTCAAAAGTTAAAGATTGACTCAGTAAGTGATGTTACTGTAGTATCAAACAAAAATAATTAAATTATGCGAAAAGACTGTGAATTTGATTGCCGGGTTTTATCATTTTTTGCTGGTTTTATCAAAAAATCCCGGTTTGAAATCATGTTCAATAATATTCAACATTCTGATTGTCGCTTTTATTGCAGCAGCATTTTGGTCGGGATCAAGGCCTTTTGTTTTAAATTCACGATGGTCTCTCCAGGTGATCACGGTTTCCACCAGGGCGTCTGTTTTTCCTCCGGGAGGAATGGTTACGACATAATCGACCAGTTTTGGGAAGGTTTTTCCCAGGCGTTTATAAATTTTTCGTAAAGCTTTTACGAAAGCATCATACTGTCCGTCGCCATCACTGATCTCTTCGAAGGTTTTTCCTTTTACTTCGAGACAAACATTGGCAACAGGCCGCAGGCCCATTGTATGGGTAACCGAATAGTTAACTACCCTGATATTTTGTTCTATGATATCATTTTTGAGTACATCAGCAACGATGTATGGCAGTTCATCGGAAGAGACAGTTTCCTTCTTGTCTCCCAGTTCGATGATTCGCCGGGTAACTTTTTTTAATGATTCAGGATCGAGTTCAATGCCCAACTCTTCCAGGTTTTTTTTGATATTTGCCTTTCCTGAGGTTTTTCCCAGGGCATATTGTCTGATTCTGCCAAATCGTTCAGGCAACAGGTCATTGAAGTAGAGGTTATTTTTACTGTCACCGTCGGCATGAATGCCACTGCATTGTGTAAATACGAATTCACCAATAAGCGGTTTATTGGTAGGGATTCGGATGCCGGAAAATGATTCCACTAGTTTGGAAACTTTATTCAGTTGGCTTTCGTTCACATGGGTTTCCATTTTCAGGTGATCTTTGATGGTAGCGATAACACTTGACAATGGTGCATTTCCTGCTCTTTCTCCCAGTCCGTTTACGGTAGTATGGACACAACGAATGCCGGCTTTTATGGCATGGAAAACATTGGCTATGGCCAGGTCATAGTCGTTATGCGCATGGAAATCAAAATCCACCTCGGGATAGGATTCGATCATCTCCCGGCAGAAGTCATATGTTTCATCAGGATCAAGAATCCCGAGTGTATCGGGCAGCATGATCCGGTTTACTTTTTCCCGGCTCAGGTTTTTGATCATAAAATGGACATATTCTTTGGAGTCGCGCATCCCATTTGACCAGTCTTCCAGGTATACATTTACAGCAATTCCCTTATTTTCTGCATGTGTAATAACATTTTTTATATCGTTCAGGTGCTGTTCAGGTGTTTTACGCAACTGTCCGGTTACATGCTTCAGGGAACCTTTACAGAGAAGGTTCATCACCTTCCCTCCGGCATCGGCAATCCAGTGAACGGAGATGTTATCATCCACAAATCCGAGTATTTCCACTTTGTTGAGGTGTCCTTTTTCTGCTGCCCACTCCAATATTCGTTGTGCTCCTTTAAATTCGCCTTCTGACACCCTTGCTGAAGCGATTTCGATACGGTCAATGCGCACATCTTCCAGCAGCACTTTAGCCATACTCAGCTTTTCCCTGTCACTGAACGATACTCCTGTGGTTTGTTCTCCATCGCGGAGGGTGGTATCCAGGATGGCCAATTTTTTTCCTTCTATTTGAATTGTATTGCCAGTCATTTTATTTTGTTTTTTCAAAGGCAGCAATTTTATCTTTCATTGCCACCAGGTAATCGATATCATCGAGGCCGTTTTGTAAGCAATGTTTTTTGTAGGGGTTGATTTCGAACTCAACAGATTCACCTGATTCCAGGATGGTGAACTTTTGCTTTTGCAAATCGACTTCAAATTCTGCATCAGGATTTTTTTCTATTGTTTTAAAAATTCTTTGCAGAAATTCACCAGGTACAACAACCGGAAGCAATCCGTTGTTCAGCGCGTTATTTTTAAAGATATCGGCAAAAAAGCTGGAAACAACCACTCGGAATCCGTAGTCATAGAGTGCCCAGGCAGCATGTTCTCTGCTTGAGCCGCTTCCAAAGTTTTTGCCACCAATGAGTATTTTTCCTGAATACATTGGGTTGTTCAAAGGAAATTCTGTTTTTGGGCTTCCGTCGCGATTGTAGCGCCAGTCGCGAAACAGGTTATCCCCGAATCCTTTTCTTTCCACTGCTTTCAGGTAACGTGCCGGAATGATTTGATCTGTATCCACATTTTCTACCGGCAATGGAATAGCCGGTGAAGTTATTTTTGAAAATTTGTCGTATGCCATTTTTATAAGATTAAATAATTACACTGATCTTACCCTTGATATTTTTTCACAAGAATTCACGGGGGTCAGTAATAACACCTGTGATTGCTGCAGCAGCTGCTGTCAGCGGGCTTGCGAGCATGGTCCGTGCGCCTGGTCCTTGTCTTCCTTCAAAGTTTCGGTTAGAAGTAGATACGGCGTATTTTCCTTCAGGGATTTTATCTTCGTTCATAGCCAGGCAGGCAGAACAACCCGGTTGCCGAAGTTCGAACCCGGCTTCTGTCAACACCTTATCGAGACCTTCAGCACGAATTTGTTTCTCAACTTTTTGCGATCCCGGAACCAGCCAGGCTGTAACTCCCTGGGCTTTTTTCCGGCCTTTTACAAATGCGGTGAATGCCCTGAAGTCTTCAATGCGTCCGTTCGTGCAGCTCCCAACAAATACGTAGTCGACTTTTTTGCCCAGCATTTTTTCTCCTTCAGAATAGCCCATATATTGCAGGGCTTTCAGGTATGTGTTTTTATCACTTCCTTCCATCCCTTCTGTTTTGGGGATGCTTTGGGTTATGCCAACACCCATTCCCGGATTGGTGCCATAGGTTATCATGGGTTCAATTTGAGTGGCATCGAAGGTATATTCTGTATCAAATACAGCGTCAGGATCACTTTTCAGATTATTCCATTGTTCAACTGCTTCATCCCAGTCTTTCCCTATGGGTGCATATTGCCGTCCTTTCACATAGTTGATTGTCGTTTCATCGGGAGCGATCATTCCTCCTCTGGCACCGCTTTCAATACTCAGGTTACACAACGTCATTCGTCCCTCCATTGATAAGCTTGTTATAGCTGAACCGGCATATTCGATGAAATGGCCGGTACCACCACTGGTAGATATCTGAGAAATGATATACAGCGCAATATCTTTGGCAGTAACACCTTTTTTCAACTTTCCGTTGACGGTTATTCGCATCTTTTTGGGTTTTGGCTGCATGATACACTGGCTGGCGAGTACCATTTCCACTTCGCTGGTGCCAATGCCAAATGCGATAGCTCCGAAGGCACCATGGGTTGATGTATGGCTGTCGCCACAGACTATAGTCATCCCCGGTTTGGTAAGTCCCAGTTCCGGGCCGATGATGTGAACAATACCATGCCCGTCGGTTTGCAGGTCGTGATAAACGATATCATGTTCCTGGCAGTTTCTTTTCAGCATATCCACCTGGTGACGCGACAGTTCATCCATGATGGTAAGATGCTGATTGGTAGTTGGAACATTATGGTCGGGCGTTGCGGTGGTTTGGTCAGGTCTGAATACTTTCAATCCCCGGGTTTTTAATCCTAAGAATGCGACAGGACTGGTTACTTCGTGAATGAGATGTCTGTCGATATACAACACACTGGGGCCACCTTTTACCTTTTCTATTTCGTGTGCATCCCAAATTTTATCGAATAATGTTTTTGCTTCCATAAATGTTTCTATTAGGGTATAGTAACTCAATTTTTTTCAATGTCGAGGGGCTATTGTCCAACTGGTAATTTGTTTACTGCATCGAGAAATGCTTCCACTGATGCGGTGACGATATCGGTATGTGCTCCAAATCCATGAAAAATGGCGTTGTTAAATTCAATTTGCATATGGACTTTTCCGATATCATCGCTGCCACGTGTGATAGCCTGAACCAGGAATTCTTCGATAGTAACCTGCCTGCGGATGATTTGTTTAACAGCTTTTATTGCAGCATCAACCGGGCCGTTACCTGCCGATGTGGCATCAAATTTTTCTCCTGCAATATCCAGACGAATGATGGCAACGGGAGTCAGGCTTTTCCCTGTTACTACCTGAAGGAAGTCTAATTTGATGCGTTTTTCATGGCGGGTAGCATCTCCTGCCAGCATAGCGATATCATCGTCACGGATATCTTTTTTCTTATCGGCCAATTTCAGGAATTGTTCATAAACTTCATCCAGTTTTTCCTTACCCAGATCGAATCCCATGAGTTCCAGTCTGTGATTCAGAGCAGCACGGCCACTACGGGCAGTGAGCAGGATGGCAGATTCATTGATACCTACATCAGTTGGGTCCATTATCTCATAGTTTTCCCGGTTTTTTAATACGCCATCCTGATGAATTCCCGAGGAGTGAGCAAATGCATTTCTGCCAACCACAGCTTTGTTTGGTTGCACCGGCATATTCATCAATCTGGATACCAATCGACTGGTGTTATAGATATTCTTTGTGTTTACACCGGTTTCAATACCCAGTAGGGCTTGTCTGCTTTTTAATGTCATAACCACTTCTTCAAGGGAAGTGTTTCCTGCCCGTTCACCAATTCCGTTGATAGTAACTTCAGCCTGGCGGGCACCATTGATTATCCCTGAGATGGTGTTGGCTGTTGCCATCCCCAGATCGTTATGGCAATGGGTTGAGATAACGGCTTTATGTATGTTATTCACATTTTCAACCAGGTACTTAATTTTTTCTCCAAACTCATAGGGCAGGCAATATCCTGTAGTATCGGGGATATTTACAACAGTAGCGCCGGCTTTAATAACTGCTTCAATTATTTTGGCCAGGTATTCGTTATCGGTGCGTCCGGCATCTTCGGCATAGAATTCCACATCTTCCACATATTTTTTTGCATATTTAACTGCTTCTACTGCCCGTTCAAGAATGGCATCCGGATTGGAATTCAGTTTATAGTGAATATGGTAAAAAGAAGTGCCAATCCCGGTGTGTATTCTTCCTTTTTTCGCAAATTTTAGTGACTCGGCTGCTACATCAATATCTTTTTGTACTGCCCGGGTAAGGGCGCAAATGGTAGGCCATGTAACCGCTTTCGATATTTCTACAACCGATTCAAAATCGCCAGGACTTGATATGGGGAAACCGGCCTCAATAATGTCGACTCCCAAGTCTTGTAATGCCTTGGCAACCTCAATCTTTTCTACAGTATTTAACTGGCAGCCAGGCACCTGTTCTCCGTCTCGCAGAGTAGTGTCAAAAATGAAAAGTCTGTCGCTCATAACTACAATTTTTATATGATAATTCCTTTTATGCAACCCATTCCCCCTCAGATGATCAGGTAACTTTCCCAATTTTTCATGTCGGGTTTTCTCAAATGGTTTCCAAAAAAAAAGCCATCCTCTTTATTGAGAATGGCTTAACCCTTTTTTGCTGTATTTATTCAACATACCATTCTCAATCCCTCTTAAGTAGAAGAATAATACCAATAATAAGGTTGAGAAGAGATATGTTGTTATTTAAATTCATTTTTTTGCTTATGATATTGGTGCAAATATTAAAATATTTTTTCAAAATGAAAACAATTCCCCTCTTTTATTTATAAAATTTAATAAAAAGATTTTTTTGTCTGGTTTGTTCAATGAAATTACTTTTTATTTTCGGCTGGACTGGAATGGGAATTATTATCCGATTCTGTTTTTTGATCGGTTTTTCTGAATATATCGTATCTGGAAAGAGGGCGTAAATTAATTTTCCAATCAAATCCGCTTAGGGTTTTTTCCTCTTCTGTCAGGCTAAAAAGTGGTTTTAGTATTCCGTCGGGTGCTTGCAGGAACGAAATCCGGAATATTTTTCCCTCCCTGAATTTGATGAAAATCCTGCTGCTTTCTACACGGTTTAATCCAATGATTTCCTCATCCTGACGGGCATAATACAGGGTTTGTCCACTTCCATTCACCTCTATTCGATTGAGTTTTGAATTGACTAAATACCCTGTCAGTTCTTTTCCTTTGATCTGGTCGAATCTTCCTGAATCGAGTTTTGAAATAATAAAGCCATTGTTTTTCATGATAAGTTCATCAGGTGCATCTGTATGTTGTTTCATCTCAATAAAGTCAGCCGTGAGTTGATGACCTTCGGACCAGATTACAGGTTGATGAAATAATTGCACCAGTGAGTCCCGGGTATAATAGACCATCGAATCGCATTTTCCCTGCACATCGGTACGAAAAAATCGAGTACCGTAATAGGTCATAAATATTTTTTCATCGGGAATTGTATCGGGCATTGTTCGGAGAGTGTCAGCATGGAGGTACAATGAATCATTCTGAGTATAGATGATGAGCATGGCCGAATCGGTCACAGTAGCATTTTCATTTTTATCATTAAACAGAGCTGTGTTTCCTGCAACAATTGCTTTGTTTTCTAAATCTTCCATTCTTACATTCCCCAGCGCTTTCCCGTCGCCTTCCAATTCATTATATTTAATATAATTGGCAGTCATCCGTTGTTTTTCGTTATAAACCAGGGGATTTTTGAGCAGCTCGGCTTCACCTGTCCGGGTGTCGTACCATCCATCTTCGGCGTATAGGGTATTTGTTGAATCGCGAATAGTTGTTGGGCCTGTAATGAAAACTCTTCCGTTTTTTGTATTATAGATCAGGGTGTCACTGGTAAGGGTATAATTGTCATTGTACGCTTCAACATTTTTATAAAAATGGATCAGTTCGTTATCTAAATAATATTTCCCGATAATGCTTGTAAGGGTGTTCAGGCTGTCGACGATTTTGCCGTGGTTATCGAAATAGCCTATATTGGCTGCCATGTCGTAATCGAGTGTATCAGTATAAAGTGTAATGTTTTTATTCACCAGTTTTACATTTTGGTAGGCACTGGCAAAGCTAATATCTCCATTATAGTAAATTTTCCGGGCATACAGGTGCAGGGTATCCCCCTGGTTGATGTGCACATTCCCAAATGCATCTACCTTATTGGTTCCAGTGTAGGTATAAGCGCTATCGCACCACATGAGGATATTTTCATGTCTGATTTTCACATTTCCGATGAGGCGTTGTGCATTGGTAGCAATTTTATCGTTTGCTTCCAGAAAATCGGCTTGTTCAATATCCACTCTCTGTTTCTGTTGGGAAAATACCAACTGAGATGTAAAGAGTATACCAGTAAGCAGGATTAGTATTTTCCCATATATGGATAATACTTGCTGTTTTGCCGGGAATAACAACAATTGGGATCTAAATTTATTATACCTGTGGAATTTTATCACCTTTTATTTTCCAAGTTATTTTTATTTGTGATCTTTCAGGAACAAACACGAATTCTGGGTTATTTGATAATACAGGTGGGTTCAAATTAGTTTATCGATGATTTGTTCTACTGAAATATTTTCAGCCTCCGCCTTATAGTTTTTAATAATTCTGTGTCGAAGAATTGAAGGAGCCACGGCAATAACGTCTTCCATATCGGGGGAATATTTTCCTGCCAAGGCGGCGTGGGTTTTCGCTCCAATTACCAGGTACTGAGAAGCCCTGGGGCCTGCTCCCCATTTGAGGTATTGTTCTGAGATTTCAGCTGAAAGCTTATTCCCTGGCCTGGTTTTCGCCGCAAGAGTTACAGCGTAGTTCAGCACATTGTCGTTTATAGGTATTTTGCGAATCAGGTTCTGGAAAAATATAATTTCTTCTTTTGAAATAACGGGTTTTAGATCAAATTTAAGGTTTGAAGTCGTATTTTTCACGATTGTTATTTCGTCTTCATATTTTGGGTAATCCAGCCAAACTGAGAACATAAACCGGTCGAGTTGAGCTTCCGGAAGGGGATATGTCCCTTCTTGTTCAATTGGATTTTGGGTCGCCAGCACAAAAAACGGATTTTCCAGCTCGTAGTGTTGCCCGGCAGCGGTGACTGTTCTTTCCTGCATGGCTTCCAGCAGGGCCGACTGGGTTTTGGGTGGTGTACGGTTTATCTCATCAGCCAGAATGATATTGGCAAATAAGGGGCCCTGAATGAATTTAAACAGACGGTCTTTATCCAGAATTTCAGTGCCAATGATATCGGAGGGCATCAGGTCCGGAGTAAACTGAATACGATTATATTTCAATCCTAAGACTTTGGCAATAGTTGTAACCAGCAGTGTTTTTGCCAGCCCGGGAACTCCGATCAGAAGCACATGGCCGCGGCTGAAAAGCGATACCAGTACCTGGGTAATCACTTCATCCTGTCCATAAATAACACGGGTAATTTCAGCTTTTAATGTATCAAATTTACTGCGTAAGGCATCCAACGCATCTACATCGTTCTTAAAATTCATATGTAATATGTTCTTTTTTTGATTATTATGGAAATATTCCCTTGTTATTTAATCCAGTCTGAGAATTCAAAATTACAATTGGCGTAAGAATTGTCAATTCTGATATAGGTTTGTGATTGTTTATCAGAGATCCAGTTTTTTAGTACTTTTTCACGTTTTTTATCCAGAAAGATATCGGCCAGAAACTGATAATCATTTTGCAAATTTGCTTTATGTGTTTCCACCTTATTGATTAATTTGACAATTGTAAAAGCCGATTGCCTGGATTCTGTATCGACAATTTCAAAGGGATCAGAAATTTCATTTATTTTCATGGCTGAAAGTGTTTTGCTGACGTTTCCCTGTAACTCTTCAACTGAAAATTTTGAAGAAAGAGTATTGGGATTAATCACGATTCCACCGTTATTTCTGCTGTTTTTATCGGTTGAAAATCGAGCTGCTGCTTCAGCAAATGGGATGTCCCCTTTTCTGATTATATTGGCCAGACTGTCTAACTGGTTTTTTGTTTGTTCCTTTGCTTCAGCCGACACTTTTGGAGTCATTAAAATATGCCGGGTATTTATCCGGTCCCCTTTTCTGTCGATGAGTTGAATAATATGATATCCAAACTCACTCTTCACCACATTCGAAATTTTATTGCCTTTCAGGTTAAAAGCTGCTGCTGCATATTCAGTATCCATTTGTGCGCGTCCCAGGAATCCGATTTCTCCTCCACTGCTTGCTGAAGGACCTTCTGAGTACATGACTGCCATAGCAGCAAAACTTGAGCCTTCCTCGATTTTTCGTTTTAACTCCCGAAGTTCCGCTTTTACCCTGTTTTCTTCTTCCAGAGTAATAAGTGGGCGCATGGTGATTTGAGCATATTCATAATAAGTAGGAATGCTCGGAATTTCCTCTTCCGGAAGGTTTCGGAACGACTGGCGAACTTCGGCAGGTGTAATGGTGACTTCCTCTACTATCTTATTTCGCATTTGTGAGCTCATCAACTGGTCTCTGACTACAAGTCTCATTTCTGCCCTGATATCTGGAAGCGGTTTTTTGAAGAAATTCTCCACAGCCTGTTCTGATCCAAAATGAGCAATATACATTTGTAATTGCCCATCCATTTGTTGATTCACCTGGCTGTCGGTAATGTTGATCAGAGTATCCATTTCAGCTTCGGCAATCAGCAATTTATCGATGAGGAAATTTTCCAGAATTTCGCACTTCATGTCACCATCAGATGTGATCCCCTGAGCTTGTTGATCGATATACATCTTTTCAATGTCAGATTTTAGAATAATGTTCCCTCCAACAATGGCAACAATATGATCAACAATTTTGTCCTGGCAAAATGAGCTGGTTTGAAAAACCAGTGAAAACGCCAGGAATATTATTAGAATTAAAGCTTTGTTATTTTTCATGAATAATTATTTAATATATTGAATTTAAGGCAAGTATATGATTAAGTTTAAATTTGTTTGTCTCGCCTTCGATTTCACATAAATTTATTTTATCTTTTGTGTATTTATTGTTGTCTACTTGAATCACTTGCTTCTATTTTATAAATCCTAAAGGTTCTTTTATTCTCACCTTCCCGGTAAATATTGTTTTCCAGTTCTCTCAGGAATTCAATTTTTCGTCGGTTTAAAATTAAGCTTTTAATGTTATCTTTCACATATTCAACCGGAGCTTGTTCGTTTTTAAGTTTATAATCTAAAATGGTCATTAAATAGTAATAATCGGAATCAGTATATTCAACTACTTGATTTTCTTTCAGAAAGGCTTCCGGGTTTTCAATGGATTCCGGAAAATTTTTCATCACCTGATCCAATTCAATCCAATGGTCGGAAAATAAATCGAAGCCTTTAGCATATTTAAGGCAATACTCTCGGATTTCGTTAATTCCCTGATCAGATGTATCTGTTGACATTTCTTTAATCTCTTCAGGGTTAGCAAAATCAGCAGGTATTTTCATGAAAATGGCTTTTACAATGTTTTGATTAAGTTTGAAATTCTCAGGATTTTGAGCATAAATTTCCATTATTTCGTTGTCATTTACGGTGCTATCCAGCCGTTGTGCCATCATTTCATTTTTATAGCGAAAAATGATAAGTGAATTTCTGTATTCTTCAAGTTCTTTGTTTACATTTTTTAAGGAAGAGGAAAGATTTTCCTCAGCTTTAAGCAAAACCAACTCTTGCCTTACCCATTTTTTTATGTAATCGTCAGCCATCACCACACTATCCTCCCTGTCTGTTCCGGATGGAATAAGTGCGGAGATCTCCTTCAGGTATAATTTTTTTTCTCCTACCTCGGCTACCAGTATTTCGTTAGAGTTTAAATTGCCCTGACATCCTGCCAGAACAAGTACACTACAGATCAATAGGTAATATTTGGAAAAAGAGTTATACATCAGAAACCAATTTTAAAAGCTTTTTATTCACTTTTACTTTATATTTTTTTTTCAATGATTTTAACCATTTTTTTTCAAGAAAGTCTTGGTATTCAGAAATGTATAGTCCTCTTGCTTCATCGAGGGTTTTGGGTTCTGGGGGTATAACATTGCCTTTTACAAAGGTAAGATTCGGATTGAAATCAGCAGGTTCAGGTTCGTTCCATATATAATAATCCACAATTTTGTTGTCTCCTTTTTCCCAGGAGCCATGTTCAAACTGGATTTTGTTTTCTTCCTGGTTTACCATTTGATCGATCTCATCCAGGTTCATTCCTGCAGAAATATAATTGTTGGCATCGATCCTTGTGATGGAATCTTTACAATTGATTATCACTCCATTAAATCGTTCTTCCCAATGAAAAGTTTTATTATTTTTGGCATAAAATTTTTCAAGTCCGGTACTGTCTTCTACTGCAAAGGACCATATTTTTTCCTCCATGATGTTAAAAAGGAGCAATCCATCGTGATATTCCTGCATGAGATATCTGAAATCAGGATGTTTTTCTTCCAGTTGGGAATCTTCATAGGCAATAATTTCCTCATCGGACCATTCTTCAAAAAATTGCGTATATGTTCCTGTCTCTATATTTTGTTTTTGCAGGTAAGATTTGAAACGGGTCAGCGGATATTCTTTGTTGTTGAAAGTGAATAGTGGATAATCTGCTTTTGTATCTGAATTTATATTTAGGGTTCCAATTTTCGACAGGTTATCTTTGTATTCAGTATAATGGTATTCTTTTTTTAGTTTTTCGATGAATGCTTTTTTTGTACTGGTGCTCCGTTCTGCATCTCTTTTAATCCTGTTTTCAATTTCTTCCCGAACTTCCGTTAAAGGGGGAACTGGTCGCTGGCTAATTTTTTTGATGATATGGTATCCAAACATGGTTTCAACGGGTTCGGAGATATCCCCAACATTTTTCAGGTTGAATGCTGGTTCGGCAAATTCCGGTATCATGTTCCCTGCTGCAAACCAGGGCATTTCTCCTCCCTGAACAGCTGATTGTTTATCATCTGAATATTTTTTTGCCATTTCAGCAAAATCGGCTCCTTGTTTGAGCTTTAGATAAATGGAATCGATTTCGGTTTTTATTCGGTTTTTATCAAAATTTTCAACATCCTGGGGGAACATTTTCATGATGTGAGCTACTTTAATCTCTCCCCGGTTTTCCCGTAGGTCATGCACTTGAATCAGGTGGTACCCAAATGATGTACGTATGGGTTCTGAAATTTTTCCAACCGGAGTATTAAAAGCTGCGTTTTCAAAAGGGGCAACCATTTGAAAAGCTGTGAAATAGCCCAGGTTTCCCTGGTTTTGTTGCGTGGATGGGTCTTCACTATATTCTAATGCAGCAGTTGTGAATAGTTTTCCTTCTTCAATTTCCTTTTTTACCTGAAGCGCTTTTTGGTATACTTCCATTTTTTCGTCTGTTCCTGCGTTATCATGAACTCTAAAGAGGATATGGCTTGCATTCACCTCTTTCGTCATACGTTGGTATAAGTCATGGATTAGTGCTTCATCGTATTTCATGTCGGTCAGGTATGGTGCAGCAAGCTGTTTTCGGTAGGAAGCCAGTTCATCGCGGAATGATTGGATGGTATCCATTTTCAGCGCAAGGGCTTCTTCCACCTTTAGCTTGAAACGGATAAACAGGTCGAGGTAGTCTTCCGGAGATTTCACTTCCGTTTCATCCAGGAGGTTTTGGTTGTTTTTGCGATAGATCCGTTCAAATTCCTCCAGGTTGATTTCCGTTTGCCCAATAGTTACTAATATGTCATTGTTCTGAGCAAAGAGGGGAGTTGTCAGCCAGAGGGTTACAAACAGGATTGCAGGATATATTTTTTTCATAAAGTTTCTTTTACCTGCTGCTGTAATTAGGTGCTTCCCGGGTGATGGCTACATCGTGCGGGTGGCTTTCGAGTACTCCCGCGTTGGTAATTTTCGTAAACTTAGCCTGTTGCAGCATTTCTATATTTTTTGCTCCGCAATAACCCATTCCTGCCCGCAGTCCACCGAGCAACTGATACAATACTTCATACAGGGTTCCTTTGTAAGGTACGCGTGCAGCAATACCTTCGGGCACCAGTTTTTTTATATCCTCTTCCATATCCTGGAAGTAACGGTCTTTCGAACCTTTTTGCATGGCTTCAATAGATCCCATGCCTCGGTATGATTTAAATTTTCGCCCCTGGTACAGGATTGTTTCTCCGGGAGATTCCTCCACTCCGGCAAAAAGGCCACCAGCCATAACTGAGTGTGCGCCAGCAGCGATTGCTTTTACAATATCGCCTGAATAGCGGATACCTCCGTCGGCAATAACCGGAACAGCACTTCCTTTAATTGCACTTGCCACGCTGTGAATTGCCGATAGTTGGGGAATTCCTACTCCTGCAATTATCCGGGTTGTACAAATTGAGCCGGGGCCAATACCTACTTTAACTGCATCGGTACCAGCTTTTACCAGGGCAATGGCAGCTTCAGCAGTGCCAATATTTCCTGTAATAATGTCTTTCTCCGGGTATTTCTTTTTAATTTTCTTTAGCATTTCAATCACCCCCTTAGAGTGTGCATGAGCCGTATCAATAACCAGTGCATCAACCTGGGCTTTAATTAATTCGTCGACCCGGTCCATGGTATTATCAGCGATACCAATGCCTGCTGCTACCCGTAGACGGCCTTTCTCATCCTTGCAGGCCAGGGGTTTATCTTTGGCTTTCGTAATATCTTTGTAGGTAACCAGCCCGATGAGTTTATTATTTTTATCTACCACCGGAAGTTTTTCAATCTTGTAATGCTGAAGAATTTCGGCAGCTTTCTCCAAATCGGTTGATTCTGTAGTTGTTACAAGGTTTTTGGAGGTCATCACCTGCCGGATGGGACGGTTCATATCTTTTTCAAACCGCAGGTCACGATTTGTTACGATTCCTTGCAAATGACCCTCCTTATCCACCACCGGAATACCTCCAATTTTAAACTGACCCATAATGTTCAAGGCGTCAGCTACTTTTTTGTCCTGGGTAATGGTGATCGGGTCGAAAATCATCCCGTTCTCTGCTCTTTTCACTATAGTAACCTGATGTGCCTGTTCGTCAATTCCCATATTTTTATGGATTACACCTATCCCCCCTTCACGGGCAACAGCAATGGCCATTTTGTTTTCGGTAACCGTGTCCATCGCGGCGGATACCATTGGTGCATTGATCACAATAGACCGTGAAAACCGGGAAGTGATATCTACTTCTCGGGGTAAAACCTCTGAATAGGATGGAACTAACAGAACATCGTCGAATGTTAATCCTTCGTAAAGTACTTTTTCGGAAAGAAATGACATGAGCAATTTTTTTAATAATAAAATGCAAAATTACAAAAAAATAGGTTATTACTGTTATGGATATGTTCGGTTAGGTGTTGTTGAGAATAATAAAAATTGTTAAATGCGAAAAATGAAGAGAAATATTAATTTTACCGGGGAAGACAGTACCAATTTATTTTAATCGGATGTCAGATTTCAGGCAAATACTTACCCGTTTTTGGGGCTATACAGATTTTCGTCCGCTGCAATTGGATATTATTGAGTCAGTTGCATCGGGTAAGGATACCCTGGGGTTAATGCCTACAGGCGGGGGGAAGTCTATTACATTCCAGGTCTATTCTCTTTCTAAGAAAGGCATATGCATTGTAATTACTCCCTTAATTGCTCTCATGAAGGATCAGGTGGAGAATTTACATAGAAAGGGTATACGTGCATTAAGTATCCATAGTGGGATGTCGAAGCTGGAGATTAGAATGACGCTTGATAACGCGGTATGGGGCGAGTATAAATTTCTGTATGTTTCTCCGGAACGGTTGTTGTCTGAATACTTCAGGGAGCGTTTGGTACAAATGGATGTTAACCTGATCACTGTTGATGAAGCTCATTGTATTTCGCAGTGGGGTTATGACTTTCGACCAAGTTACATGAATATTATTCAGCTGCGTGAGTTGTTTCCCCGCGTGCCATTTCTTGCCCTGACCGCTACAGCTACACCCAAGGTAGCCGGTGATATTCAGGATAAGCTAGGTTTTCAGAAGCCAAACTTGTTGAAGATGTCATTTCAACGAGAGAACTTGAATTACCTCGTCAGATTGCGCGAAGATAAAATGGGGTACCTGCTTACAACCTTAAAGAAAGTCAGGGGCTCCGGTATTGTTTATGTACGCAGCAGGAAAGAAACCCGTGCCATTTCTTTCGAACTGAATAAACATGGAGTTTCTGCCGGGTTTTATCATGCAGGATTGAGTCCGGCGCTGCGGCATGAGCGTCAGGATGAGTGGCTGGCGGGAAAGTTAAGGGTAATCGTGGCTACCAATGCATTTGGCATGGGAATCGATAAGCCCGATGTACGTTTTGTAGTCCATGTAAACCCTCCCGATTCACTGGAAGCTTATTTCCAGGAAGCCGGACGAGCCGGAAGGGATGGGAAAAGATCAGTGGCTGTTCTCTTATTTAGTAATGCAGATAAGACGAAACTGAAAAAACATGTAACCATTGCATTCCCGGAAATAAAACAGATAAAGCGCATTTACCAGGCTTTGTGCAATCATTTGCAAATTGCTGAAGGATTTGGAAATGGACAGGTTTTTGAATTCAACATGCAACAATTTGCCCAAACATTTAAATTTCAACAAACCATGGTTTTTAATAGCCTGAAAATTTTACAAAGAGAAGGATATCTTGAGTTTACAGAGGAAGTAGACAGTCCTTCACGTATTTTCTTTATGGCTTCACGCGATGATCTGTACAAGTTTCAGGTGGCTAATGCCTCACTGGATGGTTTTATTAAACTCATCCTGCGTTCTTATACCGGATTATTTAACGGATATGTTAATGTTGATGAAGATTTATTGGCAAACCGTGCCGGTATTGACCAGGAGAAAGTTTACACCTTCTTGAAACATTTACGAAAATCAAAAATAATTGATTATGTCCCCCGGAAACGAACTCCCTTTATTTATTTCAACAAGGAAAGAATTTCCCTTGATCGTTTAAAAATATCAAAAGAGAACTACGATTGGAGGAAAAAGGATTATACAGAACGTATCCAGGCTGTTATCCATTATGCTACCAGTACAATAACGTGCCGAAGCCAGTTGTTGTTACGGTATTTTGGTGAATCAGACTCACCTGAATGTGGAATCTGTGATGTTTGCCAGTCGTTTCGAAATGTTGG
>JAQVON010000139.1 GCA_028702595.1 Mariniphaga sp. | reverse complement strand
TGAAAGCAGTCACATCTCCCTCCTGTATTTTTTTAAAGTCAGACCCCATAAGTTTTATTGTTCCATCAAATATAGATGAAATTTTTGATCTATCAAAAGAAGAACCAGTACAAATTTGGTTATTTTGGAGTTCTGTACATATGCTGTTTATGGGCAGTTTTATGATTTTTTCAATAGAATTGCTTCTATCAGAATGCCCAAGTCACTTAAATGGCAGAATTCAATTCTATAACTCAAATTTGGAATCAGCAACAGGTCTTCTTTTTTTTCAATTTGCATGGATTTTGGGTTCCATTCACATTCCTGAAAATCTTTGTTTCCTAAGGCATTGATTAGATGGAATAACCATATAGATGAATATTTAGGGTTGTTTTTCCGGTAGCTGACCGACAGAGAAAGTATGGGGGCGTTGGGAAGTTGTTGTTCATAAGCCTGGTTTACATCTTCAACAATTTTTTGTTGTTCGCGGGTTGTGTTCACATCAAGGGGAATTATCCGGTTTCCTCCCATCCATGTGAAACGCAGGTTCGCATTCAGAAGATCTTGTTTATTTTTCCCGGTTTACCATTCTTTTCCTCCCAATAGATTGAACACGAAATTCTTATTGTAGGGGGTATTCCTTTTTATTCCATCGCCACCCTTGTATTTCGAATCAAACAAATAGGTTGTAAGCCCTGTTTAAAGCCAATCACTCTCCTGACTGCCTCTATCTGATTTGTACGGTTATCTACACTATTTTACCGTTCTCGATTTTATATGTCCGGTCGGCATATTGAGCTGGTTGATGACGATGGGTTACAAAAATAATGAGCATTTCTTTTTTTAGTTTATTCAACAATTTAATAACAAACCTTTCGGTTTTTTCCCCCATGGCAGCCGTAGCCTCATCGAGCAGTAAGAGTTGTGGGTGGCTGTATACAGCCCGGGCAAGTGCGATTAATTGTCGTTGTCCACCTGACAGGTTGGAGCTGTTTTCATAAATAATAGTTGTATAACCTTGTTGAAAATCCATAATAAAATCATGAAACCCATATTCCTGGCAGAAAGTAACGACTTTTTCTACGTCAGGCTCTTCTTCCATGGAAATATTTTCCAGGATTGTACCGTTAAAAAGCTGAACGTGCTGTTCTACAATTGCAATATGGTATCTCCATGTTCTTGTTGAAAATGAATTCCAATCTTTACCGTTCACCAGAATGGTCCCGGATTCAATAGCATGGAAACGTTGCAGGATGGCAAGCAGTGTACTTTTTCCACAACCGATCCCACCCAGGAAGGTAATGATTTCTCCATGCTTTACTTGAAAACTAATCTCTTTCAGCAGTAACCCTTTACCAGGAAAACGAAAGTTTAAATTGTTGACTTCCAGTTTTTCTATTTGAGTGTCGGTTATATCCTCCTTTTCAATGACATCATCAATATTATACTCTGGCTCAGCCGAAGCGAATTCATACATGCGATCGAAGGCTACAATGGCTTCCTGTAACTGAATATTTGCCATGATTATATTTATCACAGATGCATTCGCGCTGGCAATCAGGGTGATAATTGCCATCATTTGCCCTGTTAGAAGATCTTCCTGAATTACAAGCCAGGTTGAATGGGAGATGATTCCGGTTATAAGTAAAGCGCTTCCTATTGCAATCCACAGATTCATTTTTGCTCCAAGTTTTCCCAATTGTAATACCTTCTGCATAAAAAAGCCATATACCGATTTTACTATTTTAATGAATAAAAGCTCCCGGTTACATGTTTTGATCGTTTTAATTCCGTTGATGGTGTCGATATATTTACTTTCGGTGGCAGCGTAGCTTTGCATCATCTCACGTTGTGCCGTTATAACTTTTTTGTTGAAATACCAGGCTATCAACAAAAATATCGGAAAGGAGAATAAACTGAGTAATCCGGTCGAAACTGAGTAGGTAAAAATGTACCCGGTAGAAATAACTACGATCAGCACATCGATTAAAACATGGCTGCTTAAATAAACTACTGTTTTTTGGATACGTCCGGCATCATTCATTCTTGCAATCATATCGCCTGTTGAGGTACTGTCGAAAAAAGGCTTTGGTAGAAAAAGTAACTTTCCGAAGAAGCCGGAGATCAGTCGAATGTTCATCTCCCGGCTTTGCTGAACCAGGAAAATAGTGCGCACATATGAAATAATAGCTCGTGCAATGATTATGATCGCAAAAATAATCAGCCCTGAAACCAGCGTACGCGTATCGTGGTTGGGTAAAATTTGGTCGATTAGTTTTTGTGAGTAAACTGCTGTTGCTAACCCCATTGCTGAAATGATTATTCCCAGGAAGACCGCGATCCCTAATACCGGGTAATCGGGCTTTACCAGCTGAATAATCCAATCGCGTTTGTTTTTTGAATCTTTATCCCGGGTAATAAAGTTTTTACCTGGGGAAAGTTTTAGCAAGGCTTTACTTTTCCAGACTGATTTCAACTCATTTTCTGTGTATTGTGTTATTCCAAAAGCGGGGTCTCCGATGAAGAAGCAGTCGTTGTTAAATCCATAGCAAACCACAAAATGCTCCTGGGATTTGTCTTTAACAATATGCAGAATCACCGGTTCGGTTTGTTCTTTCAGTTTGTCAATGTCTGTTTCGTAACCACCAACATGAAATCCTAGTTTTTGGGCAGCCTGGTATAATCCAAGCAGGGAGGCGCCATGAAGCGTGGTGCCACTATTTTCTCTTAACTTCTCCTGTGTGATATCACCCCCGTGAAAACGAACTATTGATGCCAGACATGCTAATCCGCAATAGTACTGACTATGTTGTTTTACGAAGGTTTTTTTAATATTTCGAAGTTTCTGTGCTGAAGGCATAAAGCAAGACTAAAATATTCACAATTAGTTGAATAGTTAAATGTTTACTGAGGATAATCGGATGGCTCCTCTCCATTTTTATGAGGTTGAGTTTTTGCACGATATAGTTTCCCGGATTGTTTGAATACTTGATAGCTTTGTCCCTTTTCTTGGCAAGTGGAATGTTTATTTTTTAAGAGTACTCCCGTGTGGAGATCAATTTCTTGATTGCCTCTTTTTACAAATTTATCTGAATGGTGATCTACCAGAAAATTTGACAGTAAAAAACCTATTATAAAAAAGAAGTGTGTCATAGTGAGTTGTCTGAAAAAATTAAATTTTATCGTTTTTTTATCGGAATAGAATTGTTTCATTGATTAAGGCTTCAGGCTTTGTTTCGCCTATAAATTTTTTTTTAAGCTTTCGGTCAGGGCTGTATACGAATATTGAGGGAACGGCTGTCTTTCCGAATGATTCATCAAAGTGATTACCGGGATCGAGCAAGACTTCAAAATTGGAAATCTCCCAGAGGTGATAATTCATACAGAAATTTTCAATTCGTTTTATTGAATCATCGAATGTAATCATAAGCATCTGGCAATTTTGAAAAGCGTCAGCATTCAGTCCAATTTCTTTTGCTTCGTACCTACAATGGTCACATTCGGGATGGAAAAAAATAATGATCATCGGTTTTCCCGGATCAAAGTCATGCAGGTTGACTGTATCTCCTGTCAATGAAATGAATTGTGCATCAGGTAGTTTCTGAATTTTTTTTTCGGTCTCTTTTTTTTCGTTATAGCTTCCGGTTATCTTTACCAACAGATAACCGGCAACATAACCAGCTAACGCAAGGATCATAAGTTTTACGATTTTTCGCATTTAACTCATATTTAATGTGATGAACATGACAATCAGAACCCAAAGCAGCAGCCCGCTGCCATAAGATGTTGTCACCATTTGTAACGATTTGCCAAATTTTAAAGGCTGTTCTGCATTCGCTTCATTAATAACAGGCAACAGTAACCAGGCAAGGAATATGAAATAACTCAGTTCAAAGAAATTCAATAAACTCAATGGATAAAGAAACAGGGGGTCGGCACTGGATTTATCCAGTAGTTCCATTACTGAAAGAGGCTGGAATTGTAAATCATTCAACGTATTTAGCTCTTTAAAAAAAATCAGTATTCCCAGTTTGCAAAAGGCCGACAGCAAATATACTACATCAGCAATCAGGGCACTTCTGAATAATTTGCTAAAACAAACATTCAGTTCGGTAAAAAAGATACCGATGTAAAGAAATGTTGTGGTAAAGAATATCCTTGATATAATGATTATTGGAATAACAGCATACCCGAGCCATTCGTGTTTTTTTGAGTACTCCAGAATTTCATCAATACGTGCCAGGCTCATCTGTTCTCC
>JAQVON010000138.1 GCA_028702595.1 Mariniphaga sp. | reverse complement strand
CCATTGAGTCCACTTCCCATAGATTCCTTTGCATCTCCGTCGAGTTTGTACCTCAACACCGGATAATTGGGAGGGACAGGCTTCCCGTTCAGAATAGAAAAGGAGATCGTATCGGACCAGGGAGACCAGTGCAGGGATTGGTCGCGGTAGCGAAACCGGAGATATTTTTGCCCTGAAGTGAAAGAAGTTGTATCGAGTTTCATTTGAGTAATATCGATTCCGTCGTTTTGATCTATGGGTATATAATTGGGAGAACCGGTGCTGAGGAACAGGTTTTCGAAGTCGGTTTTGTAAGCGAACTCCGGATCTCCGAAATCACATTCTTCGCCTGCCACCTGGTATTCAACGCTGTTTAGCGGTTCTTTTCCCGAATATTCACTTCCTTCAAAAACAAACGGAAGGACAACTGCTGAAACAGGGTTGGAAACCTCTGGTTTGTTTGGTGCCGGAGCATCCAGCTTGATGTAATATTTGTCAATCAGACGATCTTCAGTAAAACCGGGCGAAAGGTTGGTGCCATTGGAGTATGTTTCCACAACCATTTCTTTTTTGTCGAGATCGATATCAACAAGCTGGAAGATTTGCCTTTCGATGGTTTTCTGAACGTCCTGGTAGTCGGTGTATGATGTTTGTCCCCAGTACTGATCAGCACAGGCTCCGCCGTTAATTATCAAATGGCAGGGAAAGTCTCTCATGGCCCCTCTTGCGTAGAGGTGTGAATGGCCTGTGATGTGCATAGCATATTTTTTTGTTTTTGCCAGTCGGGGGCAGTAGTTGTCCCTCACGGAACTCATGGCATCCTGGGGCATTTGTTCGCTGTAGTAAGGATGGTGGCAAACGGCGAAAAGCCATTCCACCGAAGAGTCGTCGCCGGCAGCCGAAACTATCTGTTCAATCCACAACAGTTGTTGCGGGTCGTCCCTCAGATTGCTGTTTATCATCACAAAAAGGATATTCGCCACCTGAAACGCGTAGTACTCTTCCCCCCGATAACCAGTAATTCCTTTATATGAAATGTTGTCGTAAACATAATGTGCGAAATAATTGGCAAGATTGGGGTCACTGCTGTACTCATGATTTCCGACTACAGTCATTACCGGAATATTGCTCATCAGCGGGTGTGATTGTCCGAAATGCATTTTTTTATAATGCTCCAGGGTTCCGACATTCACCTGGTCACCATCGCAAACCAGCATCCGAAGGTGGTCCTCGATGAGCGTATCAGAAGGAGATGTAGCATATTTTTCTATAACCTTCTCTTTACAAGCTTTTACAATTCTTTCATACCTGTCGTCACCTATAACCTGGTGATCGCCAATAATGGCAAAGCGGTAATGGCCGGTTTTGTTACCTTCAGGAGGCTGTGTCCTGAACCGGTGAATTTCAGAAACTTCCTCACCGGAAACTGTTCTGTAATAATACCGGGTGTCAGGTGTCAGTCCCGTGAGATTTGCCGTGTGCCACAGGTAATTAACTCCAAGACTGTCGCATTCTCCGATGGCACTGTATCCTAACTGATTGGGATTAGACCCGAATTCTACTTTTGTTTCCTTTTCGGTATTTGTTCGCCAGCTGATCCAAATGGAAGTATCCGAAGGCGACGACAAATAAGGTTTTACCAGGGCAACCGCATTTTTTACAGCTCCCGGAAACAACAGGACAAATAAACAAAATATGATTTTTTTCATTTTACATTTTATTTATATTCAAGTCGTTAAAGAACTGTAAATAATTTTGTTTGCATAGGATTCAACTCCAGCCCAATTTTACTTTCCAATATTTTCTGCGGAGCAGAAACTGTTCCCGCCTGAGGATCAAGCTCTGAATACATTTTCCCGCCGGGAAGTGCCAACTCTCCCTGATACTTTTCTTTTCCTGTATTCACCAGAACATAAATCTCCCTGCCTTCGCGATTAAATTTTCCAAAAGCTATGTCCATACTGGAAGGATGAAGTTTGTTTTTATTGCCGGTAAGCTCGGTTAATTTTTCTGAAGATGGGGTTTCCTCATAATCATCTGCGAAAATGATGGTAATTCCCTTGTTTTCGGCCTGTCTGACAAATTCTGAAACGGATGGAGGAAATACCACTCCGCGGGGAAAAATTATGGAAGTGTACTGATCGCGGCCAATCTGAATTGTCTGATTGTTGGTTATGACTGCTCCTTCCATCGAGAGGTAATCCACCAGTACAAATTGATTTTGAGCTTTTAACAGATTAGATCCCAAACTTTTGAATGAAGATTCAACTATTTTAGACCATTCACTTTGGGTGTTCCGGCTCATTTTTTCTGCAGCTGGGATATATTCTCGCTGTAGATCATAAATCGGATAGTAAAGCAAAATTTTTTTGACGGGAGTAGCTTTCATCACCAGGCTATTGATTCTGCTGATAAAATCACAATATTTCTTATACTCATTTTTATTTCGGTAAGGATATTTTTTTCCGTAACTGATCGTGTAATACAGAGCGAAATCGGTCACTCCGAACGCCATCTGCCAGGCCGATGCAGCCTGCATTTGCTGGATGGTAGCAGGACCCTTGTTCCCCATTGTTTGCACAAAATCGCTCATTTCGCACATAACACGACGTCGTCCTGTCAACATGGACGATGAGTTGGGGAATAACGCAGCCATCCAGGCATCACCGGACCAGATGGAAGGATTTGAATTCAACTGATCCAGTCCGGGGATGTCAAATCCCTTGGCAATCAGCAGTTTATTCCCGTCTAAGGGGACATGAATGGCAGGGTACTCTTCCCGCAATCCGTGCCCAGTCGATACCGGCCCTTTTCCACCGCTCTTTTCCTGTATTGATTGGCACCAATTGCGAATGGCATCGTAATAATATTGTTTATTCAATCCGGCAAGGAGTGACCAGAACTTTTGTCTTACTGCTTTATCTTTTTCTTCGTCGCCCGCAAAAAGAGAAGCAATGGAAGGCATCAACTCTTCCCCGTATTTTACCTTGTATTTTTCAGGAAGATCTTTCGACCAGGAAATCATCGGCAAATTCTTTTTTCCCGGGTCAGGAGGGTCAGTTACCCTCACATTTTTTTGTACATTTTCAGCAAGTTCTCCCAGGTTTACCGCCATCATCGAAGGCTCATCGGTAAAAAATGCTTCCACCTCACCGAACAATTCAATGCCAAGATGATCAAAATAAGCCTGGTGTGTCAATTCGATAAATTTTTCCGTGGATTTGGGATTCAGCGGATTGGGATAACGCCGGGTATTATAAAAATTATTGCAGGCGTGTGTGTATTCAAAACAGGAACGAACAGAAAAAGGATTATTGCTGTCTTTATCGTAAACCATTTCAAGTGCCTCCAAGGTGGGGTCTGCCTCAAGAACCCTTCCTCCTGCACCCAAACTGGGATAGCCGTCTTCATCGTAAATCCAGACCCTCAGCCCACTGTCGCGCATGGCTTTTACACCTTCGACAAAAACTGTCCAATCTAATTCCGACTTAAGATAATTTTCTCCAAAAGGAACGTTACAAACCACACCGCCCAATCCGCAACTGTCTTTAAAATAAGCTGCTTTATCCCGAATATCTGTACCATGCACGATCTGGAGCGGACGATATTCCACAGAAGGGGAAGACCAGGCAGCGAGCCAGTTCTCGGGCAGCACATCTCTGTTTTTGCATTGTACAAACAGCGAGAGAAACAAGATTGTTGTACTAACGTTGACTGGTAGATGAATTCTTTTATACATCATTTTGGGTTTGGATTAGATATAATTCAAAAATTTGTTTTCGCAATATTGAGTTCATTTCCATCCTCTGAAATTTTCATGGTTACCTTGCGGTTTCCTTTGAACTTATAAACGATTTCATCCTCTTTCCCAATAAAAGGCTTAACAAGCTTCTTCAATTCATTGCCGGACATATCGTCAGTTATAATCCATTTTCCTTTACCGTCAATGAACTCTTTTGTGCCGCTAGTGTATGCAGTGACGAATTTTTCGGGGCTAAAACGTTTTGATGTAACCACGACCAACCCATTTTTTTCAACAAGGGAGGAAACATCATCCATCGTATTTTCACTGATAAACAAACCGCATAGAAAGGCCAGTTTAACAGTTTTCAGGTGTTTTTTGGTTACTGTGTTGTCGAACACAACCGGAGAATTAACGGGAGCAAATGACCGGTGCGGCATTCCTTTGTAGTAGTTGCCGGCATTCCACGAGAGACTTTCTTTTTTTACCATTCCATGGGTGATGGTGTGCCAGGCTTTAATCCACTCTTCCGATTCGGGACTTGTATTGAGATCGTACGCTCCAAACAACCAGTCTTTCCAGTACAGGTCAATCGTC
>JAQVON010000066.1 GCA_028702595.1 Mariniphaga sp. | reverse complement strand
TAGTAACTCCAAATCATTGGCATGCGCTGGCAACAGTTTGGGCCTGTCAGGCCGGGAAACATGTATACGTTGAAAAACCGGCTTCGCATAATATTTGGGAAGGCCGGAAAATGGTGGAAGCTGCCCGTAAATACGGTGTGAGGGTGCAGGTGGGACTGAACAGCCGCTCGGCACAAAACGTCAGGGAAGCCATACAATTCCTGCATGAGGGCGGCATTGGCGAAGTATACATGGCCCGGGGGTTGTGTTACAAACCACGTGATTCATACGGTGTAGCAACACCAGCAGAACCACCGGCAGGATTCCATTACGAACGATGGCTGGGGCCGGCTCAATGGAGGCCATACAGCGAAAAACGAAGCCATTATTGCTGGCATTGGTACTGGGATACAGGGAATGGTGACACTGGGAACACTGGTCCTCACCAACTGGATATTGCCCGTTGGGGACTTGCCAAAAATGAACACCCCGTTTCCATTTTTTCAGACGGAGGATTATATGGTTTCAAAAAAAGTGCCCGGGAGAGCAATACGCCAGGACGAATGGTTTACGGTGATGTTGAGGTATACGGAAATGACATGACAACTCAGGAAACCCCCAATACCCAAACGGCTGTTTTCAAATATGCCGATGGTACTGTACTCGAATTTGAAACCAGAGGACGTTACACCAACCAGGAAGGATTCCAGGGGACTGAGGTAGGAAATATTTTCTACGGCTCCGAAGGTTACCTCGAAATCTACGGTTACACCTGGCGGGCCTTCCACGAACGTGGAAAAGAACCTTTTGCCGGCGCAAAGGAAGATACCTCAGAGGCAGGCGATATCAATTCGCATTATGCCAATTTTATTGATGGCATTCGTTCGGGAAGCGATTATTCCCTGCATGCCGATATTAACGAAGGGTACATGTCGGCCTGCCTTCCCCTGCTGGCCAATATTTCATACCGTGTTGGAAAACAACTGAAGTTTAACGGCACCAATGAGAAATTCGTGAATGATCCGGAAGCAGACGGATTACTGACAAGAAATTATCGTGAACCTTATGTGGTTCCGGAAGAAGTATAGTTGAATAACCAATAAATCAAATTTTCACATGACACAAAGTAAGCCAATCCAATGGATCGTAATGAGTATCCTGGTATGTTTGTTCCCTGTTACTAATCTTGCTCAGGTGCCTGTTTATCAGGATCCTTCCTACCCTGTTGAACAGCGGATCGATGATCTGCTGTCGCGCATGACAATAAAGGAGAAAGTAGGTCAGATGAATATTCCCTGCGTTTATAAAAAACGAATAGGCTGGGGAATTGAGGTGGGAGAAATATCCCTCCATACCCGGATGACGGATGAAGAACGGTTAACGCAAATGGAAGGATGCCGGAAATTCACCCGGGGTAACCATAATGATGAAATCGGGCCGGGCGGAGGATTTTTCACCCTGGCCGACCGGATCATTTATGAAGGAACCCGGAAACAGGCCGAATTTTTTAATGAGCTACAGAAAATTGCTATAGAGGAAACCCGTCTTGGTATTCCTCTGCTGCAGATAGAAGAAGGGACTCACGGTTTCATGTGTGCGGGGGGAACCATCTTCCCTGAGGGTTTAGCCATAGGCAGCACCTGGAACATGGATCTGGTGGGGCAGATATACGGAGCTGTTGCAAAGGAAGGCCGAACAACCGGCACCCATATGCTCTGTACCATTGTTATTGAACCCAACCGGGATCCCAGGCTGGGTAGAAATCAGGAAGGTTTTTCCGAAGATCCCTACATGTGTTCAGTAATAGCTGAAAATATTGTCAGCTCGATGCAGGGATATGATGTGTCGGAAAAAGATAAAATCATCACAGCCCTCACCCACTACCCTGGTCAAAGTGAACCCCTGGGCGGTCTGGAAAGAGGAGCGATGGAAACATCTGAAAGAAAACTGCGGACCGTTTTTCTTCCTCCATGGGTGGCAGGAATAAAAAAGAAGGGAGCCCTGGCTGTGATGGCTACTTATCCTGCAATTGACGGAATAACCGCACACAGCTCCGAATGGATCCTGAAAGAAATACTGAGAGAAGAACTTGGTTTTGAAGGAGTTGTTCTTAGCGAAGGCCGGGGTATCAGCACAGTCATTGACGAACACATGGTAAATACCCAGAAAGAGGCTGGTCAGATTGCTGTCAAAGCTGGTGTGGATGTCGGTATTTCCCTGGAGGATGCCTACCTCGGGCCCCTTGTGGAAAGCGTGGAAGAAGGAGCAGTAGCTATGAAAGATATCGATCAGGCAGTTCGAAATATCCTGCGTGTAAAATTTAAGCTTGGCTTGTTTGAAAATCCATATGTTGATCCGGACTATGCCACTCAGGTGGTCCATTCCGAAGAACATCAACAGCTGGCTCTGGAAACTGCACGGGAAGGTATTGTTTTATTGAAAAATGAAAACAATTTGCTGCCACTGAATAAAAATATAAAATCCATTGCAGTTATTGGTCCCCTTGCTGATTCGGGGATGGATCAGATTGGCGACTACATACCACATACCATTCCACAGGAGCTGATCACTCCGCTGCGGGGCATTCGGGAGAAACTGCCGGATACCAAAATCAGCTATGTGCGTGGATGTAATGTGCTGGGTGATGAGTTGAATGAAATAAAAGAAGCCCGGGCTGCTGCCCGGAAAGCCGATGTGGCAATTGTGTTTGTGGGAGAAATGGGCAATACCACCAATGGTGAGGGCCGTGACATGGCGAGCCTCGATCTGACCGGACTCCAACAAGAACTTCTGGAAGCAGTTTATGGTTCCGGAACACCTACCATTGCCGTCTTAATCAACGGCCGGCCTCTGTCGGTACGATGGGCGGCAGAACATATTCCGGGAATCGTGGAAGCATGGATGTGCGGGGAAAAGGGAGGATATGCCATAGCCGATGTATTGTTCGGCGACTATAACCCAAACGGGAAATTACCCATTACATTTCCGCGCCACTCAGGACAACTGCCCATGTACTACAATCATGTGCCATCTAAACTGGGTAAAAACTATAAAGATATGCCAGGAACACCACTTTTCACCTTTGGCCATGGCCTGAGCTATACCTCCTTTGAATACAGTAATCTGCAAATCTCTCCCTCAATTATACTGCCCGGAGGAGAAGTGAAGATAACACTGGACGTTGAAAATTCAGGACAACGCGAAGGGAAAGAAGTGGTGCAGCTCTACATCAAAGACGAAGTGAGCAGCGTAACAACACCGGTAAAACAGTTGAGAGGCTTTGAAAAAATAAACCTGAAACCAGGTGAAATGAAATCCGTTACTTTTACACTGAAACCTGAAGACCTGACATTACTGAACAGGGATATGAGATGGGTTGTAGAATCGGGTAAATTCATCGTGATGACAGGAAGTTCATCCTCCGACATCAGATTGGAAGGAAGCTTCGACATCGCCGGAAATCAATAACATTATGATCCATAAGAACGAATGTGAATTCTCCGCAACAAAAAATCATACATGGAACAGAATATATTTACACAATTTTTTGTTCGTATTCATATTTTTTGAATATTTAAACTTTTAAAAAATTTTAAAAATGAAACGGGAAAGCTTAAATCCGGGCCAACGGACAGTTTTATTGCTCGCATTTTTTTTCATCAGCCAAATATCCCTTGCAACCGCCCCTGAAGGTATTTTTCAGGCAGGAGCAGCAAAAATAAAAATCACCCCAGAAACGCCCATACCCATGAGCGGTTACGGAGGACGGAATGATCCTTTCAAAGGGGTTCGCGAGGATATTTATGCACGGGCTGTGGTTGTCAGTGACGGCATGAACAAGGCAGCGATTATATCTGCAGAAGTTATTGGCTTCTCACACTCCTTTTGGGAAGATTGTTCCCAATTGATTACTAAAGAAACAGGAATACCAGCTGAAAACATATTTCTTGCGGCGGTTCACAGCCACAGCGGTCCTGTTACCAGTGTGTACAGCAAAGAGGTAACACCTGAAATAACTGCCTATGTGAAGGAGCTAAAAACCAACCTGGCTGAAGCAACCCGGGCAGCTGTGGAAAACCTGGCACCTGCATCCATTGGCGCCGGGAAGGGAGAATGCCTGATGAATATCAACCGTAGGGCACCCGACGGGAAGGGAGGCATCGCGCTGGGACGAAATCCTTATGGCCCCTGTGACCATGAAGTGGGGGTTGTCCGTATTGACGACACTTCAGGAAAACCTATCGCTGTTATGGTCAGCTGGCCGTGCCACGGTGTTGTCCTTGGGCCAAAGAACAAATACATCACCGGCGACTGGCCGGGCTCTGCTTCCCGGTACCTGGAAGAACACTTCGGAGATGGCATTGTTGTTCCGATGATTATTGGCGCTTCAGGGGACATCAACCCGATATACGGGCCACACATCGATTATGAAATCACCAGTTCCTACTCTTTTGGGAAAGAGGCCATCGGAGAAATACTGGGTAAAGAAACCATACGCGTTTTTGACGAAATCCATACCATCAGTAAGGGAAAAATCAGCGCTTCACAACAGGAAATTTTTCTCCCGGCAAAAGATCAGGAGGGGAGTTTTCAGCAACCGGAGAGCGTTCGGGATAACACGCTAAAGGTTCGGCTGTCAGCGTTAAAAATCGGTGGAATAATTCTTACCGGCGTTTCCGGAGAAGTATTTAATGAGATCAGTGTTCAGATGAGAAAGCAATCCCCCTATTCCCATACGTTTATGGTTACCCACTGCAACGGGAGCAGTGGCTATCTGGTAACCGATGAAGCCTATAAAATCGGAGGGTACGAAGCAAATTCAACCCGTGCAAAATCAGGAGCGGAAGAGGGAATTATCAATAACCTGCTGGAAATGATCAATCAATTATAAATAATAAAAAACGAATGAAAAATCAACGTAATTTTAATCTTGTTCCTTTTTTTTTAATTGGCGTACTGTTCCTTTTATCAGGGATGAGCATGGATTATGGAGACAAGAAAATGGAGAGCAGCAACCAGCAACAGAAAAAGAGTCGTACTTCAGCCATCTATTCCTGGGAATCGGCCATGGCCAAAGCCACATCAACCGGCAATCTGTTTTGGACGCCTCAACCTTTTGTTTTTCAAACCGGGAACACGATCCGGTACATCGATTATGAAAACGGTGATGACACGAACAGTGGCAAAACAAAAGCTGATCCCTGGAAACATCATCCCTGGGACCAGGCAGCTTCGGGAATACCGGCACAAAGTAACGGGATTGATACTTACGTTTTTAAGAAAGGCACTATTTACAGGGGAACTATTGTTATTCAGGAATCAGGCACACCTGACCATCCCATTCGGTTTACTTCTGATCCATCCTGGGGATATGGTGAGGCTGAATTTTACGGTTCCGAAAAAATCACCGATGGCTGGACAAAAGGTGCTGACCACGAAGATATCCCCGATGGATCGGTGGTTTGGTACCGTGATTTGAATTTTGCTCCCAGAACCCTTTGGATGGTTGAAGGGGAAGCAGTTACCCGCATCCCGATTGCCCGGATGCCGAACTGGAAAGTAACTGACCCGGAAGATGTAAAAAGTGAATGGTGGAAATGGGATTATAAGGGAAGCGACAGATACTTTCATGTCACGATGAAAAATAAACAAGGCAAGGAACTGACCCTGGGCATTGACACAGAAAATCTTACCGGTCCGGAAGAATTATATATGGGAGCCATTGCATGGACCGAATTCGGGTGGGTGGATGGTACCCCCTACCCTTCTTACGTGCAGGGTTTTGATGCTGAAAAAAAAGGCATTGGATTTGAAGGATACCTGGGCAGTCCCAAATCCAGGTATATAGCCAGGAACCACAGATATTACCTGGAGGATAAACCACATTATTTAGACGATCCCGATGGAGAATTCTGGTTTGAGAAAAAAAATGAAGGCGGGCGTTTGTATGTTATCCTTCCGGGAGGCAGGGATCCTAACACAGTTATTTTAGAAGCAGGTAAGGAGACGACCCTGATTGATCTGGAAAATAAAAACCATATCCTTATTTCCGGGCTCTCGTTTGGGTTTTCCAATGTTTCCTGGAACCTGACTGAGCTGCCATGGGGTGTGAATTTTGCACTCAAAAAACATCTTTACCCTGCATCGGTCAGGGTTTGGGGCGGAGGAAAAGATATCCATGTATCCCATTGCAATTTCAGGCATGTGAATGCAGCTGTTTACATGCATGCTACCGATCCCGGAGTTCATCTGGATCAGGTTTCAGTAACCGATTGCTATGTTAGCGAAACAGATCATAGTGCCATTACTGTTGAGGATGGTTTGTTGTGGGGTTATGATCTGCCTGAGGATGGGGGGCATTTGTATGACGTGAAAATTCTGCGCAATTATATTGCACAGTCGGGACTACGATCGCAACGCGTTGGCGCGGGTAACGGAATTGATGTAGCCTGCGGTGAAACGGTTGAGATTGCAGGAAATATCATTGATACTCCCTGGCATGCCGGCATTAATGTTTTTGGCGGTAAAAGAGGCGGACACCTGGGTGATATACCGTTATCGCGGATACTCATATACCAGAATAAAGTGGTAGACGGCATCCGTACGGGTGACGATTGTGGCAACATAGAAACCTGGCAGGGAGGTGTGGCTTATGTGTATAATAACCACTCGGGAAATCCCGGCGGTTTTCGCAATCCCAGCTGGATAGACGGGAAAAATAACCCCAACAAGCCCGGTGGTGCACGATTTGGAATGGCTTACTACCTCGACGGTGCATTTAAAAATTATTATTTCAACAATATTGGCTGGGGACTGAGTAAAGATCCATGGAGTAAAGTGGGTGCAACCACCATGTTCCAGGAAATCATCAGTTATCAAAATGCTTTCTTTAACAATACGGCATACAATTTTGTGAAGGGCTCACGAAGGCAGGCACCACACGCCGGAAGTAATAAATTTCTTGGGAATATCTGGCACGGGATTGGCGACTGGGTTTTCTGGCACACCACTCCGGCAAGATCGCCTGTTGCAGGAAATGAGCAGGATGCTGGTCCGCAGAAAGATCATTACGCTCTGGAAACCAATGCGTTTTCCGGAAATATTTTTTATGACATAACCGGAAAATACGCAGCATTTAAACCTTCCGGCCAGTGGCATATTTCATTTGAAGAAGCGCAAAAAGTTCTGGAAGAGACAAACGCCATTGCAGGCGATTTGGGGAAAGTTGCGCCGGAATCTCCGCTAAACAACCCTTCTATCCATGACTTCAGCTTATCCGAAAAGTCGGCCGCAATGGAGATGGGGGCAAAAGTGTTTGTCCCCTGGAGCCTGTATGCCAACGTGGGAGAATGGAGCTTTTACTCTGCAGGAAACGATCCTACGCATATCCTCGACGAACATTGGTATATGACCCCTTATTATGTGAGCAGGAATGATTATCACACCAAACCCATGTTTCATCTGAAAGGGATAAACATCCGGGAAGATGATTATGTGGAAGGCCCCCTGGAAAACTGGACAAAAGGAGCATTAAAACTCAATGGTACCAACCAGTACCTGGTATGTCCCGATAGCACCCTGAATCAAACGCTGGACTTTACCGTAAACCTGAGATGGCACAGGTCAGGAGAGACCAGAAAGATGCACATCGAGGGAAAAAATTTTAAAAGTCCGGAAGTGTATGATAGCAATTTTCTGATCGAAATCTATTTCAAAACAGATGCAGGAATAAACGAAGGAGTACTGGCAGAAAAAATGAGTGATGCCGGTTACTCGCTTGAAGTCAATAATCGCGGAGGCCTGACCTTTACCATGAAGGGAAATGGGATAACTTCGAAACTGGAAAGCAGTGCTAAAATTAATGATGGCCAGTGGCATCATGTGATAGCCGAAGCCGACCGTGAATCGAATTCCTTAACCATCTATATTGATGGTAAAATGGACAAAAGTGGTGGTGCGTCAGACAACATACTTTCGCTGGAAAACAGCAGTAACTTATATGTTGGGGGAACCCCATCCGGAAGGAATTTCAAAGGTACCCTTGACTTTTTAAGAATTTGCCTGGGAACCCTTTCAGACGCCAAAACCGATATCGATGAGCTCTATGCATGGCAGTTTTTCGGTCCGTTCCTGAAAGATTTCACCGGAAAGGAGCCTGTTGGCAGGCGTGATGCCGGAGCGTTAGAAAGAAGATGACCTAAACCAGAAGAATAAACAAAAAAATGATTTTTAAATGCTATTAAATTAACTAAAATGAGACAAAAAATTTTAATTCACATTTGCGCATTCCTTATTTCAGGAACTTTTACATCGTTTGCACAGAACACCCTGATTGACAAATCGGATCCATCTTTTTTCCCGATAGCTGTTTGGGCACAAAATCCCAGACTTGCAGATTCTTATAAAGAAAACGGAATCAATATGTACGTTTCCATCCATGGAGGCCTGGATCAGGAAAAACTTGATTACCTGAAAGCTGCAGACATGAAAGTTATCACCCACCAGAATGATTTTGGCAGAATGAACCTGGATGAACCGCTTATTTGTGGTTGGATGCATGGAGATGAACCTGACAATGCACAATTGAATAAGACAACAAATAATTATGATCCGTGTATTGATCCTGCAAAAATCATTGCTGATTATAAAAAAATAAAAGAGAGTGATCCTTCCCGGCCGGTATACATGAACCTCGGTCGTGGTGTGGCTGTAACCAACTGGGCAGGCAGAGGTACCTGCAGAGGGAAAACGGATATGTATATGGTTTCAAACGACGGATATCTAAAGGGTTGTGATATTGCTTCCTACGATGTATATCCGGTAAACAGCCGGGAGGAAGAGGTAAAAAACAGCCTGTGGTATGTTGCCAAAGGAATTGATAACCTGCGCGAATGGTCTGACTATTCAAAACCGGTCTGGTGCTGGATCGAAACAACCCGGATCAGTGAACGGGCAGAAAGAAAACCCACACCGGCAGAAGTTAAATCAGAGGTATGGATGGCATTGATTCATGGTGCTTCAGGATTTGGATATTTCTGTCACAGCTTTCATCCTTCCACCCAAAGTAGTGCAGCACTTTTACAGGACAAAGAGATGATTGAGGGGGTTAAAGCCATCAATGAACAGGTTACCTCCCTGGCGGAAGTGCTGAATTCACCAACCACAACAGAATATGCTTCCGTTCAAAGCAGTGATTCCTCCATTCCGGTGGATATCATGACAAAAAACGATAAGAATGCAAATTACATCTTTGCCGTGGCCATGAGGCCGGGACAGACACAAGCGACTTTTCAGGTTGAAAAAGGGAAAAAAGTTGAAGTCATCGGCGAAAACCGGAAGATCAAAATCAAAAAAGGAAAATTCACGGATGATTTTTCAGATTATGCGGTACATATCTACAAAATCAAATAATCAAACCTACTTCAACGAAATCTGGATAGAAAAATACGAAAAAAAAATCTATGAAGGTAGAAAAAAAAATATTATTTCTTTTTGGCTATACGATTTTTCTGATAGCCAGTCTGTCTTTTTTCACCTGTAAACAAAAACAATTGCTGGATATCACACCCACGCAATATTTTGAAAATATGGTGAACAAGCCGTTTCAAAAGCTCCATTATACCGGGGAAGGTTATTGCTGGCAGGCCAGGGTTGGAATGGACAGGTTTATTGAGTATTATGAGTTGACGGGAGACACGGAATGGCTTGATGCCGGCATCAAATACTATGATCATCTGCTGAACAAAAGAGAAACGGATCCTGATGGTTATAAAGGCTGGATCGGACCCTATGGTTACGATAAGAACTACTGGCAGGATGCATTGGTTGGTGATGCCATATTATTTACTTCCATCCTCGACTTCTCGGTTCTTGTTATGGAGGATGAAAAGCTGAAGGCTCAATACCAGGACAAGGCATTATCCTATGTGGCAACCGCCAAAAGAGACCTGATTGAAAAATGGGATCACAGGGGGTGTTGGTATGTTGATGGGCCTTATGGTGGTTATCTGGGATTCGGCAGGTATTTCAAACCTGGGGAAAGTAAGGAATGGGTGGATGCTCCTACTGTTGAACGATCTGGTCTCAGCCACCCTTTCAATAAACAGATGGATGTGGCTGAAGTATGTTTGCGTATTCACAGGATCACTGGTGAAAAAAAGTACTGGGATATAGCCGAAAAAATCTACTATACTGTAAAAAGCCGTTTCCAATATTTCGACGATCACTATTGCTGGAATTACTGGGAACCTCTTTATCCGGGAGATGTTGATTTTGAAAAAAACCAGACCCTTCACTGGGTGGGAGTTCACATGTGGCGTTCCGGTTATCAGGCCGGAGAGGTTGGCAAGATTGTGGAAGCCTATCATTATGGAATTGTGTTTGATAAGCAGGATATCCAGCGAATCATACATACGAACCTGGACGTTATGTGGAACAAAGACAGGGAAAATCCGGTATTTATTAACTCAAACGGATTGGGTGCGGAACACGACACCACCGGACGGACACAATGGAGAAAAGTTTATGGTCATTCAAACGACTTTATAAATCAGGGACAGCTTTGGACCAGTCTGCTCGATTTCGACCAAACCATCAGAGACCTCTATGAACTGAGGTTCAAAGACGATAAAGATTCGCCGCAATACCAGACCTATAAAAACAGAGTACTTGCCAATCCGCCCGGATTTGACCGGAAGCATTCAGAAAATGAAGTGACTGTTCCCAAGGTTCATTTTACAGAATCAAAGGACCTCTATCTCGCCGCTGTACTTCCCCATAAGGTTCCAACCGACGGACAGTCAATCCTTATTTGTAACTCGTGGAATTCCGGAGAATTGATGATCGATCTGGTTACAACTGCCGGGGAAAAAGTTGCCAACCTGTTCAAAGGAGACATCAGGCAAGGTCTGTTTATGATGAAATGGGATGGAAAAGATCCGGACGGGAAGAAACAATATTCCGGCGATTATTATATACGCTACACGATCAACGGTGGGTACAGGGAAACTCCTGTAGTTATTTAACTTGCGAAAAAATGAAACGAACAGATGATCAGGATTTAAGATAAGTATTTAAATTATTAAGCAGAAGGCTGTTTCCGCAAGGAAAGTTTTCACGATTTCTGAGGAAGCGTCTTTTAAAAATACAGATACATGAGAAAAATTTTTATATATACCTGTGGCATTTTCCTTTTATTCTGCCCGGAACTAGTTGGACAGACCGCTGGGGTTCCCGTTTATAAAAATCCTGCATACCACACAGATCAAAGAGTTGAAGATCTTTTACAGCGAATGACATTGGATGAGAAGGCAGGCTTTCTGACCGGTGTTGACATGTGGCATTTCAAAGGAGTTGAACGACTGGGTATTCCAGCTATGCAGGTAACTGATTGTGGGCATGGTGTTACTGTCATTTTAAACAGAGAGGGAAATGAAGCCGGCAGTGCTTCCTGTTTTCCCACAGCTGTGGGCCAGGCTGCCACATGGGACAGGCATCTGATCCGGGAAGTTGGGGCTGCTCTTGGAAGAGAAACCCGTGCCACAGGATCAGCTATGCTGCTGGCTCCCATGGTCAATATGAAAAGGATGCCATTGAACGGTCGGAATTATGAGGTATTTTCGGAAGACCCAGTTCTTTCAGGCGAGCTGGCAGCATCTTTTGTTGATGGTGTTCAGTCGGAAAAAGTCGGCGCTGTGATCAAGGCCATAACAGCTAATAATCAGCAAAAGTACCAATCGCAGCTCAATGTCCGCATGAATGAACAAGCACTCCGGGAAATATACCTGCCGAGCTTTGAAATAGCTATTGAAAAAGCAAATCCGTGGGGAGTGATGACCGCCTACAACGGTCTTAACAATTCTCATACTTCTGAGAACAAACACCTACTGCAGGAGATACTAAAGAATGAATGGAAATACGAAGGATTTGTTGTGTCGGACTGGCGCGGGGTACATAGTCTCGAAGCTATTGTTTCAGGGCTTGATCTGGAAATGCCCGGTCCGGGAAAATTTCTTACTAAAGAGAACATTTTAGATGCCATCGAAAATAAGAGATTATCAACTAATGAGCTGGATGACAAGGTAAGGCGCATTTTACGAGCTTACATCAAGACCGGATTGATCGATGATCCCAAGCCTGTATTACAGGCTGAAATCAATACAGAGAAGCACCAGTTGCTGGCCAGGAAGGTTGCTGAAGAGGGGATGGTTCTGCTCAAAAATGACCGGGATATCCTGCCCCTGAAAAAGAACATAAACAAACTGGCTGTTATCGGTCCCAATGCTGCAGAAGCCAGGCTTGGCGGTGGTGGTAGTGCCTCCGTTTCACCTTTTTATTCGGTCAGCCCGCTGGAAGGAATTGAAAACTATTGCGATGCAAACACCACCATTCTTTTTGAGGAAGGAGCCGGATTGAATGGTAATTTTAAAATTGTGGAAAGCCAGTACCTGATTCACGATTCTAACGGCCGGCCCAAACAGGGATTGAAAGCAGAATATTTTTCCAATACACAGCTGAAAAGTACTCCAGCTGTCACAACGGTGGATGAGATGGTTGATTTTTCATGGGGTTGGGCTAATCCTAAACCCGGCATCAACAAGGGATCCTATTCGGTCAGGTGGAGTGGCAGGCTGTTGCCTCCCGAAACGGGCAACTATAAAATCGGAATTTCTGCCTCTTCGGGAGGATTCAGGCTTTACCTGAATGATTCTCTCGTGATTGACGAGTGGGACGTCAAATCTGCTGAAAATTTTGAAGCTGATCTGGCATCCATTAATAAAACCGTTGATGTCTTATTGAAAAAAGAGGTACCGGTTGGTGTTCAAATTGAATTTTACAAGCGTACAAACCGCAATTTCATTCGGTTTGAATGGGAAATCCCGGGACATAATTCACTTGAGCTGGCTAAAAAGGCTGCAGCAGAAAGCGATGCTGTGGTGATTTTTGCCGGGTTATCCAACTTTTTTGAAGGGGGAAACAATGATCGTTCCGGCCTTGAACTGCCTGGTGATCAAAACCTGCTGATTGAAGAGATGGCAAAGATCAATCCCAATACAGTGGTCGTCCTGATCAATGGTTCACCTGTGGCTATGCCCTGGATCGACGAGGTGCATGCAGTTCTGGAAGCATACTATCCCGGCCAGGAGGGAGGCCATGCCATTGCTCGGGTATTGTTTGGAGATGTGAATCCCTCAGGAAAACTGCCGGAAACATTCCCTGTGAAACTTTCGGATAATCCGGCCTTTACTCATTATCCGGGGGATGGGAAAAAAGTAGATTATGAAGAAGGTATATTTGTGGGATACCGGCACTATGAAAAAAATAATATCAAGCCCTTATTCCCGTTCGGGTATGGCCTCTCCTACACCACTTTTCAATATAGTGATCTGAAAATCACAAAAGAAAACGACTCTTTTGTGGCAACATTTCAAATTAAAAATACGGGAGATGTTTCCGGAGCAGAAGTTGCCCAGTTATACATCCGGGATGTGCATGCCTCAGAACCCCGGCCTGACAAAGAATTGAAAAACTTTGCCAAAATATTTTTAAGTCCGGAAGAAAAAAAGAAAGTGTCATTAAAAATGAATCCCCGCGATTTGTCTTTTTTTTCTCTACAAAAGGGACAATGGATAGTGGAACCCGGAGAATTTGAAATTTTAATCGGAAGTTCTTCTAAGGATATCCGGTTGAAGGATAATATCCGGTGGTAATGCATATTTGAAAATGATATGACAACCATAATGATTTAAATAGAAGGAATTAAACAACACTAATTAAAAAAAATTATTCACATGAAAATTATTGCATTTGTCTTTATCCTGGCTTTAATGTCTTGCGGATCAAACCGATCTGGTCAAAAATCCGTCACCAATGATTCATCACCTAAAAAATTTGCAACGGCACAAAATGGCGAAGAACATGTTGATGAAGTGTTCTTTGAAGGCTTCGACCAAATCGACAGCAAGATATGGAGAGTTGCCGGCTGGACTGAGCATGGCGGGAAAACATCTCCTGACCGTTGTTACGCGAAAGATGGCATTCTGAACATGATTTTTATTAATGATCCGGATCAGGGAAACCTGGGTTCAGCTATTCAAACGGAAGTTGAATTTCTTTATGGAAGATGGGAAGCGAGACTGAAGCCATCAGATGTTCCCGGGATACTGAACTCTTTTTACACGATCGACTGGGATAATACCGCCATTTCTGCATCAGATAATGATGGCACCAAGCAGGAAATTGATATTGAATTTCTTACCAAGTCATTCACGGGAAATACGGGGGAGGTACATATTGCCCTTCATGAAAGAGGGAAAAAAAGTTATCAGTCCAATCCAGACTTCATGCTTGATTTTGACCCGTCATCCGAATTTCATATTTGGGGTTTTGATGTTACTCCCGAATATCTTGAATGGTTTGTAGATGATCATATCATATATCGATACGAATATGAAGGTAATCCCATCCGGGTCGATTCGCCCTATTATTTGAAGCTCAATTCCTGGACAAGTGAAAATTGGGTAGGTGGTCCACCGGAAGAAGGTGTAGAATGTGTTTATCAGATTGACTGGATAAAATTTACACCCATGCGTCTCCTGAAGAAAAAAGATTTTAATAAAACCCCTTTATTTAAATAATTACAAACGATTAATCCAAAGGCAATGAAACGATTGCTTTCACTTCTGTTTTGTTCTGTAATTCTTTTTGCGGCAGCCACAGAGCAGCTACCGCAGAACAGGATTCATCCGGATATACTGAACAAACCCTGGAAGGCCTATTGGATCAATCACCCTACGGCAACTTTTTCTGAGTATGGTGTATTTCATCTGCGGAAAGAATTTCATCTGGAAGAAAAGCCCGGGGAATTTATCATTCATGTTTCGGCCGACAACCGTTACAAGTTATATGTAAACGGCCAATTTGTCTGCCTTGGCCCTGCCAGTGGTGATATCATGCATTGGCGTTTTGAAAGTATCGACATTGGCCCCTTCCTGAATCAGGGCGAGAATAGTATTGCAGCACTGGTCTGGAATTTTGGAGGACTGAAACCCATCGCTCAATTATCTTATAAAACCGCTTTTATTCTGCAGGGGAATACGGCAAAAGAGGAGCTGGTTAACAGCAACTCAACCTGGAAAATATTAGAAAGTAAAGCATACTCTCCTGTGAGTGGAAGGGTTCCGGGATATTTTTTTGCCACCGGTCCCTGCGACCGGGTTGATGCTGCCCAGTATCCCTGGGGGTGGAATGATACCGGGTATAACGACAGCTCCTGGCTGGTTCCCCGTCAATTGAGCGTTGGGTTGTCGGTGAATAACGGAACCCACATCGACTGGGGACTGGAACCCAGGCAAATACCGCTTATGGAACGATATGACCAACAATTTGCCCGGGTGCGCAGGACAAAGAACATAGAGGTTACAGCGGCATTCCTCCAGGGAAAAGAATCCTTAACAATCGATGCAAACCAAAACGTATCTTTTTTACTTGATCAGGATGAGCTTACCACTGCTTACCCTGAACTGATCGTTTCAAAAGGCCAGGGAAGTGAAATCAAGCTCACCTATGCCGAAGGGTTGTATGATGAAAAAAAAGAAAAAGGAAACCGGGATGAGGTTGACGGAAAAAAAATAATCGGGTACTCCGATTACTTTTTACCGGATGGAGGAGATAACAGGAAATTTATTCCCCTCTGGTTCCGCACCTGGCGGTACGTACAGCTGGACATTCAAACGGGTGACGAGTCACTGGTGATAGAAAAACTAACAAGTGAATTCACCGGTTATCCGTTTGAGGAGAATGCTTCATTTGAATCAGACAACGCCGGCTTATCCCGGATTTGGGAAACAGGATGGCGTACGGCACGACTTTGTGCAGGAGAGACTTACTACGACTGTCCTTATTACGAACAATTACAATATGTGGGTGATACCCGCATACAGGCTCTCATATCGCTGTATGTGTCCGGAGATGACCGTCTGATGCGAAAAGCCATCAGGAGCTTTGATGATTCCCGTTTCAATGAAGGACTGACCTCAAGTCGTTATCCCACCAATACCCTGCAAGTGATTCCCCCTTACTCCTTGTTCTGGGTAGATATGATTTACGACTACTGGATGCATCGCGATGATCCGAAATTTATCCGGGAATTTTTCAGCGGAATAGAAGCTGTACTGGGATACTTCATCCAGCGAATTGATACCGGTACAGGTATGCTGGGAAAGACAGGCTACTGGAATTTTGTAGACGGAGCGGAGGAATGGAACCGTAAAGAAGCGAACCAAAGCGGAATACCTGGCGGTGGACTGAAAGGCAACTCTTCTATTCTGAGCCTTCAGCTGGCATATAGCTGCAAACATGCAGCTGAGATCTTCCGGTATTTTGGACAAAGCGAAAAGGCGACATACTACGAAAACATTGCCCGGCGGATGACAAAAGCTGTCAAAGCACTCTGTCTGGACCCAGCCAATGGCTATATAGCCGATTCTCCCGACAAGAACGAATGGAGCATGCATGCGCAAATTTTTGCGGTATTAACCGGTGTTATTCCAAAAGAAGAGCAGCCGGAATTTGTCCGTCGTTTCCGAAACGACAACAGACTGATTCAACCCAGTCTGTATTTTAGGTTTTACCTGACCAGAGCTTTACAGGAAGCAGGGCTCTCAGATGAATTTCCGGAAACCCTACACCCCTGGTACGGAATGCTGAACATGGGATTGACGACATTCCCTGAAAGGCCTGACGGGAATCGATCCGACTGTCATGCCTGGAGCTCCAGCCCGAATTATGAATTCCTTGCCTTGATAGCAGGCATTAAACCGGCATCTCCGGGTTTCAAAACAGTAATAATTAAACCCCATTTGGGCGATTTGAAACGGATAAAAGGTAAAATGCCTCATCCACAGGGTACAATTACTTTCAGCTTGGAAAGGATTGGAGCCTATGGATTAAAAGGAATGATTGAGTTACCGCAGGGACTAAGCGGAGAGTTCGTGTGGAAGGAACATTCGATAAGTCTGACGAACAGAAAAGACTTTCATTTACCTTGAGATGAAACAGAATTACACCCAACGGGAGTTTATCAGGAATAATTCTCTGGTTGGCACCGGAGCTATTTTTTGCCTGGGCGCTGTAGAAAATTTTTTTTACAGGTTACTCTTCCAGTGCATCGAGTCCAGCAATGCCGGGAGGTCAACCTGCTGTAGTATCTCATGACCGGTCTGCCTGGCCAATCCGGAATTCGGAAACCGTTGAAAAAAGATTGAGGTAAACACCATATAAAATAAATCATGGAGTGAGGAA
>JAQVON010000065.1 GCA_028702595.1 Mariniphaga sp. | reverse complement strand
GGTTTTTGAAAGCACACGTGGGTTAAAGCCGGGGTCAGCAGTTACATTTGAAGGCCATTTACTTGAGGTAACCCTTGGTCCCGGGATACTTTCCCGCAACTATGACGGGTTGCAGAACGACCTCGACAAAATGGAGGGGATTTTTCTCAAACGCGGGGAATACACCGATCCGTTAAATCGTGAAAAGAAATGGAGTTTTAAACCTCTGGCACAGGTGGGTGACGAGGTTCAAGCCGGCGACTGGCTCGGAGAAGTGGATGAAAACGGTCAGCCTCATAAAATTATGGTGCCTTTTAAAATGAAAGGAACCTTCACAATTCAGGAAATTGCCGGGGAGGGTGAATACACAGTTGACCATACAATTGCCAGGATTACTGATGGTGCCGGAGAGAAAACCGACCTGACCATGGTACAAAAATGGCCGGTAAAAATTGCCATCACCGCCTTCAAAGAGAAACCACGGCCCTTCAAGTTGCTCGAAACAGGAGTTCGGTGCATGGACACACTAAATCCCATTACCGAAGGGGGTACAGGATTCATTCCCGGTCCGTTTGGAACAGGGAAAACAGTTCTGCAACATGCCATATCAAAACAAGCAGAAGCTGATATTGTTATTATTGCAGCCTGTGGGGAGAGAGCAAACGAAGTAGTAGAAATTTTTACAGAATTTCCTGAACTCGAAGACCCGCGCACCGGGAAAAAATTAATTGAACGTACAATAATCATTGCCAACACATCGAATATGCCCGTTGCTGCAAGAGAAGCATCAGTGTATACAGCAATGACCATTGGAGAATACTACCGTGCCATGGGACTAAAAGTACTGCTGATGGCTGACTCCACTTCAAGGTGGGCACAGGCATTACGTGAGATGTCAAACAGGCTGGAAGAACTTCCCGGCCCGGATGCCTTTCCCATGGACCTGTCGGCTGTTATTTCAAACTTCTATTCACGTGCCGGATTCACCTACCTGAACAATGGGAAAACAGGATCAATCACCTTTATTGGAACCGTATCCCCTGCAGGAGGAAACCTGAAAGAACCTGTCACCGAAAGTACACGAAAGGCAGCACGATGCTTCTACGGTCTTAGCCAGGCCCGTGCCGACAGCAAAAGATATCCTGCTATCGACCCAATCGACAGCTATTCAAAATACCTGGAATACCCCGAAGTCCAGGAAAACCTTGAGAAATATATTAACAAGTCATGGCTTAATGATGTAATGAAAGCCAAAGATATATTACTCAGGGGAAAAGAAGCCATGGAACAAATCAACATCCTCGGTGATGACGGCGTACCTATCGGGTTTCATGAAACATTCTGGAAGTCGGAACTCATCGATTTTGTCATTTTACAACAAGATGCTTTTGATAAAATTGATGCCTCTACACCCATGAACAGGCAACAATATATGTTAACAAAAGTGCTTCAGCTTGTAGAGAGCAACTTTTCCTTCCACCATTTTGAAGAGGTCAGCTCTTTCTTTAAAGAATTGATCAACGAATTCAAACAGATGAATTATACTGAATTTGAATCTGAAAAATTCAAACAACACGAAAAGACATTGGAGGAAATCATGCAAAAACAGGCAAATTAATTCTTCGTAATACATTAACTGAGAAATAGAGATACTATGGAAAGCCAGGCATTTCAAAAAGTATATACCAAATTAACAAACATCACCAAAGCGACGGTCACTTTAAAAGCCGAAGGAGTAGGTTATGATGAGATGGCTATTGTTAACGGCAAATTAGCCCAGGTGGTAAAAATTTCAAGGAACGACATCACCTTACAGATTTTTGAGGGTACCGAAGGAATTCCGACCAATTCGGAAGTTTCTTTCCTGGGAAGGCCACCACAGCTCAGGGTAAGCGACGATTTAGCCGGCAGGTTTTTCAATGCCTTTGGTGACCCAATTGATGGCGGACCAGCCATCCAGGGTGAAGTGCGCGACATCGGAAGCCCTTCAGTAAACCCGGTCAGAAGGAAACAACCTTCGAACCTGATTGCTACAGGTATTGCCGGCATCGACCTGAACAACACGCTGGTTTCCGGCCAAAAAATTCCGTTTTTTGCCGACCCCGACCAGCCCTATAACCAGGTGATGGCATTGGTCGCTCTACGTGCAAAAACTGATAAGATTATCCTCGGGGGTATGGGGCTTACCAATGACGACTACCTCTATTTTAAAAATGTATTTGATAATGCCGGTGCACTCGACCGCATCGTGAGCTTTGTGAACACAACGGAAAATCCTCCTGTTGAACGATTACTGGTGCCCGACATGGCATTAACTGCGGCAGAATACTTTGCTGTTGACAAAAATGAAAGTGTGCTGGTTCTGCTCACCGATATGACACTGTTTGCCGATGCCCTCAGTATTGTGTCGAACCGAATGGACCAAATTCCATCCAAAGACAGCATGCCGGGATCACTCTATTCCGACCTGGCACGAATATATGAAAAGGCGGTTCAGTTTCCGGAAGGGGGTTCAATCACAATCATCGCTGTAACTACCTTGTCGGGAGGAGATATAACCCATTCCATACCCGATAATACAGGGTATATCACCGAAGGCCAGCTATTCCTGCGTCGGGATTCTGAAATAGGAAAAGTTATTGTTGACCCGTTCCGCTCCCTGTCGCGTCTAAAACAGCTCGTTATCGGCAAACAAACCCGGGAAGATCATCCCCAGGTGATGAACTCAGCCATCCGACTTTACGCCGATGCTGCCAATGCACGTACTAAACTGGAAAATGGATTCGACCTCACCGATTATGATGAACGTACATTGAATTTTGCCAAAGAGTACTCCGACAAAATCCTGGCCATTGATGTGAATGTGGATACTGACACTATGCTAGATATCACATGGGAACTGTTCGGAAAACACTTCAAAAAAGCAGAAGTCGCTATCAAAGAAAATCTGGTTGAAAAATATTGGAAGAGTTAAACCTTAAAAATTAATCTCGTGGCCATAAGTTTTCAATACAATAAAACCGCTCTGCAGGGACTCGACAAACAGCTGAAAGTCAGAGAACGGGCATTACCTACTCTAAAAAACAAAGAGTCGGCCCTACGTGTAGAGGTTAAAAAAGCAAAAGACAAAGCAACTGACCTTGAAAATGAATACAACAAGAAAATTGCTTTGTACGAAGGCCTGGCCCGGTTATGGGGTGAATTTGATCCTAACCTGATACGCCTGAATGATGTCAGGCTTTCATCAAAAAAAATTGCCGGAGTTTTTACTCCCGTGCTCGATAAAATTATCTTTGAAACCAACACCGAGAACCTCTTTAACCAACCTGTATGGTTTCCGGATGGAATATCAATCATGAAAGAGACTGCGGAAATCGCCATCGAACGCGAAGTATACCTCCGCAAAATGGAACTACTTGATTTTGCACGAAAAAAAACCACCCAAAAGGTAAACCTGTATGAAAAAGTGCAAATCCCAGGATTCATGGATGCTATCCGGAAAATTAAACGTTTTCTGGAAGACCAGGATAATTTATCAAAATCGGCACAAAAAATTGTGAAAGACAGACAGGAAGCACAAAGAATGAAGGAGGCAGAAGTATGATTATTCCTATGTATAAATACACATTCCTGGTGTTTCATTCCGCCTATAAAGGATTCCTCAAAGATATCCGAAAAATTGGGGTGGTTCATATTCAGGATAAAATAAAAGAACCAACGATTGAAATGCAGGAGGCCTTCAGACATTTGACTGAAGTGGGGAAAGCCATAAAAAAACTTGAAAGTATTGAACCGGAACCAGCGGGTCAAACTTCAGCGTATGAATCGGGCAATTCAGTCTTCAACAGACTGAAAGAAATGGAAAAAGAGCTGGAGCATAACCACCATCAAATATTGCAGCTCGATAAGGAAAGAAAACTGCTAGAACCCTGGGGAGAATTCGAATGGGAAAAAATTCACGAACTCAAAAAGAATGAGATCAAAATCCGATTTTTTTCATGTCCTGTCCAGCAATATAATCCGGAATGGGAAACACAATTCTTTCTCCAGTCCATTTCAGAAATGGATGGTTACCATTATTTTGTTAAAATCGAAAAAACAGACCCTGAAAATGCGACCAATGGATTCGAGGAATTGACTGGTGCCGATGAGCTCCTGATTCCTGATCGTTCGTTATCGCAAATTCGGATAGAAACGGAAAAGCTAACTTATGAAATAGACAACTTAAAACAGGAGTTACACCAGATTGCCAGTTGTTGTAAGCCTTTATTGAAAAAGTACTATGAAGAACTGAGCCGGGACCTTGATGAGCAAAATGCGTTGCTTCAAACCACAGAAGAGGTGGAGGGGAAGGTAAAAATACTCGAAGGATGGGTACCAAAAACAAAGAAAGCTGAGCTGGATAATTACCTTGAAGAGCAAAAGGTTTTATTTACTGCTGAAAAACCTGCTCTCGACGACAAAGTGCCTATACTCCTGAAAAATAACCGTTTCAACAAGCTGTATGAGGTGATTGGCAGGCTGTATGACCTGCCTAATCATAAAGAACTTGATCTGGTACCTTTTTTTGCCCCATTCTACATGATGTTTTTTGGATTCTCTCTGGGAGATGCAGGATATGGGCTGATCATCATTGCAGCAGCCCAGTTTTTGAAATATAAAAAACCATCCATGCGCTCTATTCTGACCTTGGCACAATGGCTGGGACTCTCTACTGTTATCTTTGGCATCCTGACAGGTACTTTCCTGGGTATAAACCTTGTTGAAGCCAATATTCCGTGGCTAGACAAACTGAAAGCATATATGATTGACACCAACCAGCTTTTCAATCTGGCCCTGATATTTGGAGCCATCCAGATCTTGTTCGGAATGGTACTGAAGGTTGTCAACATAACCCGGTTGTTGGGATTCAAATACGCACTCTCCACCGTTGGATGGCTAATTTTGATTTTAGGGATGGCAACACTTTACGGCTTGAAAACGGCCGAAATGATTCATCCCGATTTAGCTTCAACTATTCAATATACGCTGTTTATTGTATCGGGAATTTTAATTCTGATTCTGAATCATCCGAAGCGAAATATTTTCATGAATATAGGTGCAGGCATTTGGGACACCTATAATATGATCACAGGCTTGTTGGGAGACCTTTTATCATACATCAGGCTTTTTGCATTAGGAATTTCCAGTGCAATTCTTGGACTGGTATTCAACAACATGGCGATGAACATGAAGCCCGACCATATAATTTTTGGTCCTTTGGTCATGATCATCATTTTAATTTTTGGACACTCCATCACCATCTTCATGTCGGCGTTGGGAGCATTTGTCCATCCCATCCGGTTAACATTTGTAGAATTTTACAAAAATGCCGGATTTACAGGAGGAGGCAAGCCCTACTTACCCTTTGCGGAGCCTGCTGCTGAAAAAGAGACAAATAATTAGTAATAACAATTTAAATAATTCAAGAATGGATCCTATTGTTTTAGCTTACATTGGAATTGGTTTAATGGTTGGACTTTCCGGCACCGGCAGTGCCTTTGGATGTTCAATTGCCGGAAGTGCTTCAGTTGGAGCAACGAAAAAAAATCCTGACGGATTTGGTTCGTATATCCTGTTGACGGCATTGCCTGGCAGCCAGGGACTTTATGGTTTTGCAGGTTACTTTTTATTGAGTAACTTCTTTGGTTTGTTAGATAATCCTGACTGGAACCAGGCTGCATCAGTATTTGGCGCAGGGCTTGCTCTTGGGCTGGTTGCATTGTTTTCATCCATTCGCCAGGGCCAGGTTTGTGCCAATGGTATTGCTGCGATTGGATCAGGCTACGATGTAACAGGGAAAACACTGATACTGGCAGTATTCCCCGAGTTATATGCAATTATTGCTTTGGCTGCAACCTTCCTTATTGGAAATGCTGTAGCATAATAGGTAAAAAACCAAATCAGATTGTAATTTTACCCGAATTGGACTGAAGTCTCCGGGGAGATAATAATTTTTGTATCCATTGCCTTCCCCCGGCAGTGGATACTTTTTTATTCATTTCAGGGATAGGTTGAAGCCGGGGATCAAGGGTTGTATCGAGGAAATATTCACGGAAACCCATCAGAAAGTTTTATATTTGTCCTGAAAAGAAAATTAGATATGTCATTAGTTATTGAAGAAAAAGACCTTGAAAAATTCATTATGGTAGGCGACCGGGTGCTGGTTAAGCCAAAGACTCCCTCTGGAAAAACCAGGACAGGCTTGTACCTCCCACCTACCGTTCAGGAGAGTGAAAAAATTCAAAGTGGATATATCGTAAAAGTAGGGCCGGGCTATCCAATACCTGCTGTTTCAGAAGAAGACGAAGCCTGGAAACAGAAACAGGATAATGTGAGGTATGTACCCCTACAGGCTCACATGGGTGATTTGGCTGTTTACCTCAATAAAAGCGGCTATGAAATTGAATTCAACAAAGAAAAATACATAATCCTGCCCCATTCAGCCATTTTAATGATTATTCGGGATGAAAACCTGTTAAAATAATTCAGGCACACTCCTCACAAGCTTTGTAAATCCCTTCAAACAGGGCATTCATATCTGAAGCAGCGACAGAAGAAAATGCCAGTCGCAGGATATTATCCAGACTGATCGTTCCGATACTGTATTTTTGAATTAATACTTGTCGGACTATTTCACTATTTATTCCGCCGGCCAGTTGGACACACATGAAATAACCGGAATTAAAAGGCAGTGGACTGAAGTATTTTTGATACTTTTTCTCATTTAGTGCTTTCTTCACTGCCTCATAACGCTGTTTCATAATAGCAAATTTAGCCTTTTTTTGATGGTCATATTCATCGCTGGCGTAAGCAGTATACAGAAGTGATTGGGTAAGATTGGCCACATTAGAAATATTTCCCCGGATTGCTCCTGCTGTTTTTGATTCCAATGCACTGTAAAGCTCTGGTGTTCCTCCCTGTACTCCAAAGGTTATAAATCCTATGCGAAATCCCCATACATAATCCTCCTTGGTAGCTCCGTCGAGCTTAACAGCCAACACATTTTTATGGATGCCGGCCAGCTGGGCAAATATACTCTCTTTGGCAATCCCTTCTTCATAAACCAAGCCGAAATAGGCATCGTCAACAATGCAAACAATCTTGTTCCCTCTGTCGGCCGAGTTTCGGATAATTGAAACAATAGCATCAGCTTCCGTCTGGGTTGGAGTATAACCGGTCGGATTATTGGGGAAATTCAGGATAAGTAATTTCTTCCCAATTTTCCCTTCATTCAGTTTCGACTCAAAAGCCTCCAAATCAAATCTTTCATTCTTAAACAGGTTAAATTTTATCAGATTAGCGCCAAAACCGTTAGAAAAGGTAAGGTTATAATTTCCCCAGAAAAGATTAGGGACAAGCACCTCATCACCCGGATCAGCAAATAGATAGGCGGCTATGCTAATCCCATGAGTTAATGCATTGGTAACAACCGGCAGGCTCACTTCAGTATGGCCCAAAGACGGATTTTTCGCATAAATCATGCTTTTCCATTTCGATCGTAAATCGGGACGTCCAAAACTGGGAGCATAGGGAAAAACAAGCGAAGGGTCAAGATGAATCCTGGAAGCGATCACGTCAAGCCTCATGGGCGATCCGTCATCCTCAATGGCAGAACCAATGGTTGCATTTATTCGGGTGCCTTTTGCTTCGGCCGTTTGCCCCAGGATTCCCTTTTTCGGGAAAAAAATATCCTTTCCCCTGCCGGAAAGCATTTCGTAAACTGCCGGGCTTACCTCCCGGATGACCTGATTCAATTCTTCTGCCTGTGGATTCATAATGGATATTTACGCTTTTATATATTCAATTTTTTATTTCACAATCGGGGTGCAATATAAAAAACAAGCTAATATATCCTTCCTTATTTTAACAAATTGATGAATTTTTTGATGAAATTCTAACATTTTACAAATTTCTTAATGCCCCAACAATGATAAAGAAACCTAAAAGACCAATTAGACCGGTGAATATGAACAAAATATTTCTTCCTTTCCGGTTTTTCCACTCTAAAAAAAAGGTAGGAACAGAAAGAAGCCCGGAGAAAAGAAATGCAATATACGCCGGCAGTATTTGTGCTGTAAATGGCAGTTCTTCCATAACCTCCTCACCCATTTCTTCATGAATGATTTCCTCCGGAGTCAATAATGAAAAGGATGAAAAACGACCAGAGAGCATGGAGTATAATGCAAAAAAACCCAGTAGAAAAAATAGAACTGTGCCTACCAGGCGAAAAATCTTTTTTTGCTCTACCCTCCCATAAACATAGGCAATAAATCCGGCAAAGATCAACCACTGGGGAAGTGTGTATAAAAGAATATCCTGATTCATCTGATTAAAATTGTTAATTTTTAAAGGTGTTTACCTCATTATAATAGTTTATTCTCATGGTATTTGGCTTTCATCATAGTTCATTTTAATGAAGTCCGACAGAATAGGCCATTCATTTCGCTGGAACTAATTCGTCCTGTTTAATTCATAAAAAATATTTTTGAATTGGTAAAGTGTTATTTGCAAATGATTTATAATACAGTTGAACGAAAAACATTTTTCACAAGTGCGTTTATTTCAATGCACCTGCTTCGTTGCGAAACCCTTGAAATAGATAACTATGCCTGCGGGTTCCGGCGCCTTGCATCTGCATCAAACTAAACGCATGAATTAAACAGGTCGTAATTCGTCTCAACATATTTTGAACAAAAATGGTGAAATTTCTTTAATTCCTACATTAGCAGATCAGTTGAATAAAAAATTTTAATTTTGGCTGGTACAAAAACCCATTGATGTGAAAAAGTTAGATATAGTTCCCGGGGCTCGCGGACTGATTTTTGATCTTGACGGAACCATTGCAGACACTATGCCCATTCATTTTCTGGCCTATAAAAAAATTTTATCAGAGTCCGGCATTGATTTCACTCCGGCTTTGTTTGCCACACTTGCCGGCATTTCGGTAACGGGAACCATCCTGAGATTGAATGAGCTGTTTGGCACCCATTTGGATCCGGTTGAAACGGGGGTACTCAAAGAGAAAGAGTACGAAAGAAACATGCATAAAATGAAGCCTATTGATCCGGTAGTACGGGTCATCAAAAAATACTACGGAGAAATCCCCATGGCAATCGGCACCGGAGGGCACAAACGCCTGGCCTGGAAAACGCTTGAGATATTAAATTTGGACAATTACTTTAACATCCTTGTTGCCACCGAAGATGTACATCATCCGAAACCACATCCTGAAACCTTCCTGAAATGTGCAGCATTACTGGATGTCGTTCCCGGATTATGCCAGGTATTTGAGGATGGTGAACCCGGGATACAGGCAGCACATGCTGCCGGAATGATATCAACACGGGTAACCGACTATTACCAAGTAACTATCGGGGAAGAGATCTGACAACAATCACCAGCCCATGTCGCTACAAACACTTTGGCTATAGGTATGTTCTATGTTAATCCTGATCCGGCCGTCAGGCAATCTCATTGAAGTCACCTTAGATCCATACGGATGCAGATAATTCCCGTTACTATCGAATTTGGTAGCCAAAGAGGTGTATTCCCAGTCATTTTCCCAGAGCATGCGTAATTCATATTCCTGATCAGGCAACCCCAGAAGGTCAACAACACCGCCAACCAGGTCAACCCCCTGCCAGGGTGAACTACTCCCTTTTATCTTAAACTCACCACTGTATGTCGGAGCAATGGCAATGGTTGCATTATCGGGGCAAAAGGCTTTCAAAACGATCTGGTATTGCTGATACCCTGCTGCAGGTAAAACATTCACCTCATGACTGCCACTGCAAAAATTGGAAATTAGCAGTGGGGCAATAGGTTGAAAAGCAGGGTTATTATTCCGGAATACAACCTTAACCGCACGGTTGGGAGTATTTTCAACCGTGAAAGTTTCAGGAAAATTCCCTTTAAAATTTGTGGTAGTCAACAGATTATCGTTGCTGTCATAAATATCGGCATCAATAGAAAAACTGGAAACGACATTTGATCGGAAGGTGATACTACTGCCAGTGGAACAGAGGGCTTCTTCAGAAACTTCAACTACGGTATAACTAAAACTTAACTGGGTATACACCACATCTGCACCCAATATAGTCCAGCTGCTGTTGACAAACTCAGCAAAGCCAAACAGATCCGGAGCAGGATCCCCGGAATAGGTGCACTGGGAAGTAATAACACCACCATTCAGGTCGGTCACAGGATTTCCGCTGACTTTCAAACCTACAAACCTTCCTGTTTCCAGCTTATGGAATAAAGCAGGTACCACGCCACCATCCATATTTACCATATCAATTTCAGGTGAAAATTGAGTATATTTATTGATTGACAACACTATAAAAGATTCCGGATTGGCATTATAAGCGTCTAATAGTTCCTGTTTTGACTGGAAGATTACATTACCACCAGCACCTTTAAACTTCAAAAAATCATTCAGTGTAATGCTGTAATTTACCTCATGAACAGGGGTATCATCAGTAGCTGATTTCACATCTCCATCGTTCCGGGCAAAAAATACGAAAGTCGTATCACCATTCCCTGTTTCCAGGTTCCCTCCTATTTCCAGCTCTTTCTCGTCCTGAATTCCGGAAAGATTAATTTCAACCGTTTTTTTTCCATCACTTTTTAACTGAAAACTTTTTGAGATGCGATGGTATCCATCAGCATCAACTGAAATAGAAAATTGAAATGGAGATGATTCTGTTATGGATACATTCGGATCCACGGCAACTTCAATTTGTCCCTGGGTGGTAATAAAATCCTTTTTTCTTTTTCCGGCAAAGGTTACTACATCATTGCTATTAATTCCTGAAAAATTAACAGAAGCTTTGGCCTGGATCATTTCACCGGTAGTTGCATCCAGCAACTTTACCGCAATACGGGTATCGAAGAAATTAAAATCAAGAACCAGCAAATGAATATCTTCACCTGTATCTTTATCCTTTAACGGATTATCAAAAATACCACTGCATCCTGAAAACAAGATAGTTAAAAGAAAAAGAGCTAAAAATTTATTGACTATCTGGATTACTTCTCGTTTCATACTTTAGCTTTTAGGTTCGTTTTAAAAAATTCGAAGTGAAAGTGCTAATTTCACAACAGGATAAAGATTATATGCTGAAAATTGTTTCTCAAGTATCTCTTTTTGCCCGTGAGCCGGGTCGGCAGTAGGAGAAAGCAGTCCTGTTGCTTCAATAGAAATATCTGGAGGTCCCATGTAATAGATGCCAGTTTCAAAATTCCAGGTAACCATTTTATTTTTACCCATAAACGTCCGGATCCCCAGTCCACCATAAGGAGAATATTTAAGTTCCGGCTCAATAGTGATCCGGAAATCACCAACTTTGGAGGCAGGGATATTGATATCCCCATATTCGAGGCTTTCAGCTGCTCTTCCTGTCATATAAGGCTGAAAATCATTCATCATCACCCCGCCGGATAAATACAATGCACGGGTATAAAAAAAATCGGCCAGCAAAAACATACCACCGGTCTTGTAATTAACTTTTGCATCATATGACATATCATCTTCCTCAAGAAGAAAAGAATGACTCAAACGCATGGACTCCACCCCTGCTTTCAGGGTTAACCGCTTATTGAAGATATACTTCAAATTAAATCCTAACCCATTTGTGGTTGCTTGCCCACCAACATAAAAACCGGAATAATCTGCTAACCCGCTCCCATCATTATCGGAAATCTCACCTGCCTGTGCATCGAAAAAAATGCCGATAAAGAATAGCAATCCTATTGAAAACCACCAATTTCTCATAGGTAATATTTAATGCATGAATGATTAAGTAACTTACAAATTTACAATAATTATTCTTTCCGGCAATGATTTCTGATGACGAAGTAATGGTGCATTTTCGATAGAATTCCCTGTTCTTTCTGCATATTTGTATTTATTAATTGCATGAGGTAACCCATAAAAAATTTATACATTTACCAGGTTTCATCAACCAAAAAGACAGCACGAACTTAATAATTATTTTTCTAAAATACATATATTACATTAAATTCACTTACATGAATTCTCCACGTCAAATTGCATATTATCCTTTAGCATTTTTTCGGTTGTTGTTTATAGGCATTATTACTGCTGTCATCGTGGTGGTTGGATGGTTTTGGCTGCACATTTTCGGATTCAGCCGGAGGTTACAGCATTGTTCCATGAGTATTTGGGGGAAAAGCATTCTATTCATTTGCGGCATTAAGGTGATTAAGAACAAGGTACCAGCCTCTTCAAATTTTATTCTTATGCCCAATCATCGGAGTTATCTGGATATTTTTATTATTTCAGCCTTTACTCCTGCTGCATTTGTAGGGAAAGCCGAGCTTCGCAACTGGCCTTTTTTAAAAACCGGAGCAAGGATAACGAATATGATTTTCGTTACCCGGTCTGATTTACAAAGTTTGATAACAACGATGAATAGAATCAGGTCATCTGTTTCACAAGCGATTCCGGTAGTAATTTTTCCTGAAGGAACAACCAGCAGGGGGCCTTTAACCAAACCGTTTAAAAAGGGGAGTTTTAAAATTGCTGCCGACGCCGGAATTCCTGTCATCCCTATGGCTGTCCATTGGGTTGACAAAAACGATGCATGGGTTGATGACGACACCTTTGTGGGTCATTTTTTCCGACAGATGGGCAAGCCGGTTAGTCACGTTATGATCAGGTATGGTGATCCACTGGTGCATCCCGATTACAAAAAACTATTGGTAAGTACCCGGGAACAAATTGATGGTATGCTAATTCAGATCATTTCGGACAAAAGTCATTAACGCTCAATTTTTGTTTGATTTTTCAGCTCTTTTATAACTGATTGAGATTCCCATTCGGCTTTTTTCATCCAGGGTTGTTTCGTAATGGCTTTGTTTTTCAACATATTCCAGATACTCATGTATTCCTGCTATTCTCATAGCCGTATTGTGTGCAGTAAAGCATCCACCAGTCTTCAATTTGGGATCCATGGCTATGAAATAGTTTCTGAACCAATACTTGTCTGCATCACAAAAAACAAAATCATATTTTCCCTGAAGTGCAGGAACCAGGTCGTGAGCATCACCTAACCGGGCATCGACGAATTTATCCACTCCGGCCTTTCGAAAGTTGGCTTTTGCTTTAAGCCAGCGCTCCTTATTGATCTCAATGGTAATCAGTTTCCCTCCTGTTTTACTCAGCGCCCATGCCATCCAAATGGCAGAATGTCCGGTAGATGTTCCTATTTCCAAAGCATTTGTATATCCATTTTGAATGATCAGGTCATAAAGAATCCTCCCATCGCCAACAGGGATGTTCATGTCGCGCCAGTTATGCACATTCTCCTCCAAAAAAGCTTTTACTTTATAATCGAGGTTATTGTCCACCTCCGGAAATTGAGCCGATAGCAGAGTTGCACAAAATACTAACATCAAAATCAATCCGATTTTAATTTCTTTCATGGGAACCAACTTATTTAGCTTTCTAAAGATATAAAAAAATGGTCAACTGACCCAAGAATTATTTGAGGGAAAAATCGTTTTTCGCTTCTGCGATCATTTTCTCTTTATCCTTTTGGCTAAAAAAAGAATTCAGGAATACGGGAATACTTTTTGAAGCTACGCTATTGGGAGAATTGGTCAGGAAGACGATTCCTATATTTTCTTCCGGGCAGATTGCCAGTTCTGATTTATAACCGCTGACGTAACCTCCATGGTAGGCTATTTGCCTGCCTTTATAGTCCACGATGCGCCATCCGATGGCATATTTTTTGGAATCCACCTTATCCCAATACCTGAAATATCCACTACTAAGCGGAGAGTTAACCTGAGGGGTAAAGATCATCTCCCGAATATCCCTATTGATCAAGTAATTATCTTCATGGAGCAAACCCATAAGAAACTTTGTCATATCTGAAATACTAGCATTTACACCCGCAGCCGGTGCCACATTATAGTACCGGTTATTCAGCGGAATGGGATTATAAAGACCATTTCCTCCCCGGTGCGGATATGCTTTGTTGGGATTATTCCGAAAGCTTTCAAAATCAGTAGAAGCATCCTTCATCCCAAGAGGATCAAATAGCTTTTGCTTCACCAGCTGGCTATAATTTTTATTGGTTTTAACCTGTAAGATGGTATCAACCAACCCGAACATCACATTTTGGTAACTGTATAATTTCCCGGGGGGAGCAGAGATCCTGGCTTGTTGCAACCGGCTGAAAATCTTGCCATAGGGCACATGGCTCTCCACAAGATCATCATAGGCGTGGGGGACCAGGCCCGTTGTATGACTCAACAAATTACGCAGGGTCATTTGGCGGGTATTCACCTGACTATTGAGCCTGAATTCAGGAAGAATATCTGCTACACACTCATCAAAATCGATCACCTGTTCACTGGCTAAAATACCTGCAAGCACTCCCGTTATTGATTTAGATACCGATGCCAGTCTGAATACCGTATGCTCATCTACCGGGTCTGGTGTTCCGGCTTTCTTTGTTCCAAAACATTTAACATGAGCCATCCTGCCCTTATAAATCACAGCTACAGCCGCTCCAACTGTCCCTGATTCTTCAATTTCTGCAGTTAACCATTCTTCATAACCAGGGAAAAGCTGCTGAATTTTATTCCATTCCTTTTCTGACTTCGTCAATGGAGGCGGATCAGATTCCTTCGTGTTATCAGGAGAGGATGATATACGCTGATTATGAGTAGTAAAAAGTAATAAAAAAATGAAAGTAATAAAAAAAATCAGTCGTTTCATCCGGCTCTTCACTTTAGTAATGCACAATTCTATTTATCTCTCTTTGCCGCCGAAAATATAAAAAAACATATACAATATGCCTATAAATAATGACGACTTATAAAACAGACCTTGTTGAAAACTGCTATACTTACTGATTTGTAGCCATCTATTCATTTATATCTATTGGAATATTCCTGTGTTTTTCACCTTATCATTATCGATCTATATTTTGAATATTCGTAATTCGCAATTATTTGGAGTAGTTTATTGCATGAAAAAATTATTTCTTTTGAAAATCCTTCTTGACCAATATACAAAGGGGGTATCTGCAACAGCCACGATCCATTTTAACAAATATGTTGTGATGAATATCTCCATAAGGACATCAAGCTGAAACACGCCATAGAAAGCAACAAGGACAAAAACAAGGCTATCAATCAATTGCGAAACCGTTGTACTCAGGTTGTTACGCAACCACAGCTGATTTTCTCCGGGGAAATGCTTTTTCCAATAGTGAAATGCCCAGATATCGTGGCGTTGAGAAAGCAGGTAGGCGATTAAACTGGCAACTGCTATGCGCGGCATCAGCTTAAAAATAGTGGCAGTCGCATCATGAGTTAACCTGGAGAATTCATCACCAGCCAAAGGATGAAATAAGAGCGCTAAATTCATAAGCAAAGTCATGACAATCAAACTAAAAAAACCTATCCATACAGCTTTCCCGGCTTCTTTTTTTCCATAGTTCTCCGAAAGAATATCGGTAATCAGGAAAGAAGTAGAATACACAATATTTCCCAGGGTAGCTGTTAATCCAAAAAGGGTTACTGTTTGAACCACCTGAATATTTGCGACAATAACCGATAATGGGATCCACATGATCAGGCCCCACTTACCAAACAACCTATACGCAAGAATAATGAAAAGGAAATTGACCAGCAGCATGACCAGCCAAAGGACTTCGTTGTACATTTTTTTAATTTTTATACGCAGGGTGATGGAACCTGCGGAAATTCAACAATTTTTTTAGGTAAAATGATTACTAACTTCGTTCAGATAAAACAGCAGACTAAAAATCTACATGATGTTCACATCCCTGGTAATATAACCAGAATAATCCTTTAGGATCGGTTTATAACTTTCGTGAAACAGAGAAGAAGAAACAATAAAATCGGCAGTGGAACGATTTGACGCAGTTGGAATATTATACAATACGGTTATACGGAGCAATGCTTTAACATCTACATCATGTGGCTGCGGTTGCATGGGATCCCAAAAGAAAATCAAAATATCGACCTGACCATCTACAATTAATGCTCCAAGCTGCTGATCGCCACCGAGAGGCCCCGATTTCAGGAGGGTGACTGTTGGAGGAACGAAGTTCTCCCCGGTACACTTTATTGCTAAAGCTTCTTCCACCAGTTTTCCTGTAGTTCCGGTACAGATTAAATCATGTTGAACCAGTTCTTTCCAGTTATACTCTACCCATTCAATAATATCTTTTTTGCGATTATCGTGAGCCACAATAGCAATATTCTTTTTCTTCTTCATGATAGAATATTTTTTATCTCATTGATGATCCTGATAGCCAGGTTATGTGCTTCATCCTTCGATTTTGCTTCAGCATAAATCCGGATGATGGCTTCGGTATTTGATTTACGGAGGTGCACCCAGGAGTTTTCGAAATCTATTTTCACTCCATCGATATCGCTCACCCGTTCATTGGCATATTTTTCTTTTATTTTCAACAAAAGGTTATCAGTATCCACATTCGGAGTAAGTTCGATCTTATTTTTTGACATGAAATAGTTAGGATATTTTTGACGCAGGGAAGAACATTTTATTCCGGCAGCAGCAAGATGTGAAAGAAAGAGCGCAGCCCCCACCAAAGCATCCCGGCCAAAGTGTGCAGGAGGATAAATCACGCCTCCGTTACCTTCTCCGCCAATAACTGCATCCACTTCTTTCATTTTAGCAACCACATTTACTTCCCCAACAGCGGCTGCTGAATAGCTTCCTCCATATTTTTGGGTTACGTCACGAAGGGCACGGCTTGAAGAGAGATTGGAGACAGTATTTCCTGGTGTGTGTTGTAAAACGTAATCACTAACAGCAACCAGGGTATACTCTTCATTAAACATGGACCCATCCTCGTTGATAATCACCAGCCTGTCAACATCAGGATCAACAACAAAACCAACATCCACCTGCTTCGACCTGATTATATCAGCTGTTTCCATCAGGTTTTCCGGGATGGGTTCAGGATTATGAGCAAAAAGACCAGAAGGTTCACCATTAATTTCAACAATATTTTTAACACCTAAAGCCTTCAGCAAAGCAGGCATAGCAATTCCTCCCACTGAATTTACCGCATCAACAGCAACCGAAAACCGGGCAGCTTCAATGGCAGCCTGGTTCACCAGTTCCAGATCCAGCACTTTTTGAATATGAATAGCGGTATAATCTTTTTCAGTTATGGTTCCCAGTTCATCAACACCGGCAAATGTATAACTATCATTTTCAGCCAGATCAAGTACTGCTTCACCATCTGCAGCG